>JAUILF010000031.1 GCA_030433135.1 Bacteroidia bacterium | reverse complement strand
GAGGACTGGGGACTGCTGACTGTGGACTGCTGACTGGGGACTGCTGACTGGGGACTGCCGACTGGGGACTGCCGACTGGGGACTGCCGACTGAGGACTGGGGACTGAGGACTGGGGACTGCCGACTGCCTCACCCCGGAGGGAAGATCACCAGTAACAAAGTGGAAATGGTACAAATGACCAGACCAAGCAAAAATATGGTGTAAGAGACACTCAGAAGTGCGTATTTCCTACGCAATACCATACCATTACTATATAGATCATTCATCATTTGCTCGTAGACCGCCTCCTTGGAGCTGAGTAAATCCCTAACTTGTTTTTTATAGCTTTCGACTGACTCCTTTCGAGAGAAATCAAAGAAAAGGAGACTATTTGTTCCCCCAGCGCCTCGGCGGGTACGAATAATCACTGGCTTAGCTGCGAGGATGGCAAAAACTGCAGAAATCAGGCAAAACAGTAATAATAGCGCAAATGGAATGGTGAACTCCATTTTCTCGATCAAAAGCAGATCATCCACACGAAACCCGGAATACAACAAAGCGACACAAAACGACATAATAATGGCATTGATGCCGGTGATGATGTTGGCCTTGTTGTCGGCGATAGCGATCATTTCAATCTGATTGCGTGAGGACACTTTAAAAAGGGTCTCTTTACCTCTTCCCCCGGCAAATCTTTTCTTAGGTTTTTTATCTGGTTTCTTTTCAGGTTTGTTCTCGGCGGCCTGTTCTTCCATAGGTATCCTACTTACAGTGTCTATAAGATACGATCAATTTGGGATTATTTCAGGGTTCAGCGTTGAAGTCCCTCAGGCAATTCCTTAATTTTTGGCTTCTCCATGTCGTTATCTGCATTTTTCATTATCCGTTTGAGACTAACTGAAATATTTACGACAGCGACCATCGAAAGTACACCTCTAACAAAACAGCAGGCTGTTGCTAATATGATAGGATCTCTGAGGGAAAAAAGCCAAATAGTATTTCCGTTAACTAATGGTCTGTTGCTTTCCGATCATCCAACCAAGGTGGGGTTAATAAAGCCCCGGATCAACAACCAAAATGCCAGATTTATTTGTTCAAAACCATTGGCAGCAACAACCATTGTAAAAGGGTCGACTCACTTCCGGTAAATTTGACCAACGTACTTATCAAAAGAAGTGCGGTAGCTAATAGACCCCAGATGGAAATGAAGGATGGAACAATTCGAGCACGATACAGTAAGAGATAAAAAAGAAAAGCTCCGAGAATGAAAAAATAAATATGTACGTCTGCATAAATTAGATCTCTTTAATGCTCCCAATCCGGAGACAGAATATCAAGGTTTGCAAACCGGAACTGTATTTACCCGAATCACTTTAGCTTCTAGCTCTTTCAATGGCTTATTCATAGCAATTCTATATAAGCTAATATAGCCATCTACCATTTGCTCATACCCATAAAATTCTCGAATTTAAAGACAGTGAAGTTGATATATATTAATATTTGTAAATACAATGAAATAATTATGGAAAGGAAGTTAAAAAGAAGATTCTATATGGATCATTTCGAGGAACTCCACGGAATGGTTGCCAGTGCTTTTCAGGTATTGGATGAGTCCAAACAAAAGGATGATCGATCGGAGTTCATTCAACAATTGAAAGACATTTTGCCCGATGCCAGAAGGTATATTACCGACCGCTTAAACGCAGCCGAAAAAAATGGAAGGTTAGCTCCGGGAAAGTATGATGTTGAGAAAATCATCGACGAACTTTCACATCGGGTGTTTGATCACTTCCATGAAGTCGATCACAAAGATGATCTCCGTGCATGGCTGATCACCAAAGCCGATCTGGTGTTTGAGCAGAGTGTATCCAATGTAACCTAGTGCTTTGACACAATAAAGATTTTAGGAATCATTCGGGAATATTTTTAGTCAGGTCAAAGCACTTAGAAGGAGTATAGCCAATCCCGCTTTTTTGGGGAAAAATCGGGACGTGACTGACAAGTAACGAAGACCTGGCTGAAAAGAAACCAAATGAAACTATAATGTTTTATGTGTCAGAGTACTAATATCAGTTGATTCAACTGTCGTTTGGTTGAGCCTGACAGAGGGAGTCCATACCCAGTACAACACAGTGCTTGCGTATGGTCTCCCTTTAGTTTGATTTAACCGGGTAGAATGGAATAATAACCTATTCATCCCAGCACGGAATGATCAAATCACCAGTCATCACAGTTTGTGGTATCGACGATACATCCTTTTGGCCATAATCTGGTCCCACATTTCCTTATCCTGAGAAGTGGCTGCCTGCCATTCTTCGGATTCGTGAATAATATTATACACTTCTTCACTGAGCCAGGTTCCTTCTACCAGACATTGCTCAGTCTCCACACTCTCATCCTTCACCATATAAAATGCATATCCATTACCCCGGTATCCCAGCCCGGCTATGGCCTGATTAGCCGCTTCCAAAGACGCTTTGACTTGCTCACCAGTATATCCTTCCGGTAGGTTAAACATAGTCATGCTCTTCACTGTAGGACCTGACCCCAGGGAGGTGTATCCCATGGTCTCGGTGTACATGGCATCTTTATGTTCAAAACAGGCTTCCCAGAATTCGTTCATCCATTCGGGATCATCTTCCATTGCCTCACCCACCAAATCATCAAAAGCGCTAAGGAAAGTGGGAACGTCTTTGGCTGCGTAGTAGATGTTCCAGTTCCATTCATCTCCCCAGCTGTGTTCCAGGATTCCCCAATTGAGTAAATCGCCTTGCTGCACCAGGTTATTGAGAATAGGTGCCAATACGGATGCCGTACTTTCCCGAATAACTTCCAGTTTTCCATAATCACACTTATTCTGTGAAAAAACGACGGTCGGGTGCTGAGCAAGTATGTTGCCAGACCACAAAAGGGAAAAGGCAAAAAACAGGTAATGCTTTCTCATATTCTACGATTTGTGTGTTAGAAAATCAACTAAAGATGAGTCTGAGGTTGTGAGGGAGTGGGCCTATTGAATATAGCTAATATTTTGCAACAACACCTACTTTTTTCTCCAGGAGGGTAACGAAAATGACCCACAAAATTGAAGGACATACATTTCTCAATTGGCAATCAGAACCATTATCTACTCCTGAAATTGCTTATTACCAGTGACACTGAACTTACTCCATAGGATTGTCATCTAAACCTAGTTCCTCAGCTACCAGGTAGTCTACTCATGCTATTACTTCAGGCGCTCCAATTTACCCTTTCGCTTGATGACGTTCTTATAGTCCCATTGAATATTCCTGGCCTTTCCCAACCATCTTTGCAGCTCAACATCCTCGATTTGCAAGACATCCGTATATCGTATAGATGCATCTTTGAACTTTCCTGTGCCCGGCATCAGTTTCTGCTCATCGAAATCAGCCCCACTCCAGAACATAAGACGAATACAACCTTTTAACTTATTGTACCCTACAATCAGGTTTCCATCCAGGAACCAAATCGGATGAGCATGCCATACTTTACATTCAGCCTCTGGCAAGTTATGGTTAATCACTTTTGATAAATGATTACAGATCTCCTTATCGCCGGTGGATTGCGCATTATTATATTCCTGAATGGATTGATTCATAAACTAATATCCTGAAATAAAGATCTGACTAAACAATTTAATACTTCTAATTAACTTTCGCTGGTATTCTGAGGTAAATACAGTCACAAAAAAGACTCATCCCTAACTACCTCACAGGTCAAATCTCAATCAAACCTGTAAAACAATCCCAATCCAATACAAGGTATAAACGGAATCTCTATGTCGACACTAAAGAAACTGCCAGCCTTCTCAATCTCCCTCTCATGAAGCTGCAAACCGACACCACCGTCCAACTGAATTCCAAAATTCTCAGAAATATTAAAATCCCTACCCACTCGAAAAGTCAGGTACAAATATTTATGAATAGCGGCATCATTTTCATCCCGAGAATAAACCACACCCATTCGCCCATACCATGGAAGGGTAGTTGTCAATTCAGAATCTCCACCAAAGTGCCAATAAAGATCGCTTGAGACAGAAAACAAGCTTTCCCCGTCGCTCATTTTCATTCCTCCAACACAAATTCCAAATTGAACCTCATCATGTTCATATTTAACCCCCAGATTCAAGAATTCAGGGACACCAAATCCGGAAGTAAGGTAGAAGCTATTTTGTGCACTCATGTCCTTTGGAATTAGACATATAAACAAAATAACAGAGAAGTTCCGAAGCACCAGTCTTGTGGCAATCATGATATCCTCAATAACAATATACTCAAAATGCCGGGCAGCATGCAGATGGACAAAGGATGTACGTCACGTGCCAGGCCAAGGTATTTAATTTTCTGAACTCAATAGGATCTACATATGCTCAAGGATCTCTTTGATGCAGCGTAAATCTTTTCTGTTGGCTCTTTTCATCATCATGGCCATCACAGGTGCCATCAATTTTGAGAATCCTGTGGGGCTACCACTGTTTCGCAAAGTCATTTTCGTAGTATTTTCGTTGATGGGTTCCCAGGTGTAGATTGTTTGCATGGGAAAAGGGCCCTCAGCTGTTTGCATAACCATTTTTTTCCCTGGAATAAATTCGACGATTTCGTATGTATATTCCAGTTTTTGGCCAAGAAAATGTGCGACAAAAGCTACCTGCGATCCCACCCTGAGAGGTTTTGGGGTTTTCCACACCGCGGATCTAATATTGACGTACCATTCGGGTGCATTATCCGGATCCGCCGCATAATCAGCAACCAGTTTAATCGGTTTCTGGACTATTATCTCTGTCAATACATCTACCATTGCTTATTTCGATTACTGCAATCTTCAAAATGTAGAAATCATTTTTTGAGCATTTGTGGATTCATTTTAACAGGGTCATAAATGACACCCACTTTGGTGGAGTACTCCTGCCATTTCAGCGCTAGCTCTGCAAGTTTCTCAGGAAATTGAGTCGCCAGATCAGACCTCTCATAAGGATCTTTAGAAAGATTGTGAAGTTCCCAATTGCCATCTCCAAAAGGCGGAATGGTACTGACAATTTTCCAGTCATGATCAAAATATGCTCGATTTCCAAAAATTTCATATCCTATTCCCCCGGACCTTTCCAGCGGTTCCCTGCCATCAAATATGGGCCTCATAGAGACTCCTATCAAGGTTTCAAATCTCGCATCCAACTCCCTGTTAAATGGAACCGACGCAAAATCCAGGATTGTTGGAAATAGATCTGCTACATGAGTCAAAGAATGAATATCGCTCAAGTAGCGATCAATCCCGGGTACTTGCATAATACAGGGAGACTTTATACCTCCCTCGGTGGTAAAACCTTTAAAAAACTTGTGAGGAAACATGCTCACCGTAGCCCAGGTGGGTCCTGTAGCTACATAAGAATTTGCCAGTCCGATGTTATCGGGGTGATTATCAAATGAAGCCAGGTACTCATCAGTTTGACCGGGATAAGTTGTTGCCGGGGCTGCGTTGGCTCCATTGTCACTGAAGAAAACGATGAAAGTATTATCGATCTGATTGTTCTCCCTGAGCCAATCGAATACCCTGCTGATCTGACCATCCATGTAGTCAATCATTGCCGCATATACAGCCATTGTCCTGGAGGAAATGAGCTGCTCTTCCAATGATAGCGATGCCCAACTGGGAAGTTGTGCCGGCCAGACAGGTTCTGGTGCGTCCGGGGGAACAAGACCCAAACTCTTGAGCCTCTCAAACCTTTTTTTCAGGATGATCTCATAACCCTCGTCGTAGAGATTTGCATATTTCCTGATATACTCCTCAGGAGCATGGAGTGGATCATGCGGGGCAGTGTAAGCCAGGTAGGCAAAAAAAGGTTGGCCGGTGCCCTTATCCTGGCCCAACCATGTCAAGAGACTGTCGGTGTAATTCCTGGTGGAGTAAAAATCTTCAGGAAGGTCAGGTATTACCAAACCATTGCTTCGATAAACCATCTCCTGTGGTGGGGAAAGAGGCTTTTTATCCGCGTAATGACTACCTCCTCCCGGTAATAAGACAAATGATTTGTCAAATCCATTTTTGCTTGGGCTATCTTTTTCGTCATGCCCGAGGTGCCATTTACCAGCTATATAGGTATGATAGCCAGCGTTTTGCAATAACTTGGGCAGCCGCATCACTTTGTCATTTAGATGACCTTCATAACCGGGCTGGCCTCGTTGTCTGGGAGTAAGTGTAGTTGCCATCGATCCCAGTCCATTTAAATGATTATCAGCTCCTGATAGCAATACACTTCTGGTTGGAGAGCAGGTAGGCAGTACATGAAAGTTGGTCACCTGAATCCCCTCTTCGGCCAATCGGTCTAAAGTCGGTGTTCTGATTTCTCCTCCAAATGATCCCAGATCGGTATAGCCCATATCGTCAGCCACGATAATCAAGATATTGGGTGTGGGAGACGATTTACTGGTAGTGCTCCGATCCTTATCGGTACCGGATACACATCCGGATAAGAAGAGCGAAATTAGGGATAGTAGTCTGAGAATCATCTTCACAGTATCATTTGTAGATTCCAGAAACTGACTGCTAATGCAGAGTGAACACTAAGGAATTATAAGGTACGTAATCTGATCAACATTGTAACATACAGGCAATGAGCCAGCAATCTATTGCAAAACCTTGGAGCTTCCTTAGATTAAAACACATTGCGACTGTAGGGAAATCCAGCTCCCCTCCATTCAACCTTCAGAAACTTTAAATCAAAGGCATCCTTCCTCCGTAGTAGCATTCACCTCCATTGCGTCACTTGATGAGGAACCTTTTGACTACCTTTCGTTGCTAAAGATCTTAGAAAGTATGATTATGCGGTTGCTATTACTCCAACTCATCATGTTGACCTTCGTGGCACAAGTCTATTCCCAGGACACTGTCACTGTGCTATCCCACAACGTACTTGCGTTCTCAGGATATCCCAATGAAATTTTTGAGGTCGACCCGAAAATTTTAAGTAAAGCCGTAGCATTTTATCGGGAGGTAGACATGGATATTCTGGTAATACAGGAAAGCCCTCCTGAGGACATCATTCAAATCCTGGCTGACAGCCTCGGATTCAACTATTTTTTCCTGGAGGGAAAACATCCCGGAGACAAGGTCTACCCTTATGGTTTTCCGGGATCGATCCTGACCCGGTATCCAGTTGAGGCAACTTTTGATCTAAACCAGGAAGAGGTAGATGTAGCCGATGCCCTGTTTAAGAGGCACCTGGGTACAGTCCAAATAAAGTCACCCATCGGCATGATTCAGGTAACCAGTGCACATCTTTGTTCCAATTGGGGAGGAGAATTCAGGGAATCAATCCGGCTGGGTGAATTAGACGTGTTATTCACGGATCTCCCGGTTTTTGAATCTTCTGCCCATGTTATCGCAGGTGATTTCAATTGTCAACCTGGTAGCAAACCCTATGAAAAGGTAGTCAACTCAGGATTTACCGATACACATCTCGATGCGGATTACCCCACGATTCCGGTAAGAGACCCAAATAAAAGGATTGACTACATTTTCTATCAAAGTGATGGAGATATCAGAGCTATGGCCGTGCCGGTTAACATCCCTTATTACGACGACCTTGGATTATATTTAAGCGACCATATTCCATGTATGACCCAATTTTATGTTAGGGATTAGCATGCTCATCATAGGCAAATCAGGAATTGCTTGTTAAAGTAGAAATAAGGTAAAATGTGGTACAATCTCCTGCACAATGCAATGCTTTCCTCTTTCAGACCTTTTTCTTATCTTGATGAAAGATTTTGAAAAACTAATGCCATATGCCAAAGTCCTCTTCTCTTATCAGTGTTCAGTTATCTGATGCTGTCAGATCCAAATTGCAGGAAAGGAATAGTTACAATGGACAAACCATCGCCTGGTACGTTGAATCTTCTTCTAATCAGGTAGCCTGGTATGTTGAGGATCCTGCTGTTGCATGGTATACCGAGTCAGATAAATAGTATGATAGATTCCAGGTTCGTCCCTGTCCGTGATTAAGCTACACACAAGTCTGAGGGGCAGGAACCTCAGAGAGACTTTCAGAATTGCCCAATCCTATCAACCTATTCTCGGGATTTCGAGAGTGACAGAGACCACAAGTTTAGATCAAATTGGTATACCCGTTGCTGTTGCAATTCGCCCAACGGCTGCAAAGGGGTCACTGATTGTCACTGCCGGAAAAGGGTTCCACCCGCTTGAAGCGAAAACAGGTGCCCTAATGGAAGCCATCGAACTGGCTTACTCTGAAGAACATCATTCTGAATTGAACAAATGCATGATTCCTGCCCGAAAGGTGCTTTTTACCACGGGTGACCCTGAAGCCATTCTCTCACTATGTCCGAGACTGGATGCTCAAATTGATTTGGACCTCAAGATGTCTGCGGTTGAAATAAAAGATATCATCAGTGGCCAAGACGATTACTTACCGGCTGAATTGCTTTTCATACCGTTTAACCCAGCTGATGATGAACCCAAATATTTTGGCTTCCATACTAATGGCCTTGCATCAGGAAACAGCTACGAGGAAGCAGTGATTCATGCGATCTATGAAATTGTAGAGCGGGATATCCTGTCCTTTCTACAATTCAGCAATACCAGCATGAATGTAGTCACCGATTCTATGCCGGAATATGCCAGGCAAATTGAAGCATTCGTCAAAAATGCGAATCAACAATTGGTCGTCCAGTATTGTCGCAATGAACACAAAATTCCGTTTTTCAAAGCTCATATACTGGAAGAATGGTCTCCTCAGCCAACCATGATTTGTTCTGGCTATGGTTGCCATGCTGTCCCGGAAATAGCCATGACTCGTGCCATGGTCGAGGCGATCCAAAGCAGAATGTCCTATATCCACGCAGGACGGGAAGATCTGGAAAAAGGACACCATGAACTCCATAAGGGTAATATCAGACAACGTTTTTCAGAACGGAGAAGCTTTCTGGAAGAAAACAGATCGCATATCTTACTTAAGGATATTGAAACTCCCTTCTCTGCAAACCTGGATGGGTCTATCCAGGGTCACCTTTTTCAACTTATTCAATATTTGCAAGACCAGAGTGGGGTCCAAAAAATATTTGTTGGGAGACACACTAAAAAAGAAGAGCCTTTGCAAGTGGTTAAAGCAATTATTCCCGGTATGGAATTCTATCATGAAGAGACCAATCGCATAGGTAATAGATTACATTCATTTCTGGAAAAACAATTTCATTGATCATCTTCGCCGGACCCTCACTTTCGAAAGAAGCAAATGAACTGATTTGCCAATCCGGTCATAGACTATTTCCTCCGGTGGAGAGGGGGGACATTTCTAAATTGATCAATCAATCCAAAAAGACACCGATAGTGATTGTCGATGGTCTTTTTCACCAGACACTTGCTGTTGGCCATACGGAGATAATGGATGCCCTGGCCAGAGGATGGAAAATATACGGAGTCTCCTCCATTGGAGCCATTCGGGCGTACGAACTTCGAAACCAGGGTATGATCGGTTTTGGACGTGTCTATCAACGATTTCTTGATGAAGAAGATTTTCAGGATGACGAAGTTGCTTTGCTACATCTTCCTGAGCCCATGTACATAGAGGTTAGTGAGCCACTGGTCCATTTCAGATTTTGTATTGAGGATTTGGTTGATCGAAGTACTATTTCCTTAGGTACAGGCAAAAAGGTAATCGGAGACCTAAAAAAAATGTATTTCGGAGATCGTACCATGGAAATCTTTAAAAAACTTCTGCAAGATTTGGTGAATATCCCATTTGAAAAACTTGTCCCTGACTTTGATAAGTACAGAGTAAAAAAGCTGGATTTATTAAACTTTCTCAAACAGTTTCAATCATGAATGACATAAATATATCTTCTATCATTCACTTTAAGAGGGGCGCAGAGGCATACAATAAAAGAAGGCTTGTTTTCAATCGATTGGCGGAGTATTATCCCGCATATATTTTTTGCCCCAAAGATGAAATGGAGATTAGGGAGGTCATTCTTTTTGCAGGTAGACTAGGCTACACGATTAGTGTCAAAAACGGAGGACATAGTGCCTATGGGCAGTCCATCTCTGACGGTGGCATCACCATCGACATGTCAGAGTTTAAAAAGATGGAACTATCCAATGATGGTAAATATGTCACGATTGGTGGTGGAGTATTATCTGGAGAGTTGGACTTATTTCTATCAAGGTGGAATCTGGCAGTCCCGCTAGGTGACTGTCCTGATGTAGGCGTATGTGGCCTGGCTCTCGGTGGTGGTAATGGGATGTTATCCCGAAAATATGGCCTAACGTGCGATCAGATGGTCAGTGCCAGAGTGGCAACTGCGGAGGGAAATATCATCACGGTGAGTAATGATCAATATCCAGCATTATTTAAAGCACTTAAAAGTGCCGGACAAAACCATTTTGGCGTAATTTCAGAACTGACTTTCAAAACCATTCAATTGCCACCCAAGGTTACTATTTATAATTATTACTGGCCACTTAGATCAACCGAACCGGCTTGTCTTGCTTTCGAAGAGTTGATGCAATCCTATCCCACACTGGGTTTATATCCACGCCTGAATCGGGAAAGAAGCACCCAGGGCAACATTCGGATCTACGGACTCTACCCCGATACAGGAAGTATATCACAGAAGATCAAAGAGCAGCTGGATGCCATACCAAATGCCATAGAAAGCCACAGTCACGAAGCTACCTACTACCAGGCTCAGCAAATCAATGTCTCATCGATTAAACCCAATTTGCAGTTCCACTGGGAAAATGCGGTTGTGAATTTTGCTATCGACAGAAATATTGCCCGCAGTGTGGTTAATAGGTTTCGCGCATGTCCTGGCCCCCTCGGCCGTGTTAATATTGAATCCATAAGTGGCCGGATTTCAGCAGCTGATACCGGGGATTCAGCCTTCATCCACCGATCTGCGACTTATATCATTTCTGCTATTGGAATCTGGCAGGGAAAGGATCTGGAGCACGAAATGAAACTTTGGACAAAATCATGTATTGAAGACCTGGTAGGATCCAGTTCTTACCCATCCTATCAAAATTATGCAAACCCTGGTAAGCCAATCAAAGCCTATTTCGGAAATTATAGTAATGAACTAAAACAGTTGAAGAATCGATGGGACCCGGCAAATCTGTTTGAAGGCATACTTTATCAGAAATAACTTTTAAGTCAATACGTGAAACATTTTCTATCTTATGCTGAAGTTTACCGAAAAAAATCAACTTCCTATGTACAAGACAAAACATTCTTCTGCCGACCACACCCCCGACAATGGCATTCTGACATTACACCTACATGATAGTGTGGACAGTGATGAAATACTCAAAACCGAATTGATCCATTTAGTTGCAGCCGCAAAAAAGCACAACGTCAAAAAAATCCTGATTCACAATAAGGATTTGAATCACCCTCTCAACGGTGATCTTCAAAAATGGGCTGAGAGCAATATTGAACTGGCTTTATTAACCAATGGTGTTGATAAGATTGCCATTGTTAGACCCGAGTCCGATCATGTTTTTGCCTTGACCAACCATAATGATACGCAAAGAAAACGTTATTTTGATTCGGATGCTGATGCGATGGCATGGCTCAATGAGTAGGTTATATAGTTTGGAGGCTTACGCGCGTTCTTCTACCGTCAGGTATTCAAAGGTAGGTCCACAGTAACCTTTTGACAGATCATCAGGGTCTACCGGAATTGACATCATGATATGAGCCGGCCGGGTCATGAGAAACATTAACTCAATAGCAGGCATCAAATCAGGGTTATGACTATTAAAGGCCTCCTGTAACTTATCCAACATGCGTGAGTACAATGAATTAAACTTTCTGCCATAGTGATCTACCGTCTTTTCCCTTCGATTATTCTCTCTGGGGTTAGCCACAACATTTCTAATATCTCTCTGAAATAATCGATAAACATCGTCCTTGACTGATCGGATCATATGAGATTGTCTAAATTTGCCACGTTCAATCACACCAGTCCCTCCCATCTTTGTGTACACATCCAGGAATCGTTCAAAATGAGCTGGTTCTTCACCGGGATGAGTTTCGACAGACATTCCTTCCCCCTGCTCTATAATTAATTCAATGGCTCTAAATGCATCTTCCTTACTACAGATTTCAAACAATTCGCCCGACATATGAGGTGCAAAGGAGGATTGCACCTGTCGTCTGTTACTGAAGAATTCGTCGGGAAGTAATTTCAGGTTATCAATTATTTTATCATAAAATTCACCAATGGTACCCACTTCATCATCATCGTCTCTGGGAATACCCAACTCTTCAGGTAGTTCAATGTGAAGAAAAGTAACAATAGCCTTTATATCCAATTTTCTCAGACTGACAATAAAAGGGTCATGTAACATGTCATGAGCAGGCAATGCCGTGGGATAATCCGGAATAAACGCTTTATAATTTAAGCAGGGATTCCCCCCGATCGAATTTAAAATGTTACACGCTAAAGACATATGTAACATTTCCTCTTTTATGACCTCAAAAAGCACATGGGCCACTTCATCTTCATGGTTCTTGATGGACCAGAAGGCATATAAATAGGGTGGAATAGTAGCATGTTCCAGCTCAATGGCAATCTGAAGTTGTTGCTTTACTTCCTTAAGTGCCTCATCCACAGTTTTATCTATTCCGGAATTCATCGTTTGAAATAATCAGCTTTTTTGAGATGGGTGTGATAATGCACTTGAGAAGAATCATCCTTCTCTGTAGACTGCAAATTTTCTTCGGACGAATGATATTTCTCTGCCCATTTTTGAATCAACGCAAATTCATCTGCAGACAGATCCCTTGTTACCGGCATATACCAGGATTTATCCCAGTTTTCTGGCGATGTCCTTTTTAGTAACTCATATGCCATGAAGGGGTTTTCAAATCGCTCTTCATGAAAAATCATAGTAGGTGATAAGAGTGAAAATGTTTGAAATATTTCTTCTACCAAAACCTTGAAGGTTACTTCTGTCGGATAATCTTCATGGGTTGGGTCAAGATATTTTCCAAAGTCATGTATGGGTAAAACTTTCAGATTGACAAAAAATCCAGTGCGAATCACGGCAACCGGGTATCCCTGTGATGGAATTACACTTGTTTTGTAGGGAAGAAAAAGATAGATTGCATTCAAGGGTTCATAAGTGCCAAAACCGATCGCATCACCATCCTTGTATTGACCATTTCGATAGAGTTTCTCAGATATCTGGGACCCAGAAATATTCATCTTGATTTCAACCACGGTAATATCGATAAGATCATTAACAGGTCGGCCGCGATCAAATATGCGCAGTCGACATGGTTCCCTTTTTCCACTATACGAACAATATCCTTTGACCGGATCATCCCCTTGAGTGCAATAAAGACCAGACTGATCCGAAGTAACGATGATGGGTGACTCCTTCCAGAGTCTCACCTTCTTTCCCAATGAATTCTGGCCATAGATATTCACGTTCCAGTCATCCAGACGTTGATTCAGATCATCGGATGCAGCCAATGGAAAGACAAATATTCCCCCATTGTTATAGAACAATTCTCTTGGTGTCTCCCCCGGTGATATTGAAAATTCACCCAAATGAAACCCAGATCCAGGTTCTCCATCAGGCGCTTCTAGCTTAATCACCATCTTTCCCAGTGGATAAGTTTCATATTCATTGTCATCATGTGGACTCGGTTCGATGGGTCCCTGTGAATGCAATCTATTACGAATGGGAAAATTGTTTAATAAATCTAATTGTAGAATTCCCAAATCCTTTCTGACATTGAAAACACAGGGAGTCATCAGACTGACAGGTGCGTCAAACACGGTTTTCTTATGAAGCAGGTCTAAACTCCTGTTCTCCTCATCCAGTTTTTCATTTCTGCCCAGAATATAGGGAGCATCACCAATCAATTGTCTACCTCCCGGCCATGACATCATTTCACCTTCGTACCAGGGGCTCAGACTTCCACTAAGATTGCTATGAGCGGGATTGGGTTTGTTTCCCGCAGTACGATAATCGATATCACGACATTCTTCGATCTCACTCAAGACCTGGCGGACAAAAACACCTTTCAACTGACGCCCCTGATCTCCGTAGTCTCTGAACATGTCGAGCAGATAACCCGAGTCTTCCTCGTCCATTTGCTCTATGGGAAGCACGGAGTAAAAAACTCCGGATCCTGCAAATGGCATATTTTGATTGACCACTCTAAAGGCATTGACGATACGCAAAGCCCCTTTCATCGGCCTCCCGCACATCAGTAGTTTATCATCTTTCCACAGACTCAGTCGATCAACAAACAATTGTGTGTGCATAGCCATGGTAGGCAAATGATCCACCATTACACATGCATTGGTTGAGTCATCCTTAGGATCGGTGTTCATAGTAAGAGTGGATCCCAGCACTTGCTGCACAGATTCCGGGATATTATCGCTGGAGTCATCAAAAATGAGTTCCTTCTGATTTTCGATTCCTAGAGCCACACTCGAAACCTTCACACCCACATAGGTGAAACTCATCGATCCATAGTAGTTCCAATAACCGGGAGTACATCCATGTAGGGTTGTACGATTGGTTGGCACCCAAAAGAGGTGATAAAGCGGCCAATACTCCCTGTCTAACCTTGACTCTCCCAGTGGAATTCTTGCCCATTCCTTGAAATCAAACTCGTCCTGTATCGGCATGATCTCAAAATAGGTCGCACCCCTCCTTCGGGTGGTAGTGTCTTCCTTGAGTTCACAACCCTCCGGAAGTAACTCCATAATCTTTTCCTTGGTAGCACCGGGAATCAAATACCCATCATGGATATAAACCCTGGGCGGGAGAAAATGCTCAATGGTTATAGGATCAAAAATGACCAGGGGTATAAACCAGCTATTATTGGCAGTCGCAGGATCAATGACGCAGTTTCCCGTGAAATTGACTCTTGGATAATGGTAATGTGACATGGTTTAATTCATTTCAAACCAAGGACGTAATACATGCCAATTTCCCTTTCTTTGGTCTGTACTTCTCTCCTATACTCTACTTCAAAATAATCCTTAACCACTTGGTAAGTATCTTCAGAGATGGTTACTCTCCCCGGTGCACATGATGATTCGACCCGAGATGCAGTATTGACTGTGGCACCCCATACATCATAGGCAAATTTATTTTTGCCCACAATGCCAGCCACCACTTCTCCAGTGTGGATGCCGATCCGAATTTGCCAGGGTTCCTCATTCCACTCCTTTTTATCCTCACCCCATTTCTCAATAAACTCCTGCATTTCCAGGCCCACTTTCACCGTGTTAACCGCACTTTCATCAAAGGGTATAGGCACGCCTCCAACACAAAAGTATCCATCACCGATGGTCTTGATTTTCTCAATATTGTAGCGGTCCAGGATATCATCAAACCCTTTAAAGCAGAAATCCAGCTCATTAATAACCCGCTCTGGACGCAGGCCTTCAGATTTTTTAGTAAAACTTACCATGTCGGCAAATAACACGGAAGCCATCGGATAGTATCTAGGCGTGGCAAATCCCTTTGTGCGAAGTTCTCTCGCTATCGGTGCAGGTAAAATATTCAAAAGGAGAGCATCTGCATTCTCCTTCTCTTTCTCAATTTCGACTTTTTGAGATTCAATTTCCGCCGTTCGCGCAATGACTTTTTCCTCCAGTTCAAGGTTCAGCTTGGTCTGCAATTCATCTTTTTCCCTTAGTTGTTCAATGATTTGTGCCTGCTTTTCTTCGTTTTCTCTCGCGAGCTCATTAATCCTGTTACCAAGTGCCAGAGAGAAGAAAACCATCTCGATGGTTGAACCAATGTTCACCGGGTACCAGTCCTGGACACCTAAGGGAAGGATGCCTAAAAAAGTGCATAACATGACAATAATCCCAAGGGAAAATGCTCCGTAACCGATGAGAAAAAGGCCGGAAGAAGGATAATCGTCACGCACAGACTTAATGGCCACCGTCAGAATAAAAATCATCGTCAGGATGCCAAGCATTCCGGAAAATTGCTCATTGATACTGGCATAACCCAATAAGGCCGGGAGTGGCAAGAACACGATGAGCACCGCCAGGATCTTCATGATTAAAAAGAGCGTTGGGTATCGATTTCTGACATCCAGGAACCAGGCGGTAAACCAAAGCATGGACCACCCCAAAATCATTGAGGTAATGAATTGCATTTCCGAGTGAAAGAAAACGTAGTCCTTAAAACCCCTCAGAATCGGAACCAAAAATCCAAAAATGTGGATGGTCACCAGTAATGTACCAACCAGAGACACCAAATAAGGGAGGTAATTCCTGTTTCGTGTTGAAGCATATATGAATAGGTTGTATAGCAGCATAATGAGATAAAAGCCGATAAACATCCCAAAAGCCAGACGCCTTGACAATCGGTTTCTGATAACAGTCTCCTCCTTCGATACATCAAATACGACATTGGTTGGAATCTGTAGAAAATCGATCGTGGAATGAAGTTCAACCAGTAAAGTCTTTCTTTCTCCCGGTTGATATGTGATAGCAATGAGATTGTCATTCGCTGAAGGATAGTTACGATCAACATATGGGATATGATGTCCTGTGATATAGGTGTTTGATGAAGTATTCCCGATTTCAGAGATTTTTACCTCAACCCACTTCTCAAAATCAAAAACGTAATTTTCTTCGAGATCAGATTGGCTAACTGTCTCGAGGATCAACCAATGATCCCACGAGTTAGGGTCCGTCAGATAGTCCAATGTAGAAACCTGTCGAAACTTACCGCTGGTAATGATCTCCTGAAGGTCTTGTGTAGCCAGGATATCCGTTTCAGAACTGTACCAAATAGTTCTCACGTCCAGATCTTCAGTGGAAAACCGGGACTCAGCAAACACCTTCAGATATGAGCCAAAAAGGCTTAAAACCAGTAATAAAATCCGGCAAGTTGGCTTCATCAAATGCATTATCGTTTCCAAAAGAGTTCTACTCTCACATAGCTTCCTCCTGCTGCCTCAATATCGAAAAGAATTCCCGGTTCAACCATCTATTCCCCAACCGACCACCTTTGTCGCCTTTTCCCGGAATGGTTATACACCAAAATGGATTATCAGACCTTTGTTCCATTCTACCCAATCAGATGTCACGCCAATGTGCATGTGACAACACATTCGCAGACATTCCATCCAGACAAGGAAATCGTAAGTGCCAGTCAGGTAAGGGCATCCCTAACTTGTTGGTTTTCATTTCGTATCAGGTTTTTACACTTATCAAGGTACCAATAAGATGGCTTATATCAAATAAAACAATCAAACATGAAACTCATGAGGGCTCGGGTCTACAAGATTTCCAGATGACATTCACACGTATTCTGGGGATCGAATACAATTGAGATGCATACTTAGCTATTCCAATTCTACAATCAGGGTCGTATCGTTAACAGCACCAAGAAAGCCAGTACCTCCACGAATATTGGTGTAGGTGAGCGAAGGTTCGAACAGGAGTGAATTCTGATAAGATTCCTTTTCCTTCAAGTCCTCCATAGCATTAAAGTAGGAGGAGCTGATATTTCCTACCCGTAACTCATAATGGGTATAACTTTGATCACCATATTTGGCCGTATCCAACTTATGTGGTAGGAAATAATCGATATTACCAAGTTTCAAACACTCCAAAGGATTGAACTTAGTATACCCTTGATTTACTTCCTGGCAAACGGGGGCTAATTTTTCCGATATACTCGGTCGAGCCCTTCTCTCCAGGGTAGGTGAGGGTGAAAACTCCAGCATTACATCATGGGTGGGCTCGCTAAACGAAATCTGTAAAAGACAGGATTGAAAATCATTAACACCTAAAATGCAACTATTGATGTCAAATGAAGTAACCACAGATGGTGGACGATCAGGCACCAATACATCGTCACTATGAACCTCAGAAAAACCCTCTGCCGAGAAATGCACAGAGTAGGACTGTCCGGCCTTTATGATAGAATCATTCTCTAAAACATAAACACCTTTATCTTTATAAATAAATCTATCAACCGTATCCGGACCCTGAAGTAAAAAACCTTCGGCATCGCGGATATCTCCTGGAGCAAGATCATTGCCTTCGATAGACCTTAAGGCGGATAGATGCATTGTGGGTGTGTGACCTGCATGCAGTATCCCTTCGACCACCAACTTTGGAGCTCCGTCAAGGTCAAGATCACCAACCTCAATAAATTGCTCGTAGCAAGAGCACAATAGTAATGTCGACAAAAATAGAATTGTTCTGACTACCATGATAAGCGATATGAAAGAATCGGAATAAATCTAAGAAACGAATATCCAGAAAACTTACCAGATACATTACCGGTTCGGCGGGTCGTTCCCACGTAGTAGATCGAGATCAGATTCTTCC
The DNA here is from genome assembly GCA_030433135.1 of Bacteroidia bacterium. GTDB lineage: Bacteria > Bacteroidota > Bacteroidia > Chitinophagales > Saprospiraceae > JABDMH01. Next base: position 9,568 of record JAUILF010000031.1, on the reverse strand, counting down.
TTCCGTAGGCATTATAGACACCTACGGTTAAGGTATTTTCTCTTGTTGCCTGTCCCTGACTCACCCATGTTCTTGAAAATTGAACATCAACTTTATGATAATCCGGCAAGCGATAGTTGTTCTTTGAAAAATAGACCGGGGTGTAACCGGACAAACCATTCGACAATGCTGATGGAAGTGTCACAGGAACTCCAGAGGCATAATGTGCTGTTAATCCAAGGATCCAATGCGGACCGAGAGAGGAATGGAAGTTTAGCACGAAATAGTGTGGTCGATCAAAGTTTGCAAAAAAAGTATCTCCAGCATTGACATCCGGAAACTCTCTGATCGATCTGGTGTAAGTGTAATTTAAGTTCAGCTTGGCTTTGGTAAAGTCCTGTATGTACGAAACCTCAATGCCGGCAGCATTTCCCTCACCTCCGGACACAAGAAAATCAGTCCAGTTTGCATTTAGATTAAACAAGATTTGCTCTCCCGGTCTAATCTGACTAAGTTGACTAAATTTCTTATAAAAGGTTGAAATAGAATATCTCACATCCCTGGTACGGCCGAGTGAAAAAGCATACTCCACACTTATCTGCGACATTCTCTGCGGCTGTAGATCACCTGTACTGGGCAGTAATATGTCAATAGGAATCAATGAATTGAGTGATTCTACAGAGTGGAGAAATTGATTATTCTGAACATACCAAAAGCTCAGTTTATTTTCATATCCGATCTCAATGCCGGCTCTGGGATTTAGATAACTTGTGGAAAAGTCGTTGTAGTGATAGTGATTGAAACGAAGACCTCCGTACAATTTTATCTCCCTATAGTTTTTCTCGAATTCGATGAAACCAGAGTTCACATACGATCTTAGCGATTGTGGATTCTTTACCAGATTGGTAGTCCTGCCAGCATCTTCCAGATGTCCTGATATTTTTTGAGGTCCTATCGAATGCACTTCGTTTTGCAACCCGAAATTATAACTCCATGATTTTTCCTGGAAGGATAAGATTGATTTATGACCCCAGGTTGCCAGGTTTGACTCATTGTTAATTTCAAAAGTATTGAGAGAAGATTCTATTGGAGTCTGACCTTCGTTTGTATATCGATTTGATACCGAGTTATAATACAGGGACGATTCCAGGTGCCACCGCCGGCCAAAATCCATTTGATAGGACGTCGAAATGGCAAAGCTGGGAATACTAACATGAGTTGCCCTGGTTTCCGTTGGTTGATTAGGAAATAATTTCTTTCCCTCGGTTAATTGGGATATTCTGTCACGAGAGAATTGACTTAAGATACTGATGGAGCTATTGTTCTGAAACCGATGTTCAAATTTGCCGGTAAATTCATAGAAAAAGATTTTCGTGCGAGTACTTTCATGAGGATCAGAACTCTTTAGGAAAGGAGAAAGGACAAAGCCACTATAAGAAGTTCGTCCCCCAAGTTGTAATTTACTCTTACCTTTTGTTATTGGGCGACCGATATGAAAACCTGAATTAATTAAGCCAACGGAGACTTCGGTGGAGAAACTATCCACATTGGAGATGGTATTACCTTGTACTACAGAGGAAAGTCTGCCATCGTATTGAGGGGGGAAATAGTTCTTGTAGAATGTTATTGACTCAAGAAATTCCTGATTCATAGGGGACGTAAAACCCAGCAGATGGCCTTTCTGATATAGCTGGAGGTTATCCATCAGGATCAAATTTTGGTCTGTACCACCTCCTCTTACCACGATCCCAGCAAAACCTTCCAGGCCCTGCGACACTCCGGGAAGCATGGTCAGAGCTTTGATAGGGTCAGGCTCACCCAGCAGCATGGGAATTTTCTTGAGGTCCTTCATCTCTAATCGAGTAAGCGATGGCTCCAATATTCTATCAGCACGGACATTGACTTCCGGCAATTGGAGTTCTTCCAGCCAAATGATAAGATGGGTATCACGTTGCAGATCAATTTCCCACTGACCATGCTGGTAACCAGTATGGGTGATCTTCAGTATATGATTACCCTTGCTGGTCGAAAACTCGTATGCACCACTGGGGTTTGAACTATCCATGATCTGATCGTCCATCAGGATATACGCATCATAGATTGATTCGTCCGACTCCCTGGCTCGAATTTCACCACTGACTATCACGGTATCCTGGGAAAAACAACTGGAACCAATAATCAAAGTGCAAATGGTAAGAAACCCTTTGCTTACTCCGAAATAAGTGAAAAGTCCTAGTAGTTCCCAGTGCATAACAACCCAACTCCGGCTTCTGTAGCTATATTTTGCACTGAGGATGTTTTAACAGAGATTACCTTTGTACGTGAACACGTTTAGGTGGATGTCCTGCAAAGAAATTTTGTAATGATTCAACGGTTCTACGCCGGATTTGGTGGGGTATCTGCAAAATAGCTTCCGATATTCTGTCTGGTGAAGCCTTTATGCCTATTTAATTTTCAACTACAAATTCCTTATTTACGTGAGCATTTTCACCTCAATATCCGCAATTAAAGGCTTATCTTCTCTGACGGCAGATATTAAATTGCCCCATTGTCGTTATAGTACAAATAGATAGATCCCACAATCTTGAAACTAAATGCGACATCAGCATCATGTGATCATATATTTGTTAGTAATCCTGTGCACATGTCACACGATTTCGACAGCTCAAATTGAGTATACCATAAGAGGAGAATTGGCAGCCAAGTCTTCGAGCGTCGTTTACCTAGCGAAAAAAGATGTTGTAGTCAGCGCCATGGAGAATGTTTCCCTGGCTCATGACTCCAGTGAGATTAAAGATGGACAATATTCGATGAGTGGTACGATTCCCGAAGTGGACGAATATTGCCTCTTCTTGAATGATGTACGTGGTTGGCGCACGCTGATCCTTGCCAACAGTCATTACGAGATCAGTGGAAGTGAGGATTCCTTCTGGAGGGCGAAAATCAACTCTGACTTTGAAGAGGAGTCTTTACGAGCTGAATTTAACCAATCCCTCGCCACTATAATCACTAAGCTCAATGCATCCTCTGATAGTGCAGGAGTTGCCAGAAAATCAGGCGACCAGGAAAAAGTGCAATTCTTTAGAAATATCAATAGAATGATGTCAGATAGCATGGAAAACTACATCTCATCTTTCATACAATTACATCCCAAAAACTACACAAGCCTTTTCGCCTTTAGCCGCTTGCTATCAACTACCTCTAATCTTACACTTGATAGCAAGCAAGCTTTGTACGAATTGTTCCCGGATAGTTTAAAAAATCACTCCAGGGGCAGAGAGTATTATTACGAACTGTATGAATTAGAAGCTAATACTGATCTCGGGTCAAAAGCGATCCAATTCAGCTTACCTAATCAAAAGGGTCAGGTGGTCAGCAGTGAATCGTTTCCAGACAAGTACATTCTTCTTGAATTTTGGGCAAGTTGGTGTGCTCCCTGCAGAGTCAGAAATAAACAAATGATTTCCGTATACTTAGAAAATCGTGACATATTGGAGATCATCGGCATCTCCCTGGATACAGATCGAGTGAAGTGGATCAAAGCCATCAAAGAAGATCAACTTCCCTGGCAAAACCTGTCGGACCTCAAAGGGTCCGCTGCCGGGGTTGTAAAAAATTATGGAGTTAAAGTTCTTCCGACTAACTTTCTATTGAATCAGGAAGGATTGATCGTAGGCAAGAACTTGAATCCGCTAGAACTCAATAAGTACTTTCAAGATATCAAAACAAAAAAGTAAAAACCGGCAACTCACACTTGGAGCAATTAACAATTTTTAACTGGCGTACAATCAAAAGTATGAAACCAGATAGAGATTCTCTCTCAATCATTTCCAGCAATAAGTCAGGACGTTTAAGTAAGGGTTCAGTAATCGGCCCCGGTGAGACTATTCAACACGGTCTCCTGCCATGCTTGCATCTCTTCACGCATTTCTTCTACAAGCTCGGGGTGCTCTCCCGCTATATTTGACCTTTCAGCTCGATCGTTTTGTAAATCGTATAACTCAACATTAAGATCATCGGTGGCCATTCCATCTAAAACCAACTTAAATCTGTTTGTCATCACGACTCTTTCACCCCCAAAATCACTCGGCGACACCTCCGGATAAACATAATTGCGGAAAGTTCTGGTGTATTTACCGTCCATCATCTTGGCGAGGGGAGTTGTACCCTCCTGCAGTTCCGGCTTAATATAAGGCTTCGGAGCGTCATCAAAAGCATTGCCGGCAGCAAATTTCCAGAAGAAAATAGGGTCCTCTCTCTCCAGTTGTGGATTCTCAAGAAATGGCATGAGACTGACACCATCGACAGGTCGATCAGGCATCTCCTGATCAGCAATGGCGGTCAGGGTGGGCAACAAATCACTGGTAGAGGCGATGTTCTTATTGACTACTGGCTCACTAATCACTGCAGGCCATTCAATGAGACCGGGTACGAGAATACCTCCTTCGTACAGAGATCCCTTTTGGTCCCTTATCGTCATGCCGGTACGGTTGGCACTGGCCGGAGTTCCATTATCTCCACAATATAATAACATGGTATTGTTACGCAGGTCCTGCTCTTCCAGATAATTCCTCATCTCCCCGATAGCCCGGTCCATGGCCGTGATCTCGGCATAGCGTTCCTGCAGAACATCACGCAAAGGTCGTCTGGTAGATTGTCCGGTTTCATTGGAGGTGAGACTCACAGTATCCTGATTCAGCGTATCCGGTAGTTGATCATAAAGTGCTAAGTCTTCCGGCAACCCAGAATATGGCTCATGCGGAGAACCAAACCACACCACCACCATAAAGGGTTGTCCTCCTGCCTGTGTTTCTTCAATAAATTGAATCGCCTCATCGATCAACAACTCAGAACTCTCGCCTTCAAATTGTTGAGGAGCCTCACCATTTCTGGAAAGTACCGGATCCAGTTCAAAAAAATTATCGTGTGAAAGCCATTCATCAAAGCCCATGGCACCCGGACTGGTAGGTGACTCTTTCTTTACCGGACCAACATGCCATTTGCCAAAATGAGCCGACCGGTATCCTGCATTTTTCAACACATGAGCAATACTGATTTCCTCAGGACGCATGGACCAATTGGGTGAAAACGTCCCACAGCGATTGGGATGGCGGCCGGTCAGAAAGCTGGCACGAGTGGGCGAACACGTAGGGTGTGCCGAGTAAAACCGGTCGAAGCGCATGCCGGTCCTGGCCATCTCATCCAGTACCGGAGTTTGCACAAACGGATGCCCGTTGTAACCCACTTCATCCCAGCCGTGATCATCGCCCATCAGAAGTACGATATTGGGTAAGGTGGTTTCATCATTTTCCTCTTCTGGTTCCTGACTGCTGCAGGAGATGACCAGGACCAGGAAACATAAGTATGGCCAGATCTTGTGCATGAATCTACAATTTCAAAAGAAGGTAGGACTTTTATGGAAGTTCACGCCAGACTGTTGAGGATAAGTTTAGCTCAACCAACTACTTCTTCCATTGAAGAGTCGATCTATAGTTTTTCGCAATTGTTGGTTGAGCATAAAGAAATAACGAATCGGCTAGAGACTTTCATCGTGACATCCCTCCATCTATAGTAAGACAGGTTCCCGAAACAAAACGTGCCTCTTCTGACGCGAGATAAAGGTATCCATAGGCTATATCCTCCGGCTCGGCCACCATTTTCAAGGGTACACTTTCCAAAATGACGTTGAGGTGTTCCTGAGGGATCTGCTTTACCATATCGGTCATCGTAGGTCCCGGAGCCACCGCATTAGCAGTGATTCCATACTTGCCGAGTTCCAGGGTCCAAGTTTTGCACATGGCAATAATGCCCGCCTTGGTAGCTGCATAATTGGTTTGACCAAAATTACCCCGCAATCCTACATTGGAAGCAGCACAGACTATTCTTCCCCAGCGGTTATCCTTCATGTAAGGGATCACAGCCTGGGTACATATGAAGACACCTTTCAGGTTAATTTCAACCACGGTATCCCACTCTTCCTCACTCATTTTCTCCAGGGTTCGGTCCCGGGTCACTCCGGCATTATTGATGAGAATATCAATACGGCCATAACGATTATTGACCTGTTCGAAAAGAGATGCAACCGCCGGTTTATCCGTGACCGAAACAGCATGAAATTCAGCCTTACCTCCGCTGGACACAATCGCTTCTGCCACTGCTTTTCCCTCAGGGAGGATATCCATCATGATAACAACAGCTCCTTCCCTCACAAAAAGTTCTGCTATGGCCCGGCCTATACCTCGAGCACCTCCGGTTACGATCGCAATCTTATCCTTCAGTCGCATTCAGTCTCTTTTAATAATTATATCCAGGACTAGGAAGCCCCTAAACTAAAAATCCAGCTTGTCTGGTTTGGGCAAATGAATACACCAGAAATGCTACTGCCCCCCTTGAATCGGTTTAACCACAACGCCCCCTTTCATTACAAATTCCACAGCTTCCAATACTTGTATATTTTCAACAGGATTACCCTTAACCGCAATGAGGTCGGCAAATTTTCCCACTTCAACACTTCCCATATTATCCTCCTCTCGTAACAATTCTGCAGCCAGGATGGTCGAAGATTTAATCGCATCCCATTCCGTCATACCTGCGTCAACCATCAGTTTAAACTGCTCTGCATTTTTCCCGTGAGGAAACACTCCTGAATCGGTTCCGAAGACCATTTTCACACCTTGATCATATGCTGCCTTGAAATTACCTGCGATCGCTTCATAAAGCTCTTTACTATCATCCTCAATTCCCTGATCCTCGTATTTACGATCTTTTTCAAAGAGATCATAGTGAGCAGCCAACAGATCCATACAGAGGAAGACGTCTTTTTCTTTGATAAGGTCTATCGCTTCCTGACTCAAAAAAGATCCATGCTCAATACTACTTACCCCTGCATTGATTGCGTTTATGATTCCTTGTTCACCATGTGCGTGCGCAGCTACTCTCATGCCATATTTATTGGCTTCTTCCACCACGATACTTAATTCGTCCTCTGAATAAGCAGAAGCACCTGGGATGGTCCCGGAGGAAAATCCACCGGTCGCAAAAATCTTAATCCAATCCACATTGAGCCTGATCAGGTTTCTGGTCTCCCTTCGCAATTCATCTATGCCATCGGCTATTAATCCCGGATTCTCCTTAAGTTCCAGTTGTGGACTTAACCAATTACCCCAGGCACCATGTCCTCCAGTCATAGAGAGTCCAGGTCCGCTAACCTTCATTCTCGGGCCGATAATCATTCCCTGATTAATGGCATCGCGCAAAGCAATGTCCGCATAAAAGTAACTGTGCAGGTCACGAACGGTAGTAAAGCCAGCTTGAATAGTATGTTCTGCATTTACCGTTCCAATAATACCATAGGCTGGAGAGGGCAAAGTATAGGTATCAAAGTCCTCATCATACCAATTGCCGGTCAGATGAGTGTGGCAATCAATCAATCCGGGTAAAACCCAGTATTCCGATAGATCAATAATATTCCCGTCATCTGTTATTTGTTGATCCATCTTGATGTCAGAAATACGACCTTCATTAATCGTCATCAATGCATTGGAATGCCATTCCCCGGTTTTTACATCCAATAACTTACCGGCAAAAATGACTTGCTGTCCGAAAACGATATTTCCATAGAGCCCAATTAGTATGATTAGAAGCCAAGATTTCATCGGTTGTTCTACAGTTCCAAAAGTTTTGTTAAAAACCAGACCGCACTCTAACGCACTGACAATCTTCCAGCCCTTTCGGCAGCCCCTACATATAAGACAGTGGTCTGGTGATACAGTCCTAAAATACGCAATACTATCTACAGGGTACCTCTACTAACCCCCTCCAGGTAAAATAATCCGCTTGCCAGCGGATCGACTTGATGAAAAGCTTCACAATACTTCATTGATCGTCTCCCAGAGGGAGATAAATCAGTTAGATAGCTTCGGCTATCCTCCTTCCTTCAGGAGGTTGATGAAGTGCCCATCTTAATGATGCAGCCGTCAATCGTTGTGCCTGACGAGGCGAGACAAGGAAAGATACTTGCTGTATCTGCGTGAGGATCAACGAAGTCAGGCGCAAGGAGAACGGCTGTGATTAATTTACTTGAATCTATTATCATATCCATTGTCAGCATGAGATGGGTACTTTAGCAGCCTCCTATACTTTGTCTTGCTCGCTTTTGATCAAGATTTTCCTCTGTTAGGAGTAAATAGAGGTACCTTACAGGAAATAACCAAGGTGATTATAGCAAGCAAAAATTATTTGGTTTTCGATTCCACTCAAAGCGATCAATTTCCTACGAGGACTAGCCCTGCAACAAAGTATGATTCATACACCAAGACTAAAAATACACCATGTCTTTCAATATGGTTAGGTGACCTTTAAACACTTCTATTCACTAAATAAGTAGTTAGTAACCCATGGGCAGAATACGCTTCCGTAGGAGCTGAATTTGTCACCAAGAATCCACTCGTTCTGGATCCGGGATAAAAGAGAAAATATCAATGGAGGATTATCACTGTCGAACTTAGATTCTGTTCTCCAAATGGCGACACATTTTGTCACTTGTAATAGTCATTGTAGTGATACCTGGTTTAACTTCGCACTTATTCGTTCCTCCAGCATAGGGTCACTTGGTCTTTCACACCATCCTTCGAGTATCATGCCGTCTTCATCTACTAGTACATAGCGAGGGTAGCCTGAAATCTTATAGGAGTTCTCCAATTTGGTGTCCCAGTTTGGATTGCTATAAAGGGGTATTCCCGGAAAATCCATAACCTGATTCCTCCAGCTATCCCAGGATGACTTCATGCATATATGTAATACTTTGAAGGGCTCATTTCCAAATTTTTCAATGAGAGACTTCATATGCGGATTTTCCAATTTACAGAACCTGCATCCTACAAACCAAAAATCCAGTAGCACTAAATTACCCTCAAAATCCTTTAATGACACCAACGATTTGGTTGAATCCAATAGATGAATCGGTGGTGCAGGGGCTCCATTCAACTGGTTATGTTTCAGATCTACCCAATCCAGGTACGATTGCATATCATCCGAGACACCAGTCCTTATCCTTGACACCAGACTGTCCGGATAAAACACACTGCTACTCTGAACTCTATAGTAAAGATATGACCTGAAAACATCACGAACCCGGGAGTTACTGATCTGATTGCTTTTGTTATAATACTGTGTCATTCGGTTTATCGGGTCCAAATCAATCTGCCCCAATGCGCAATCTGTTTGTATCATAGAAGGCAATGAGGACAGAAAATTGTGAGTGGTCATGGCTAGTTCGGAATTGATATCAAACGTCTGGTAAATGGGATCAAAATCAAAAGGTATGGTGTCCTGCATGCCAAACATCAATTTCCTCACCCGCGGAGCTCCGGCTTTAAAGACCAGGTTGGAGTACTTTATATTAGTCTCCTCGAATTCTGTGAACCAGTCCGGTAGATCAAGAGACCTCTTTGCCTCTCCTAATAATGCGAAAAGACGAGTTTCCATAGCATCCAACGAATCAAGGGCGTTTTCTAATGTAGGTTGGGTCAAAGCAGAGCTGACCAGATTTCTAAGCAGCAAGTCACCTCCTATTTCCGCTTTGCTTTCA
>JAUILF010000423.1 GCA_030433135.1 Bacteroidia bacterium | reverse complement strand
TGGATACCGATGCCCTGATCGCCACGGCCAAGGGAGAAAAGTTCTACTGCCATAAGATCCTGGATATGATCATGGAAAGGTCATTTCCACCTAAGAAGGAAGAACTTCCGACCTCGGCTTTGACGCCACGTGAAAAGGAGATCCTCACCCTGGTGGCCCAGGGCAAGGTAGCCAAGGAAATTGCCTCCGAACTCCACATCAGTCCGCACACCATCTACACCCATCGCAAGAATATCCTGCGCAAACTCAACCTCACCTCCCCTACCGAGATGATCGTCTATGCTTTGGAGCATGGGTTGATTGAGTTGGGGTGAATGATCACTTGATTTCATAGATAGTAATGGTGGCAAACAGCCTCCGGCCTACCTTGGAACACTGGCGGTATTCGAATTACTAATGACCAATCTGGACTCGATTTAGGATATTTGTCTGGTCGTGACTGCAAGAATATCGGTTTGAAGTTGCAAACTTCGGATATGTTTAGCGATAAAATTGAATCACCATAATTGAGGGTGACCTTACAGACCACCATCTTTTCCACAATTCAAATGGGGCGTTGCCCCATTCTTTTAGGTCCAGACCTTTCAGGCCTGGTAACTGACTCCTTCAAATGGACCCGGAAAGAATTCCTACGTAATCCTTTCAGCGCCGGGAATAATAATCAGAAATTCTTGGATCAAACAGCTGGACTTTCCATATATTTTAATAGCTAAGCCTGAAGGGCTTAGTCCTAATAACCCAAAGCGCAGCTTTGGGGACAAGTACATACATCAATCTTGAGCCCTGTAAGGGCGAGTTCCTTTTCCCGACTATTGTAGGCGCTAAACACGTACCAAACTCTGAAGTTTGCAACTTCAAGGAAATATCGGCTTAACTTATCTATATATTTTTTTGCGCGTTTGGAAGTTCAGAAAATCTTAGTTGACTTGCTATTTGAATAATGTGACAAAACTCACCACTGGAGTCATTTTACCTCAAATCATAATAATGTCAAAGCACTACGTAGCCTCAAGCACAAAATCAATTTTCTTCACCACCTCTTCATTCTCAAGGCCAAAACGCAGCGTCACCAGGGCTCCATCCAGCCAGTCTGCTTCAAACAATACCGGCTCCACCAATTTGTAGAGTTGTTCGGCATTTCGACCATACAGAAACAGGGCTCCGTCGGAGTCATCCATGGCAATTTCGTGGCCGTCATAGTACCCTATATCCGTCTGGTCTAAAAGATAGGTCAAACGGTCAGCAAGATGATGCAGGGGATTGATTGACTCCATCCCATAAGAAAACTCAATGATAACCGAATGCGTAAAACTGGTTCTCATGGCAACAAAGTTGATCAATTCTGAGATACACCTCAACCCTTAATCCGGTTTAATGTGATATTCAACCGCGAATGTGCATTCCATTCAATTCAATCCCTCTCCAAAATCGAGTGTCGAAATTCGAACTTTTCAGAGTCGCTGTTGTATGATCGGCCCCGAATGGATGGAGCATACATAAGTCCCTTGACCTTAACGTGCATGATTGGCGTGATCATGAGTAATCACTACACATGGAACACTCCTCCAGGGGTCTATATACACTTTCGCCAAAGGCACGTAAAGCCCTTCTCCGCGAATTTCTATTAGCCCCATAATCTAGTATTACCAATCCGTGGAAGCCGAAAGAAGGTTAGGCAATTACTGGTAAGCAACCGCCTTCTGCCGGGCAACACCCAGTCCCTCAATACCCAGCTCCATCACATCGCCTGGTTTCAGGTATCGCGGAGGGTTGAGGCCAAGGCCAACTCCGGAAGGAGTTCCAGTCGAGATGATATCGCCGGGCAACAGAGACATATACTGGCTCAGATAGGATACCAGGTGCTGTGCATTAAATACAAAATCAGCTGTAGTGCTGTCCTGCATAGTCTCTCCATTCAATTTCAACCACAATTTCAAATTATTGGGATCTTCTATTTCATCTGCGGTCACCATCCAGGGTCCAAGAGGAGCAAAGGTGTCACAACTCTTTCCCTTCACCCATTGACCGCCATGCTCCAGTTGAAAGGCTCTTTCACTGACGTCATTGTGCACCACGTATCCGGCAACATGGTTCATGGCATCCTCTTCACTGACATAGGATGCTTTTTTTCCAATGACTATGGCCAATTCAACCTCCCAGTCCGTCTTCTCACTTCCTTTCGGTATAACTACATCATCAAAGGGCCCGCAAATAGCTGAGGTGGCTTTACTGAAAATAATGGGTGTAGTAGGGATCTCAAGGCCACTTTCTTTGGCATGCAATGCATAATTCAGTCCGATACAAATGATTTTCGAAGGGTTTGCCAGAGGAGTACCCAAACGTTCATCATCTGCAACTTCAGGACAACTATCAAGGTGCTCGTCCAACCATTTTTTTAGTCTTGCGGGACCATCGGTACCAAAAAAATGCTGATCGTACTCCTCTCCAAAACCTGATACGTCCCAGGTCTTACTACCATCAAAAATGCCGGGTTTTTCACTGCCAGCTTTTCCAAATCTGATTAGTTTCATCTTTCTATTTTCGAATTAAAAATATTCAGTTCCTGACCAGGTGCGTAAATCCCCCATCAATGCTATGATTGCTTCCCGTTACGAAAGCTGCTTCGTCCGAGCAAAGATAGAGAGCCATATCTGCTATTTCCGATGGTTTTGCCATTCGGCCTATGGGATGATCGGTAGATAGTTTCTCAAACATTTCTTTTTCCCGACCAGGGTAGTTCCTGGCAATAAATCCATCAACGAAAGGAGTATGTACACGACCCGGTGAAATGGCATTGCATCGTATGCCATAATCTATATAATCGAGCGCTACCGAATAGGTCATGGGTAGTACAGCACCCTTACTGGTACAATAGGCGAAACGATTGGGGATAGCCATGCTGGACAAGGTAGAAGCAATATTGACAATGGCACCTCCGCCATCCGCTTTCATGTGTGTTACACATGCCTTCAGGCAATGGTACATTCCAAAAACATTCACCTGCATCACCCGGACAAAATCCTCCTCATCAGTGTCCTCCACATTGCCGACATGGGCTATGCCGGCATTATTTACCAGGATATCGATACGACCTTGGTTGTGAATCTGGTCAAACGTCTCCCTGACTGCCACAGTATCACCTATGTTGCACTGAAAATATTGTACCTCATCAGGTGCAGGATTATCATAAGCATCCTCTTTGAGGATATCCAGAACAAATAATTTCGCTCCTGCTTCCACAAAATTCTCCACAATGGCCTTACCAATCCCGTTGGCTCCTCCGGTAACAACAGCATGTTTCCCTGACAATGAAAACTTGGCTCCCATATTAAATCTCAAATTGCACGGCAAACTAGGGAAAAATGTTGGTTTTACCTTTCCAGCAGAGGGGTTTAATGAGCTTATCGATACTACTTCAATCTGTGATCAAGGTCAGTCAGGGTACTTTGACAAAAAGTGTTCATCTTTGCCTTCATTACCAAGACACGACTGACATGGCAGAAAAACCGGATAATGCTGATCAGGGGAAAGAACCCCAACGTAACGAGATCAACGAACTGGGTGAGTTTGGTTTGATCGACCATCTCACTGAGTCCTTCGACATCAAACAGTCCAGCACCATGACCTCCGTGGGTGATGATGCTGCTGTTATTGATCACGACCGGCACTATACAGTCATTTCCACTGATCTGCTCCTGGAGGGGATTCATTTTGACCTGATGTATCACCCGTTGAAACACCTGGGTTATAAAGCGGTGGTGGTAAACCTCTCGGATATTTATGCCATGAACGCCATCCCAACCCAGATCACCGTATCTATTGCCTTGTCCAACCGTTTTTCGCTCGAGGCTGTGGAGGAGATATACCAGGGTATAGAAGCAGCCTGCAAATATTACAATGTGGACCTGGTTGGTGGTGACACTTCCTCTTCCCGACAGGGATTGGTCATCTCCGTGACTGCAATCGGAATGGCCAGGAGGGAGAAACTTTGTTACCGCAATGGGGCTAAAGCCGGAGACATCATCTGTGTCACCGGAGACCTCGGAGCTGCTTACCTGGGCCTGCAAATACTGGAGAGGGAAAAGCAGATTTACCTTTCTCAACCCGACACCCAGCCGGACCTGGAAGACCAGCAATACGCCATCGGCAAGCAACTCAAACCAGAGGCTCGCAATGACATGATCGAGATCTTTGAGAAATCCGGCCTAAAGCCCACAGCTATGATTGATGTATCAGACGGACTTGCGTCGGACCTTATGCACATATGCAAATCATCAGGTGTAGGCGCCTTTGTCGAAGAATCAGGGGTGCCCATTCATCCTGATATTCAACAGCTGGCCATTAAGTTCAAACTTGATCCAATTACTTGTGCGCTCAGTGGTGGCGAAGATTATGAACTTTTATTCACGGTGGATCCGGAAGACTTGCCCAAGGTGAGGGTTATGCCCGATATTTACATGATGGGCGAAATCACAGATGCTTCGGAAGGAATAAAGCTCCACACTACCGGAGGGAATATTCACGACCTGAAGGCACAGGGTTGGAGACATTTTTAGACTGACTTCATCCTAGGAAGGTGTTAAAAAACCCATCTCGCGCTGACAAAATCATTAATCTTGATCGGTTCTTGATTTCCCAGCCGTTCTCCTTGCACAAGACTTCGTTGATCCTCTCCCAGAGGGAGATAAATCAGCCTGAGGCTGACAGGTCAGTGAGATACAAACCCGGTATCTTTCCTCGTCTCGCCTAGTACTTTGACAGAATATAGATTTAGAATGCATTCGGGAATATTTTTAGTCAGGTCAAGGCACTTAGAAGGAGCATAGTCAGCACTATGTAGCCTGAGAAGTAACGAAGACCTGGCTGAAAAGAAACCGAATGAAACCAAAGTGTATATTTT
>JAUILF010000422.1 GCA_030433135.1 Bacteroidia bacterium | reverse complement strand
GCCGGTTGGGAGAGAAATCCTGCCGGACCCGGTTTTAACGAAATACGGGACGATTCGGTGCCTCCGGGTATCCGTCCTCTGGATTACCAGGCCAATTTTGAAGCTTTTCTGGATCAAAAAGAAGAAGACAAACCCTTTTTCTTCTGGTATGGTGCTAGCGAACCTCACCGGGTATACGATCCCGGCATAGGCGAACGAAATGGGATTAACCCTGATTCCGTATTTGTACCCCCTTTTTTGCCTGACACTCCAACTATCCGATCGGATATTGCAGATTATCTGTATGAAATTCAGTGGTTTGATCGTCATCTGGGCGACATGATCAATATCCTCAGAGATCGTGGTGAACTTGATAACACCGTAATCGTAGTTACTGCCGACAATGGAATGCCTTTCCCCTACGCCAAGGCCAACGTAAACGAGTATGGCACACATGTACCTTTAGCCATCTACCTTCCCGGCATGGAAGCACCCGGTGAAATTGTTGGGGACCTGGTCAGTTTGATTGATCTGGCCCCTACGTTTCTCGATCTGGCAGAAATACCCAGATGGGATATGTCAGGAAGAAGTCTTGCCTATCTCTTCACTCCGGATACCCGACGTGGTCCGGATGAAAAGCGACCATACGTCCTGCTCGGCAGAGAAAGACATACTCACGCCAGACCTGACAATCTGAGCTACCCGGTGCGGGCCATCAGGACAGCTGACTACCTGTTTGTTCACAACCTGGCAGCTGAGCGCTATCCTGCTGGCAATCCAGAGGCAGATGTGGAAGGAGATGGAACCGACGATGGAAAATACCTGGCCATGACCGATGGGTACCATGATATCGATGCATCACCGGCAAAATCCTGGGTACTTGAAAATAAAGATTCTGAACCTGAGTACTTCGATCTGGCGGTTGGCAAAAGAACTCCATTTCAACTCTTTGACATCAAAAAGGACCCTTTTTGCGTTAAAGATCTAAGCAGGGACTTCAATACCCTGAGAAAACAGGAGGAGTTGTCAGCTTTACTGGACAGTCTCCTGTTAGAGCAGGAGGACCCTCGTATGTTAGGTGATTCAGAAGTTTTTGAATCCTATCCCCGATTTGCCAAAATGAGGAAATTTCCGGGTTTTCGCGAGTCCGGGCAGTATAATCCCGAGTATAAGAAGGATTGATTCTTTGTAAATGTCGAGGGCTTATCAAAGAATATTTGCATCTTCATTTACTACGGTCTGCAAAACCCGGTCCACTGACTGCAAATGTGTCAATGTGTTAACACGGGAGCTAGAGATGAGAAATAGGTATGATATCCAGAGTTAGTTATTCTTGTATTGTTTTTTGCCTCATGTGTTTGACGTCTTTTGGTCAGCCTGAGAAGCCTTATGATCCCAATCCATTGATGGAGGAAATCGAATTTGATGAAAAGGATGGCTATACATTTCTGGTCTTTGGTGATTCCAAACACAGTAAAGAGTTACAACGAATTTTGAGGGTATCCGACGACCTCAATCCTGACTTTTGTCTCACCACAGCCGACCTGGTGGACAAAGGGGCAGGTTGGCAAGGTATATTGGAATACAAAATGCTGGAGGATACAGCAGGTTGGTTTTTTCGAAAATATGCCACCTGGACTACCCTGGGAAATCATGAGATCTACGATGGTCAAAAGCATGCTGATTATGCCAGTGGAGCAAAGAATTTTGCTGACTTCTTTGGATTGTCGGATCCAACTTACAGCTTTGACTTTGCCAATGCCAGGTTTATTGCCATGGACTGGCCCAAGGTTGACAAGGATCCGGAAAAATTGATATGGCTGGAAAACGAACTCAAGACCGCCGAGGGAAAACACATTTTTATTTTCAGACACAGACCCTTCTATACGGTAGGGACCAAGAGTCATTATGAAATTGAAGGCGTAAGTACCGTTGCGACCCGGTTATTTCAGAAATACAATGTATCTGCCGTCTTCTCAGGACACGATCACATATATTACCGCACGTACAGGGAAAACGTAAACTACCTGATATCTGCCGGAGCGGGTGCCTTCATCTATCCCCTGGATCGTGAGTCAGAAGCCCAGCCTGGCGATGTATACTACGGTCGAATCAATGGCAGATCTGAAAGGGGCCGACTGTATAACGGTTTTAAGTTTGTGCACTCCAACGGTGAAGAGACCTATTTCAATGAACCTCTGTATTATCTGCTCAGTGTGACGGTAAAAAAGAAAAGGGTCAAGATCAGAATGATAGATGCAGACGGAAAGATTTGGGATTCTTTCAGTTTCAGGAATAGAACTGTATCTGACGAGGAATGGAGACCTCAATACAGGTATTATGAAGATCCGGAATCCATCGAATCCTCCAGGTAAATACCTACTTCGGTCTGGCAATTTTGCTATCTTCCCTATCATTATAATACTGCTGCCATGAATTCCAGTAAAACTACGCTATACCTGAGTTCGCTCATTTTCATGATTTTGACCCTGGCCTTTGTTCTCAGACCCTCTCCCGAAGATCAAATGCTGTCAGCTGCTGAATCGGTCATTAGTTCTCTGTCTGATGTACAGAAAAAACAAGCGGTTTATCAGTTTAAAGACACCTTGAGGGATGTGTGGCACTACCTGCCTGCTACGGATTTTACCCGCAATGGCATTGCCCTTACCGAACTGGATGATGAACAGGATGCCAAAGTATACGAACTGCTGAAATCCGTTTTGAGCCAGGAAGGTTATGATAAGGTGCAAACCATCATGGACCTCGAGAACGTTCTGCGGGAATTAGAGAATAATCCGACTCGCAGAGACCCTCAGAAATATCACATTTCGTTTTTTGGTATACCTGCGAAAAAAGGTACCTGGGGATGGGGATTTTCGGGTCACCATGTGTCACTCCATTTTACCATGGTAAATGGTCACCTTGCAACCACCCCTACTTTCCTGGGTTCAAACCCGGCAGAAGTGAGATCTGGTGAGCACAAAGGACTTAGAGTCCTGAAAGACGAAGAGGATATGGGCCTTGACCTAATCAATTCACTGTCGACGGATCAGCAGAAGACAGCAATAATATTGAAAGAATCTCCTTATGAAGTCTACACCGGCTCAATGAGAGAGGTGAGTCCATTGGATCAACTGGGGGTTAGCTACGCAGAAATGGATTCCAAACACCAAAAGCAGTTAAAGAGCCTGGTGGGAGAATACCTTTCTACGCTTCCTAAGGAACTGGCCCATTTGCGTAGCAAAAAAATTGACAAGAATGGATGGGATGACATTCACTTTGCCTGGGCCGGTGTAACGGACAGGTCAGCTGGTCATTACTACCGCATACAGGGAGAATCCTTCCTGATAGAATTCGACAATACGCAGAATGACGCCAATCATGTGCACACGGTATGGAGAGATTTTGCCGGTGATTTTGGACGCGATCTGCTCAAGGAGCACTATGACAATAGTCACTAGTGATTCTAATTTAGCATTCACCTGTAAGTAAGTGAATTGGTCCGATCAGAGGAGGAAGTCTAAGTCAAACTGAAACGATCCAGAGTAGGCGGGTAACCCCTGCCTACAATTTTTTTTTTGGAAGTTAGTAACTCTCATTTGTGCACATCAAGCAGTAACATGATTAGAAAGCACTATCGTATCATGCCATCAATAGCAGGTAAATTAATATGGCCGGGTTTACATCTTTTTTTGATACTCATACTACCCGGATTTCTATACGGTCAGGGTTCCAAACCCAATGTCATACTGATCATGGCTGATGATATGGGCTACGAGTGTCTTACCTCCAATGGATCCCTGGAGTACCAAACACCGGTGTTGGACCAAATGGGTGCGGAAGGAATCAGATTTAGTCAATGTATATCTCAACCTTTATGCACCCCTTCCCGGGTAAAGCTCATGACCGGGCTATACAACTTTCGTAATTATACACACTTTGGTTATCTATCCCCGGAGCAGGTAACCTTTGGCCACATTATGAAGGAAGCGGGGTATCGTACGGGGATCGTAGGTAAATGGCAATTGAATGGATTAGCCTACCCTTCTCTCCCGGGACTGGATGACAATAACCGTCCAATGCAACTGGGATTTGATGAATACTCACTTTGGCAACTCACCAAAACCAGAAGTGAAGGTGAACGATTTGCCAATCCGCTGATTGAAGAGAATGGAGAAGTCCTGCCCAGAGATCCCGAAGCTTACGGACCAGATGTCTTCTGCAATTATGCCCTGGACTTCATCGACCGTCATAAGGATACATCTTTTTTCCTCTATTACCCCATGGTATTGGTACATGATCCATTCGTTCCCACTCCCGATTCCGATGCCTGGTCAGAACCGGACCGGCGTTATGAGAATGATACTACCTACTTTGCCGACATGGTACAGTACACAGATAAGATTGTAGGGAAGATCATTGATAAACTAAAGGAAGAAGACCTCTATGACAACACCCTTCTGATTTTTACCGCTGATAATGGCAACCACCCTACCCTCTTTACCCGCACTGCTGAGGGAAATATTCAGGGTGCCAAGGGAAACACTATTGGTACAGGAACTCATGTACCGCTGGTGGTTTCCTGGCCGGACGAAATCAAAACACCACAGGTTTTCGAGGGGTTGATCGAATTCAGTGATTTCTTTGCCACCTTTGCTGATCTACTGGGCATGAACATCACTTCCGATGGTCATAGCTTTCTTCCACTTCTGCAAGGAGAGTCCTATCAACCCAGAGAGACAGTCATGGTCTACTATGATCCCAGATGGGGTAAAAGAGTAAACCAATACCGCAACCTCTTTGTCCAAACCAAGAAATACAAATTATACCAGGATGGCAAAATGTATCATCTACCTTCAGACCCACTCGAACAAAATCCCCTGAGTAGGGAGCAACAAGCCTCCACCGGCATACTGGATCTGCTGAAAAA
>JAUILF010000030.1 GCA_030433135.1 Bacteroidia bacterium | reverse complement strand
AATTCATTTTTTCCTTGGCAAAACTCCTTGCCTGAATGATCCCATCCTGAGCTGTGGTTAAGATCATATTCTGCATGGCGGTGAGAAAACGTTCCCCAGCCAGGCCCCCAGTATTCCTGATCTGCATACTCAATGTATGCACCTGATATTGGCCGAAACCTTTGTAAAGAGCTTCACGGCGATCTGCGGTGAGCAAGGCCTTGTGTCCTTTACTGCTTGATTTTCTCCCTCTATCTTGATGAAGATCACCACCCTGTCCCAGATGCACAATCACATTGACCTGATCTTCGGAGAAAACACCGGCATACAAGACCTGTTCCAAACCATATTCCAAGGCAGCTACCCGATCATCGGCCGGATCGGTATTGGAAAATCGGATGTTGGCCAGGGCATTTCTGGTTTGCTGAACCGTTCCTTTGGGCAACACTTCGATCAACCTGCCTTCTGCCTCATCCGCGACATCCCGATAGACCACCGCTCCTGTCCGCAGGATTAGCTTCCCATCACCCAGGGCATCAAGGTATTGCCCCATATTATCCACAACACTCAATACTTCATCACGATACGGGAGCATATCATAAGTGCCTTCAATCAGGAAAACCACATTCCAGGTCTTTGCATCCTTCATATACTTCTCAGCAACCTTGGCCTGTTGGGCAAAACTGGATTCATCCATCTGACCAATCTGCCTGAGATCCAGCACATCCCGAATACGGATCTCGTCCACTACGGCTGTCTGATAGTAATCACCTGAATTTCTATCATAATCCAACACTGGAGACCGCAATACACCGCCTGGAAACCGTTTCATACGAAGCTTCTCCTCAACCTGTGTGTCACTGTTCTTTTTTCTAATGATGTGAGTTGGCCATTCAGAAACATGTTGACTGGCTGCAGGATCATGCACAACCATCAAGCCTCGCTCCTGACGTTTCCCAGTCAATCGATGGGCCCGCGCTTGCACGAAATCCAGATAATGGGCTGCCTGAAAGTCCGGAAACTGGACTCGTCCTGTTAATGCATCTTCATAAATATTGGGCTCCAAGGCAAGGCGAGTATCCCATTCGGACGCCCTGAACTTAGAGACCCAACCAATAATGCTGTTACTGAAGCCTGTCAAACCTTCATAGTCCCGGGCAACCAGAAAATGATCATTCTCTTTCTTGACGACATAGTAAAAACTGTAGATCAATTGCCCTTCCTTGGGGTAACGTCCATTTGGTGATGCATAGGTCGGAATGGTGTCACCAACACCGGATCGAACGACCTCCCTGGCACCTTCATAATCCTTATTGATCAACACCACTTTTCTATGGATTTTTGTCTCTGGATCCTTTAAGGCCTTATCCCAAAGAATCAATTTATCCCGTTGGATCCAACCCAATTCCTCCACCTTCTCTTTGTGGATATTTGTCCCATTTCTAATGACTGTATATTCACCCTTGATCAAATGGAGCCAGTTACCTTTTTTCTCAACGACAAAGGCCTTGTCTAAAAAATCCATTTTTATCACCTTGGGAATGCCATCTGGCTTGTCATATAGAATATTGTTCTTTCGGTCCGACAAAACCACCCATTTATCTGTACTGGTTCTACTGTCATTTTCAATAAAGCGAATCATTTCCGGGCTCATGGACATATCCTCATTGTAATAGTCCATCGGATTCTCAAACTGAGAGGGCCTTGGTAAAATTCTTCTGTATTCCTGAGAATAAATCTCATGAGTGAATAAAAAGAGAAGAAACCAGATCAGGATATGGACACGTTTCATAACAATCAATCTAAATGATTAATACATTTTCCAATAAACTCCAATTCGTATCCCTGCAGATAGAGGACTTACTGCTTGGTACAGGACACCTGCTTCAGTGTTCAGGTCCAAAATGCCATTGTCATCCAGGATAGCCCACTGCTCATCTCCCTCTCGACTGAACAGAGGTAAAAGGCTCAGCTCTATATCTGCCCGAACAAACCAACCGACCGTACGCGTACTGCTACCCCAATTATCAATAGCATGATAATATCCTGGAGAGAAGCGAAAATTGACAAAAGGCTGGGACCAGGTCGTTCGCTCATCGCCTTTCTTCAGGGCACGCACAGGAGCGCAGATCGGCTCATGGAGGGGGCCAAATAATCGACTCCGCTGAATAGTTCCCTGCATATCCTGACTAATGATGCTGTAACCTGCCAGGATTTGCGCATCCAGCAACCATTCAGTTTGAAGTCCTGGACGGAGTTGATACCGCACACCGACCGGCACATATCCGGTCCAGTGCTCCATCACCACCTCACTCCCCGGATGGAGCTGGGTGATCTCCCAATTCGTTACCCCGTAGGATACGCCATTGATGATCCGTGAATCATATTCCGTTTCATCGGTAAGCCCTTCCGGTAGGGAGGTGGTCAATATGCCTCTTCGAATACCAAGTCCCACGATCCAGTACAGGCGATCAGAATTTCTGAAATGGCCAGCCTTCTGGACCTCGAAGTGCCCGGCAACATAGCTTCCGTCAGGGGCAGTCAACCCCTCCCAGGGCCGTGCCAGAGTGGTATTCAATGACAATCCGGATATACCCCCGGCGGAAAGATCAAGGTACCTTCCCGTTGTCTCTTTCCTGACGCGGACATGATTACTTCGGATAGCATAGATGGATGATTGATAACCCCCCGCTCCATCAGGTGAAAGTTTCATTTCAACAGAAAGGGGTAGCCTTGGTGCTTTTTTCAATGGATACATGATGATACGATTCCGATCATCCAGTCCGTTCAACATCGTCTTTGTGAATAATACCTTGGCAACAATATAACCATCCACCTTTTGGATATCCTCAATATAGGGATCACCAATGCGAAATTGAACTCCCGTATTGGCCATATTCAGTCCCACTTTATCGCGGTAATGCGCCGGGGAAACCTGCTCACCTTCCAAACCTGCCAGGTCATTATAGACCTTATCACTGCCCTGAAAGAGTTGTAAAAATTCCCGGCCCTTTTCTTCATCGAACGTCCCGCGATCAGGATGGATAAAATCACTCAAATTCCAATAGCGGTCCATACCAATCCGAATGGCCTTGACAATGGCGTCCCGATCATCGGAGGACACCAGCCCTTCACCCCAAACAATCGAATCACTTCGCACAGGAGGAAATTGCGATTGAGCCAATCCTTCAGCACCCCAGAATATCGAAAGAACCAGAAAGAGCAGCCACCTGAAGGTCAAGAGATCATTGTACGTTTTCATGATTTACCCGATTCTTTTCGATTGAAATAAATATTGGAGATGCGTCCCATTTCTATCTTGGGATTTACACGCAATTCAAATCGCAAGGGCACATTCCGCGGTTGCTTTAATGGCTCGACCCGACCAGAGGGGTCGATCCGTGTCCACAACAGTTTCGTTACAGTCAGACCTACGGTATACCATTCAGACAGATCATCCGATGGCGGACTGATTCGCATTCCTTCCCGTCCGGGCAAGAGGAGATCAGCCATCCACTCCTCCTCAAACGATGCGCGAATACCCTCAGGATAGGTCAGTTGCTGAAAGTCATAAAAGACGCCACTGTCCATTTGCCCCTCACTTTCCTCATGCAGATCGTCATAGACCGTTGCCCAGGAAGAAAATAGCTCCCGACAAGCCCGACATCCAGCCGCACGGCCATCCGGGCATTCGCCAAGACCCAGGCAATATTTCTCATAATCCCACAGGGTCTCCAGGACAAGATCACGTACTTTCTGATCTTCCTTGCGGATCACATTCCCTTCCGAACGAAGATGATCGGTCTGCTGGGTCATCCCGTTTTTGCCGAGCAAGCTGACCAGGGCACATGGCCACAACCACATATAGGCAGACATGACCATCATTTACCGACTGATGATGAGTTTGGCCATTTGCCGATGACCCTGTTCATCCGACAGCACGACGATGTACATGCCCGATGACCAACGAGATGCATCGATCGGAACTTCATTGGATCCTTCCGGAAGGTTCAGGGATGTATTCCCCATCATCCTGCCGGCAATATCATACAGGACAAGGTCATAATTCCCCGGGGCATCCGACACCAGCTGAAGAGTACAGAACGTATTGGCAGGGTTAGGCATCAATTGAAAGGACCAGGAGATCTCGCCCGGAGCACATGGTGGCGAATGAGGGCCTTCACTCCGTGTAGTGGCGACCTGCGCACAGGAGTCACTACACACAAAGACATAGGTATATTGCCCGAGGGAGTCATCACTGACCTGGTTCAGGTAATTCTCCTTCGCACCCAGGACCTCATTAGCGGCTCCTGACAGTTTATCGATCTGGTA
The DNA here is from genome assembly GCA_030433135.1 of Bacteroidia bacterium. Taxonomy (GTDB): domain Bacteria; phylum Bacteroidota; class Bacteroidia; order Chitinophagales; family Saprospiraceae; genus JABDMH01. The sequence continues at coordinate 23,802 of JAUILF010000030.1, read as the reverse complement.
CCACGTCCCTTCGCCACCTGAACATTGGTCTCCTGGCACCAGAAGTGTTTGCGTACACAAATCCGCAAATAATTCACCCAAAGCAGAACTATTGGTATCTGATGGATACACATCCCTGATTTCTGACTGGCAACCCGCGAGCTCCCTGCTTCGCAAACCAATGATCACTGTATCATTGAGCAATTCCAGAGGTACCCGGAAGAAGTATGAGTTCAAGGTGTCCAGACCCGGTAACGGGGACAGATAGTCGATCACCGTACCTGCCCCGGGTACGACCCGATACAGGCCATTCGGACAACCAGGCTCTGGCCAGGCCTCAACGTCACCCTCTACCTTGACCACTTGCATGTGCAGCGAGTCGCTGTAAGAGCACCCCAGGCTGTCCGCCTGGATGGACAATGTAGTTGATTCACTGAGCAACAGATGGATCGATGTCGAATCCTTTGCCTCCATACTGCCATCATCCCAGGACCAGATAGTCGATGTGTAACCTGAATCGATGTCGACATCCAGGGTATCTCCATTGCAAACCCGCAGGGTGTCCGCAGCAAAGACATCCAGTTGCGGACGAATGATCAACCGCAGTGCATCCGAAATCAAACATCCACCGGCAGTCTTTCCCGTGAAGAACAGGTCCACAGAAGTACCCGGCTTATCGGCTGTATATTGCAGTGGAGCCGAACTCGTATTGCCTCCAAATACAAAAGAGTTATTCGACGTGGTATCGGAATAAATGCCCGTAAAATCCGGGTTGATCATATAGGTTTGTCCTGGACACAGATAAAGCAAATCAGTAGGACCACTGGTAACCTGCTCTTGCTGGCTTGAAATCTCTTTAGCCTTAAAATTCACTTCCGTTATTGGGGCAATGACTGAAAAGCTGAACGTAGCTTTTGATTTTTCAATTGAATCATCAAACTGTTTCTGTTGAAGCTCAAGATTAATCGTGTACATGCCAATTTCTAAAGCTATACAATGACTAGTATCTAATAGATGTATACTTGCTTGCGCTTCTCCAGATTTCCCCTTCCAATTATAGATCTCACTACCATTCTTAGTTACCAACCAATAGATTGAATCAATAATATTAGCGTTTGTTCCGTACTTGCCAAAATCCGTTCCAATAGTAGAATTGGCAGCTGAGAAACAGATCGTTTCATTTGGAGAAAAACAAAGTTCCACGTCGTTCTGAAATATCCCAACCTGAATACCGGCAACCAAGTCATTCGCACCGGAAATGGTATATGATTTCTTTGTGTCAACCTCACACATTGGATCAATGATAAATCCTCTCACCACCTGCAACATATTCAGTTTCGACTCCAAAAAGACATATTGTACAGTATCCGAATTAAATGGAATGGTATCAATGTTTGATGATGGCCGGATGACATATAAAATTGCATATTCAGAAGCTAGATCCAGGGGTGTCTTTAAAGAGACTGTAACTTGTTTTCCGACTTGAGCTGTTCCAGCAATATTAAAATCAGGATTGAGTTCCTTGCGCCAGGTGATGGTTGGAGTAAAGTTCGACGAACAAACCATATCATTGGCCTCATTCCTCACCTCCAGTTCCACAATGGCTTGACCGACATATCCTTCTGGATCCCAAATCCAGGATCCATTACCATTATCCGTGATCGAGGTATTTCCTGTCGGGTTCGTCAATTGATACGTGTAATCTGATTTCTTTGCTATTATAGTTGCGGTTTCCTCAAAGCAGAACAATTCCCTGTCAGGGTCAACAGCGTAGTCAGACTCCAACGGAGTCTGGAGGACACTGAAGAGAACATCTTTTTTTGTTGGACATCCCGACTCGTCCGTAACCGTCACAAAGCCCATTTTCTTGCCCGCAGACAGGTTAAACTGGACAGGATTACCCATTTGTTCCATCATATCAACAGACCACTCCACCTCCACATTCCCGCTTCCAGACGGGAAAGCGACCCCAAGTTCCACATCGCCAGAACAGATGTTGGCCGGCAATTCGATGGTAATATCTGCGGCCGGAAGACCGGTTTTCTGAGTGACTGTAAATATCAAGCCGGGGCCCTCACAGTCCAATGTTGCATCATAGTAATGTGCCGTATAGTCCCCAGGAACACCAATGCTCAGATCCTTGGCATTTCCTACAATTGCCTGACTTGTATCTCTCCAAATGACCTTGAATCCCGAAGGTGGTTGATCGACAGATAAAATGAGCGTATCCCCGGCACAAATAGCGAACGAAGTATTGCTCGACATAGGCTTTGCTGGAATGCTATAGGCAATGATCAGGGAATCAGAAGAACCAGGGCACGCCCCGTTTGGCCCGGAAGACAACCGAATCAAGACTTCGCCTACCTCCTGGTTGCCCGGGCTGTATATTGCATTCAGTGGATCAGTGGGATCCAGATTACCTTGTCCAGAGAGGATCGACCAATTCGGATCGCTCCCATAACCAATATCACCGGTCAGAATGACCATCTTTCCAACACAAGCGGACACATCATCCCCGGCATTTACGGCCACCTTGTGGAATACATCAACGGAAATTGTTTTTTCATCAGAACAGTTGGTTGCATCTGAGACAGTCACCGCGTAGCTCTTGTTTTCGCTTCCCTGTACGGGTGTCGGAAGCACTAACTTCCGGGTAGAATTTTGACTACCATCATCCCAGAGGAAGGAATAAGGCATGCTTCCCCCTGTAACGTTTACGCCAAGTTCCACCATGGTGTCTTGACAATACTGGCCACCATCCATCAATCCGGTAATTGCAGAAATCTGAGGTCCATCCTGAGAGGGAACGGTCAAAAGCGTATCGAAGATACAAGCATCACCATTGGTGATAGTGAGTGCATAAGTACCTTGTGCAAGTCCGGAAATATCTTCTTCCGAACTTGAAAAATTATTTGGCCCAACCCCGACCCAATTATAGATACATGAGCCGGGACAATTGCTCACAGAGATATCAATAGCACCGTTCATCTGGCCGCAAGCTGATGGCTGGATGGCAAATGAGTTAAGGACAGGATTGGGGTTCACTGTTACGTCAATCGTAACCGGTGCTGCACACTGGCCAACACCAGGAGTAAACATGTATGTAATCACACCTGCTGTTGCGGTCGAAATACTACTCGGATCCCACGTTCCTGTGATCCCATTGTCCGAGGTCATTGGCAAATCATCTGGCGTATCGCCCTGGCAATAGGTCGTGACAAAACTGAATGTCGGTTCTGTCGGGGCATTGACCACTACATCTACCATTACTTCATTTGCACATTCGCCGCCACTCGGTGTAAAGGTGTACGTTTCCGTACCTGCATTTGAAGTTGAAATACTACTCGGATCCCACGTTCCTGCAATCCCGTTATCTGAGGTCGTTGGCAAATCATCTGGCGTATCGCCTTGACAATAGGTCGTGGCAAAACTGAATGTCGGATCTGTCGGGGCATTGACCTCTACATCTACCATTACTTCATTTGCACATTCGCCGCCACTCGGTGTAAAAGTATACGTTTCCGTACCTGCATTTGAAGTCGAAATACTACTCGGATCCCATGTCCCTGTGATCCCCTCGTCCGAGGTCGTTGGCAAATCATCTGGCGTATCGCCCTGGCAATAGGTCGTGGCAAAACTGAATGTCGGGGAAACTGGTAAGCTAATTGTAATCATGAATGTTTCCTCATCCTCGCATCCCGACTCACCATCATAGGCATAATAAGTGCCAGAAGTTGTAATTGTTGCACCTTCATCAAACATATTCCCTCCTCCATTCGGTTCATCGTAGTAAGCTTGATTACCTGTTAAACCGGTTCCTGTAATTATCGGTAAAACATAACTTTCGCAGGCTATCACATCCCCGATCGGGTCAATGTCTGGGCACACACAAGACGCCGCAAATTCTTCTGCCCACGAATCACCCGGATAGGTATTGCATCCGTTGTCATTGGTTACAGTTTCTACTTGAAAACCGATTTCGAAAGTTCCGGAAAAACCCTGATCAATATGGATCTCAAAGGTGCCTTCCCCATTAGCTATAGAAATTGGATTTGCTCCGACTATTTGCACCTCTGGGGTAGCAATAATGACTAATGATGCTGTACCATCATAAGCACAAGGGGCAACGCTTATCCCAATTGAAGAAGTCAAATTACAAGCTGCACTATTCGGCGTAAATTCCATTGCAGATAACTGAGCACCTACTTCACTTATGTAGGATATTAAAAAAAACAATATCACAAACCATCTGCTCATATTGAATAACTTTAATATTCTCATTTGGCACATACATGACTGCATATCAAGGAGTTCTTATTTCAATCTCAAAGTGAAAATTCCATTCTTAACTAAAATCCATCTTAACGAACAACTACTACTAATACCGGATCAACATATCCGATAACACACTCACACCACTCAGATTCCCAATTTTCAGAATGCTGGACTGATTGATTGCAGGTGAACAGGTTGTCAGGTTTGCCATCCGACATCCTACACTTTCCAGAACCAGCGTTGCCGTCTCACCCTGGGCTAAGACAATATCAAGATTGGTCAATGTGACCTGATTGTAGCCGGCAGGCAATCGCTTACTAATGGAGCCATCCTTTGTTTTTACGTGCATCTTTACTGTACCATCCTGATCTGTCCATAGCCAGGCGTCACGTAATTCACAAGGTCCAGAGGCGGTGAGCGTCAGTTCAGCTTTGGTTACCCAACTCGCACAAGTAGGCATACCAGCAGGTTGTTTGGGCCCAATCCGTTCAGATTTTCCCTTCATCGCAGCAGCCTGCTTCACTGGAGCGGGTTTCGATTCTTCCTTGGGCACGGAGGGTGTTGACGCAACGGCTGGCGCATCGGCACCGAAAGTGGCTCGAACCAGGGTGGACCGCTCCATTTGATCAACCTTGCGCTGGACAGCATACAATTCTACCTGCTGGCGCCTGGTACTCACCAATATTAACGGCCACATTGCAGCGCCCTGTTTCACTTCAATATCCCTCTGGTAGTCTTTCCCATCCAGACGATACTTAACCAGATATTGGCCATCCGCCAATCCGTTCAGAAATGCCTGACGGCCATCCAGTTCTAGTGCCACCCCCTTAATATCCAGGTCAGGAAGGTCCTTGCGTTCCGGCTCCGATCTGGCATTTTTTGAAACTGGCACAGATGCCGATGGACTCACCGGATCAAGAATTCCCTGCTTTTCTGCCGGTTTTGATTCAGATAGAGACGTCCCGGTTCGCACCTCCCGCCGGGTAACTTCCGGCAGTTCACTGACGGGAGGGTCTGCAGCTGCCAATTCTACCTCCTCCTTAGGTCTGGCAATGATAAAGTGTTTCACCGGATTCTGATCTTCCCATTCCAATACAGCCAGCCACGTGCCTGGCACCGTGGTATAGAAGGACATGGTATCTCCTCTGCCCGTTTTGAAATTCGTTCCATCCGGTTGCGTAATGGTCCATTTCGCACCGGCACAATGGCCACATCCCAATGCTTTTAATTGAACCGTCTCGCCAACGGGTACACAGTAATCCATGGCACAATCGGTCCGGACCTGCACCCCATAGATACCTTCACCCTCAGCCGGCAGATCACTCCGCCCGTTCACCGCGATTCCCAGTTCCTGATCGTCACCACCACACCCGAAGCAACCATTGAGAAGGAGCATCAATGAAATGGCCAGTGTGATCTGAGTAAATAGGGTAGGCCCTCCTGATCGGCACGTATGGTTTGGTAGATTATTCATTCTCTTTGCTTTGTTTCACTGAATCAATCGGTGGAGAAGACATCTGCTTATGCTGCTTTACCGTGTCTGAAACTGACTCTCTTTCACCTTGACGAGCGGATACGGGTTGTTTCGGACTGATTGTTTCCTGGCCAGGAACTGCTTTCTCCTCTTTCCATTTTCGATAGTTCTCACTGACTTGTTTGTACTTTTTCAGCAATTCATCACGCTTCTCCCTGGCCTCGACGTCTTTAAACTTGACCACCCCTGTTTCATCAAATGAGGCCAGAATCTCCTTCTCCAGGATAATCAAGGCAGTAAGAAATTCTTCCTTTTCTTTCTGTCCAAGCCCTGGATCACTTCGAATGCCTGTCATCAATACACGGACATCCTTCTGAAGCCTATGAAAATGCTTATTCCAAAAAGGCATGGATCTATCGGATGCCACCACTTCTCGCTTCACCTCCGTTTCTTCCGTCCGCTCTCCCTCCGGTACTGTTCCAAACGTGCCCGTTGGGTTCAATACACCAGCCTGTTGTTCATAATATTCAATGGCGCCGCGCATCTTATCCTCACTGATCTGACCCAACTCGTATTCGCGAACCAGGCTATCAAATTTATATTTTTCTTTGCTACTCAGAAAAGATGAGATGTCCTCTGCCTGAAGAAACTGGATGCGCTCCTGAATGGACAGGTTGTTTTCCGGAACTTTCAAGTACCACCACAACCCGATCAAAAACAAGGGTAACAGGCAAAAGAGCAGGACGAATGGCCATATACGGGTTCTTCTTCTCCGACCCGGATGGTCCAGCTGCGAGACCTGATTTAAATGGTCCGGAGGTGATACGGAGGGCCCATCGACAGGTTGCTTCATTTTCTGCATCAGGGAAGCCCCTCCTTCGGTGACCACTTTATCCTGAATGTGGATATCCTCCAAATGTGGTCGGCCAGGTCCATTGGTTACGCGAACCAGGATCAGGGTGATATTATCCGTCCCCCCGGCCAGGTTGGCTGCTTCAATGAGTGCATCGGCAAGTTGAACCAAGTCCTGATGGGTTCGAAAAAGATCCTGGATTTCCTGATCGCTCAGCATCCCATTCAGCCCGTCAGTACAAAACAACAAGACATCTCCCTTATAGAGCGGGGTCACGCGATAATCAGGAGATGGCTTGTTCTGGACATCGCCAAGACTTTGGGTGATGACATTGCTGTAGGTATGCACACGTGCTTCCTCTGCTGTCAACTCACCCTGCAGGACCATGTCCCAAACCATACTGTGATCGCGGCTGATCATTTGTAGATGATCAGGATGCTCCTTTCCACTTGAATCCTGGTCTGTCGGGAAGTAACGATACACCCGACTGTCACCCGACCACATCACATAGAGTTTACCCCAATCAATCAGACCGGCAATAATCGTGGTACCCATTCCTCTTCGTGCCGGATGAAGCATCGTATCCGCAACAATGCTATCATGTGCCAATAGCAATCCCTGTCGCAGACGAATAATGATATCATCATCGTCTTTCTGAACGGATGACAAGGCACTTGAAAAGTACTCCTGCATAGACGAACAGGCCAGTGCAGACGCGATCTCTCCTGCTTCCGCTCCACCCATGCCATCAGCGAGGATCATCGCGGCCCGGTCTAGCTGGACGGTTTCATCAGGTAACGTTTCAACAGTTGCCCACTGGGACCACTCGTTATCCAACCCAAAGGCCAGGGTGTCCTCGTTGAGTGTCCGTTGTTGACCCACATGGGTTCTTCCTATGATTTGCAGTTCCAGCAAGGCGTGTTAGTTTTATCGTACGCAGAAGATGAAAGGTAATCTACCTTCTTGATCGACTCGAACGGCCTGACCGACCTGAACGACCTGAACGGCCTGAACGAGATGATTTACTCTCTTGAGCCTCTTCCCCTTCTGCCTTCATTTCGATCTCCGTCGGCAGCGTAACAATATACTTGTCATTGCCCTGCCGCTGATAAAGTCCGACCACTTTGAACTGAATTGTTCCCAATGCCGGCCCTTCTGCTTTCGCAGATTCGGTTGGCTTACTCTTTCCCCGACCGTTTCTTCCGCTTCTGGGCTGCTCGCTTGCCTTTTGCGGAGTGACATCCTGGGGACTTTCTTCGACGACATAAACCCCACCCAGAAAGAGCTTATCGCTATAGTCTGGCAACGGATTTCTGATCATGCCTTTTGTGTTCCAGTCCGGATCAATATTAAACACTTTTGCCTGCACCTCTGCAGTCTCCGGATCTTCTCCATTATTTACATAGAATAGGATCAATCGTCCTTCCGTACGTTGGAGATTCTTGCTGATCGAGGCATACCGTATGGGTTCAGGGTAGTCATAGTAACCCACATAGAGGTTATTCTCCACATGAGCCACCATGGTCTGATTCTTGAAACTTCGGAAATCATCCAGCCGGCGAACACCTGTCGTAGAACGAACAGGAGTCTTTACACCGGAGACATTACTGAATCCCTCATCAGCTAACCAGGGCGAGATCTGACTACTCATTGTCCACAATCGACCGTTGGCAGCGACAGCAATCCCATACTTCCGGCCAAAATAGTCTTTGCCCGGAGAAACTGTTTTATTACCATTTCCATCTTCAATATAATAATCCTGCTTTACGACGAAGAGTGCATCTTTAATGGCACTGAGCACCATATTTTTCATAGCGGCGGCCATGCCGATCAGATATTCACTATTCTCCTGGACCTCCGTAACACCTTCTGTGGTATCCGAAGGCCGCAGATTACCTTCTGGTTTTGCTTTACTTTTTTCAGTACCTGGCAACGGAGGCAATTTCCCTTGCTGGGCATCAAGCGTTTCGACACGGATGGTCATTAGAAGAAAAGCAAGAAAGAACGTTATGTTAATTGTTCGCATGACAGTCATTTTAAATGGATTAACGAAGATTTCCGATCGGCACAATTAAACCCTGCTCGGATCCGACACCGGCAACAGCAATACCAACCAATTTGAATTCACCATCGACTTCAACGATCGCCGGTGCGCCGCTGGAACCCTGGCCAAATCCCCGATTGGAGGTTTGAATCACTCCCTGACGAAGCCCGGACTGAGCAACCTGAGTTGAAGAATAATTTGGAGATATTCCTTTTTCCACATCCTGGGTATAATAGGCATACTGATAACCGGCTACATGGACAATATCACCTGGATTCAATTGCGAAGACAACTTACGATCAGCAACAAATGAACCATGACGATCATTGATATGCATATAGGCCCAATCCGTCTCACTGTTCATTGAAACTTTTACTGGATGCCCTTCGTAGTCAAATTTTTCATCCTTTGCATCAGAGCTTTTCATCTCATTGGACGTAAATTCAAATTTATCACCAGAAGGAGAGATTGCCCGGAATTTCACCTCGATCTTTGCACCTGCAGTTTCATGTTGGTTATAGATTAGCAATTCGTCGTCATTGTATCTCCATGGCATAATCACATGCCTAGCAGTCACAAAATCTCCTTCGCTGGTAATAAATCCAGTGCCTGCCCATAATCCTTCTGTCCTAATAATCGGCGCTCCACCACCTGCCGGAATCGTTGTCATCTCTGTAGCATAAATGAAATAAATATCCTGCTCATTCGCTTTTAGGAAATCTGCGCCACTTATTTTATTCTTCTCTGCTTCAGCATTTGACGCCAACATCTGCAACTCGGAAGCAATCATCCGGTTATCTTCTTCCAATCGTCTCAATTCAGCTTCCATTTCAGCCCTTTGCTGTGCTGTGTATTGCCGGTTGGAGGCCAACTGTCCTCTCAGTTGATTAGCCTTTTGATCATTCATATTCTGTTTGGAATCGAGATCAGCAATCCGAGATTGCTGCTCCTCAATGGTCATGCCTTGCAGATCAATAGTCTGCTTTTGCTGCCAATTGGCATAGCCGAAGCCAGCCACGGCCAGGATCAATAGCGATCCTAGAATGGCAAGAGCCTTCTTGTAAGGTACTAACGCCTGACTGGTATACAACGCCATACGCTGTGTAAACTTCATGGTGGAAGTCTTCACAGCTGAGGTATTGATACGAATCCGTGGACCCTCATAAGACAACTGAACCTCATCCCCATTATTCAAGACCATTGAATCCTGGACGGGCTGCCCATTCACCAATGTGGGGTTGGTACCCAAATGCTTGATCACCACCTGCCCATTAATGGATTGCAAAGCTGCATGCACCCGGCTTACGGTGGGATAATCCTCTCCGTAACGAATAGCACACTTTGAGCTTCTCCCGATCTCCACATAAGGGACAACCACATTCATAAAATCCCCCTTCAGTTTATTTCGGGTAGGATCCAGAAACAATATGGTAAAATTGGGTACATCCTTACCACTCATTGCCCGAAATCCCTGGACCATCGTCTGCTTGAGACTGTTTCCGCCAGACAGTTGTACTGTATCTCGTGTCATAATCCTGTATTTACTTCGTATTCAGCGTTTGAAAATAAATTGTGTCTTTTTGATCACCTACTACAAATTCCTCCTTGACATCCAATCCACTGTACTTCGCCTCGATCACAAAATCGCCGTTCAGATCGATCATGCCATACTTTCCAGCTTCTAAAGCTGCAGCCGCAAGGCCAAATTTATTGAAACCACCCACATCGTCAAACCGAGCGGGAATTACCACTTGCCCTGACTTATCAATAAATCCCTTTTTACCTGTCGACTTATCCCGAACAACAGCTCGATTATAGATGAACGTCCCTCCGAAGATGAACGACTCATCCAATGCCTTCATGGTTCCTGCTCTTTCACAAAATCTGTCCATCCCGGTCATTGTACAAACCCACGAATACCGTTCGGATGCTATAGAGACATGACCATTGATCCAGGCATTATTAGCAGACCGTTGAATGAGAAAAACAGCGCCCAAATAACCTAATGCCAGCACAATGACCAAAGAGATCATGGATGCTCTAACAGAGTAGTTTCTGCCATAGAATGACCATGTGTTCCTGGGATTTCGCGGGGAATTAACCACAGGATCACTCGCATTACTTGCCTTCTGTTCACTTGCTTCAGGAGAAGGAACCTGTGTTGACTCGTGAGTTGAACTGTCAACTTGCTGCTGTCCATACTTCTTTACAAAAGCAAGGTATTCACTATCATATTGATCCTCAACCCCGGCCACATTCTGTGGGTCATCAGAAACAGCAGTAGCTTGATGGAGATCCAAAGATTGGACCTCTGATGGAGATTGAATAACGGGCCACCATCCCTGATCCAAATAATGCGATGACCAAAAAAGCAGATCCTCTGCAGAGCAACGCTTCTGCTCATCCAACTGCATACAGGACGCAACCAACTCCTGAAATCGAACGGAATAGTCACCACTCAAAGAAGGCACATCGGCCCCGTTCAACATGGCCAGTCCGATACCAATACCACTTGCCCCTGCTGGTGTCTCTCCCGTCGCCAGTTCAAAGACGGAAACCCCGAGTGAAAAAATATCACTTTTTGAAAACACCTCTCCGCGATAAACTTCAGGAGGCGCATACGCAGGAGTCATCCCAGAATCCGTATTGATCTTCTGTCGCGTCTGCTTCTGAATAGTTCTGCGAATCTTTGTACTGATTCCAAAATCTGTTAACAGGTAAAGGACCTGCCCATCCTGCTGCCCGAGTAAAATATTATCCGGTTTGATATCCCGATGGATGATGCCATTCTCCTTGAGGTAGATCAAAGCTTCGGCCACTTGACGAATGATCAGGGCCAGCTCCCTTTCCGTGAACAACGTTTCAAACGAAAGTTCATCACGCTTCCGTTGGAACATCCGATCCCTCAGGACTTTCATCAGCGAACCCTGCTCACTGTAGGGCATGATAATAAATGGCTTATCGTCATAGTCGCCATACCGGATAGACTGGAGAATATTCGGATGCTCCAGACTAAAGGACTTCTCAAACTCCTCTCGAAAGACCAATCGACCATAATCATCAAGTCCTGAACCTGGCGCAAAAATCTTCAACGCCAACGTATGTCCATCTGGATCACTTACTTTCCAGACTTCAGCTGATGATCCTGTGCCGATGTATTCTTCCATCAGGTACTCATCAAATCTATCCTTTTGTTGATACACAGACATCGGCTTCAAATATGAAGAACTTTCAAAGTAGTCTCACCTATCATTAAGATGTCAGCATGCTGAAGCTTTCGGCCGGTGAGACTGTCTATCCTCTCCTGATTGACCAATGTGCCATTCAACGATGACTGCCACCCTTTTGATCGTGACCATTGTCCATCTCGTATAACCCATTCAGTTCGATCCCATTCCAAAGTCGCATGACTCTCAGAGATATATTTGGTAAAAGTCTCCTTGAGTCGAACGTCATTGACGGACTCTCCCTTTGCGTCCCACCCAATACGAAGAACTTGCCGATTTGCGCTCTTAGACAACCGAGTCAGATTGTACTCACGACCGACTTCTTCACCATTCATCACTTTTAAGACCCATTCATTATGCTGAACAAACTCATTATAATTCAATTCGGGTTTACGGTATCCGAATAGAGCCAGTATCTCTTTGGGAGATTGAACTCGCTTCTCCGGATCAGCCACCAGGCAGGCATGGATAGCATCTACCCAAACTCTCGGAAGATCCGATCGATATGCTGTAACAGGCTCAAACTTACCCTGTTTCACTTTCTTGTAAAACTCAAGTGGATTCTTCTCAAATTCTTCAAAGTTCCCATATGGATACTTTCCACCTGTCAATGTTTCATAACAGGTTACCCCAAATGCAAACATATCCATAGATGGCCGGGTCAAAGCATATGCATCCTTGTGGTTCAATTGCTCGGGGGGGGCATATACCGCTGTACCCCAGATTTCCTTGACTGCTCCCCGCCAATTTGCAGATGTCATCCGCTGATTGATATTTCCAGAAATATCAAAGTCTGTCAATTTAGGAGTGTCATGGTCATCAAATAAAACATTATCAGGTTTGATATCCCGGTGTATGATACCACTTAAATGCAGGTCATGAAGTGCGTGCAAAATAGCCAAAGCCACATCTTCGAATCGTTCAAACTTGAAAAACTCACGCTGTCGAGATCCAAGGCTACCATTCCTGCAAAACTCCATCAATATATACGGGTTCCCTGCAATCTTACCTTGAGAATAATTTTTTACGAGATATTTTGATTCTACCTGGCCCGCCTTGAAGCCCTGCTCAAACCGTGCTGATATCTGATCAAACTCATTGGGCTTCATCCGCCATAGATCGAGAACCTTGAAAGCAAAAGATTCACCCCGATCATCAAGCAATTGATAGACCGTGCCAAATCCACCTTGCCCAAGGGTCCGGGAAACTGCATAGCGGCCAGTATGAAGATGCAATAAGTCACCCTGCCTGAAATTAAGTTTTTCAGGAAGACTTATCCTTTCATTCTCGTAGAACACACCGCTGGTCTTCACGCCTAACATAGCTTGATCATTCAATTATTCCTCGATCTTGAACTGAAATAGTTTATTCTGACCGACTTGTATCACAGCCCCGGGTCGAATTGAAACGGTTCCCTCTACCTGAATAAAAACCGCCTTGTTCGTGGCGGCATTTTCCAGCCTCCACTCCTTCATTTCTTCATCAAAGTAAATACGAAGATGGGGCGATGTTGAGATAGTGTCATCCGTCTCATCCACCTTGCCCCGATCAAGTACCAACTCTTGACCATAGGTTTCCAGACTTGAAGCCTTCTTACTATTTATTGGAATCAAACTAATTCTCGGACCTCCAGACTCGCCAGTAAATTCTTCTATTCGCTTAGTCTTAGGACCAACTCTCGTCGTGCTCTTCTGTTCTGGAACAACAGCATTACCAACTGATGATGTATGCTCAAATCCACAATTGGGACACAGATCCAGGCCCTTCCTCATCTGATAACCACAATGTGCACAATGCCGGCCCTCTGAATTTGATGGCTGCTCCAATGCGCCTGATTGCTTGCCGAGCACTGTGTATTTGGTAACCGCATGCGGATCCTGCCCAAGACTCAGCGTTGTCTTCTTATTGTCTTCAATGGCACTCGCGCCCTGAAAAGCAGCTCCACACTGTTTACATACAGCAGCATGAGCCAGATTCTCCTCAAAACCACAGACCGTACACTTCATTTCCCAGATGATTATGATTGAATGATGATTCAAATCTATCATCTGTAGAATTCTCCGCTAGCAAGTTTAGAATAAGTGGTAGGTTTAAGGAATAGCTGGTCAAAAATAGGGGATCGGACCTCCCCTAAGGTCTGGCACTAACCATTCAGGAGCTTCCTGAAATCTGAACCACCCCGCCTGGAAGCATAGATCACCTGCCCACCAGTGAGCGTGAGCGCCAGCTCACTGTGATTATAACTCTTGACATAGTCCATATTGACAAGCGTCTTATTGCTGATCGGATAGAAACTGAAATCTTGGATGAGAATGTTGGAATAGTGCCCCAAATGGCGCATCACCGTCACAACTTCACCACCTTCAAGGTAGACTTTGGTCAGAGAACCATCCGCTTCACAATACAGGATCGTATCCACTTCAATGAATTCAATCATACCCTTGATTCGATGAAAAGCCACCTTGGTATGCTTGACCCCTCCCCCCCTGACATGATCCAATAACATCTTAATTTGAGGCTCGCTCTTTCCCATAGATCCAATCTTTGAGATAGCCCGTTGAATAGAAATTTGAAACTTGTCAGGATCGATTGGTTTCGTCAAAAAGTCAATTGCAGAATACTCAAATGCCCTTGTTGCATATTCATATTTTCCATATGCCGTTATGAAAATTACTTCAGGAATGGAGATACTCCTTTCTAAAAGACCATCAAGCAGATCGAAACCTGTTCCCGTCTTCAATTGAATATCAAGAATTATCAAATCCGGATTGCAATCCGAGATCAATTCAATAGCGGGCTGGACATCTATGGCCACCCCACATATGTCAATTGTATCAGGAAACATCATACCAAAATACCCCTTAACGATCTCCTGGTTCGGCCTGGTGTCATCCACTATTACAACCTTTAACATCAGCTATATCATTAATGAATAATCAAATAAACCTCATAACCTTCGTCTAAATCAGTAACTGTCAGGCCTATGCCATACCCAATCCCATTCAATAATTCGATCCGCTTCTTCACCAGATCAGTACCATGCGATTTATAGGATCTAAGTGAATCCATCTGCCTCTTACGGGATTCAATCCGCCCAACTCCATTATCAATGATCTTTACATGCAACCCAGTATCTTCTTGCCATATTTTTAGTAATATAATTCCGCCCTGATCCAGATAAGCAATACCATGCTTTACCGAATTCTCCAAAAATGGCTGCAATAACATGGGAGGCAAGGTCACATTGTCAATATTCACCTCGTCATCAATTTTCAAAACAAACTCAAAGTTCTCATTCATCTGAATCCGCTCAAACTCCATATAGTCAGTAATCAATTCAATCTCCTTCCTTAAAGTAATTTCATTTCGGATATAGCCGTTTTCACCTATGGAACTATTTATAGAAGAATCAAGGAAATTTCGAATAAGATTAGAAAGTTTTACCAAATATCTATTTGCAGAGAGTCGATCATTTTTTAGTATAAAATATTGAATAGTGCCCAACATATTAAATACAAAATGCGGGTTCATTTGTGCCTGAATCGTCTCAAGCCGCAAATACTGAATAGTATCTTTAAGCTTTTGCTTGTCCTTAACGGTCTCAATATGGTCAAGCCAAATTCGCAAAAACACCATAACCATTCCACCAATTAATAAAACCCACAACCATACACTCCAATACCATTTACAAGGTATTTGCAAATAAATGTAAGTAACCGGCGAAGTCCACTGCCCATAACTGTCACACTCTTGTATTTTTAACTCATACATCCCCGGAGCAAGGGGCATCACTATTTCCCTACTAGGTGACACTTCCAACCAACGATCATTTCCATTACATATACTATACCTAACTTTATTATGGGGCAATTCCTGATAATCAGTACTAGAATAATTAATCGTAACACTTTTTCTTCCAGGAGTGCTTATATATATATTATTTACTGGTAAAACTTGCACACTATCAAAGAATAATTCATCAATAATTATTGAGGGTTGAGACAACTTGATCGGATCATCGATTAAATAGGATACCCCTAATTTAGTTCCTAATAATAACCGATCATCGTCATTTAAAAATACATCTTGAATATTTTGTGAAATTAATCCTGTATTCCGATTATACAAATGAATTAATTTTTCCAAATTAGAATCGTACTCAAATAGCCCAATTGGAGTACCTAGCCATAAATGGCCGTCTGTCGTTTGCACTCCACACTTCGGAACAATTTTCCCTAAATCAGGCATATCATGATACATAACAGAGTTGTCATTCTGAACACTAAAGACACCTCTATTTGAAAGGGCAATTACTTCGTCTGGCATCCGATGTACAATTGAATATACTTCGGAATGGGCTAAAACTTTAGCAGCTACGCAGGTCGTATCAAATTGCTGATCAATTAAATCTAAAAATAATGTATCCCCATTTACTCGATGACCTCTGGTTGGCGATAACGCCAACTTAACCAACCCTTTATCTGTTATTGACAAATAAATATTATCTCTTTCCACATGAACATCACGGCATAAATTTGAAGGCGTCAATATAGATCCATCCTTTCTTCGAACATAACGATACAGATGCTTTCCTGTTGAATCTGTAGCAATTAATGCATCTCCTTGGCCCCAATTGGATGAAATCCGGTACCCAAGAAGTGTATCAATTGTAGTGGAAAAAGAAAAGCAAGGGAAGACTTCGACTTCTGGCTTCAATGAGCTCAATGCCCACTCGTCTCCATTTAAACTTAGAATCAAAGGGTAATTACCCCAAGTGACAACTAAATATGTGTTCGGTGTAGTCAATGGTATAATATCACGATACCAATCTTTATTGCATGATCGACCAGGCGTTACGTTATCACGCAGGATTTGATACCCTCCATATCCCGCATCCTGGATAACAATTCCTCCTTTTGTTAAATAAAACAACTCACCATTTACCCCCCGTCTTATTTTAAGAACATCCTTTATTTCCTGATCTAAATTTCCATCGTGACCTAAATAATTCCCAAAGGTTACATTCAGGTTCTCTATTCGACTAATTCCATTTTCGTAATACCCAAGCCACAAATCTCCACTGTTGTCTTTCAATATTACACGAACAGGTGCATATTTGATTTGTATTTGGTTTTGGCGAGTAGGCTTTGATGTCACTATATCTACATCCCAGCTGTCAATACTTTGAATAGCAATCCCGCCCCAAGTAGAAAAATATAGTTCCCTGGATAAGGAATCGAACATTACAGATGTGATAGTCCCTTCGAAAATGGTACTTCCATCAGGTGCTGTTGCACAGTTGACAACTTTCAAAGTATCATTTGCTCGATCATGCAATAATGCGGTAATGCCGTTGCGGTTAAAGATCATAACTGTATCCCCAGCCAATTCTACAACATCATGATAACTAGGTTGCACTGAATATTCTGAAAAGTGCTCAATCGTATCACCAGTCAATTCAATATACTTTAAACAAAGAGAATTTAAATCACTGCAATAAAGTCCAACGTCACCCCCTTTTACGCCTTGAACAAAGTCCCCACAAATCCTCTCAGTAGTCAGGTGATTCTCCCTTGTTACTAAATTATATATATATAACTCGCCTGGGAGTGAGTGGGAAAAGTAAATTAATTCATCTTTTCGGAGAATCGGAACTTTAGGCTGGCCTTTATAATTGATGATTACAGGCACAAGTATCTCCATAGAATGGGCCTTTACATCATATTGACAGAGGCCAATATCCTTATAATATAAATATATATAACCGGGCGACGAAACGTCATACCCAATTACATCTGTATTGAATTTATTCGTTGAATTTGATCTTTCTATTGGTGCAGATTCAAACCCTTT
Organism: Bacteroidia bacterium; assembly: GCA_030433135.1. Taxonomy (GTDB): domain Bacteria; phylum Bacteroidota; class Bacteroidia; order Chitinophagales; family Saprospiraceae; genus JABDMH01. The sequence goes on along the minus strand of JAUILF010000030.1, from coordinate 6,097 downwards.
AGAGGTATGTTTGAGAAGACCTATACTGCTTCCGGCCCAAATCCTTCCTTCAGAGTCTTGAAATATGAAAGTGATAGAATTATCAGGAATATTACCTAAGTCACTATTGTAGAATGAAATATTCCTCCCTTCTCGTAATCGATCCCCAGCCAACTTGACTGGCATTGGGACGATTTTCGCTGGCTGCGACTCATATGCTAACTGCCTAAAAGCAATCAGCCTAACATAATCAGAAACCAATATGACTGTAGCACAAAATAAGATTGCGAAGCCAAATGATTGAATTGGATGTCGAAGTATATATTTTTTTATCACATTATTACGCTGAAGAGGAATGGCATTGGGGCACAAAGTATATAATCCCCATCAAACTTACTCCCTATAATCCCGCCTTTGCCGAGATCTCCAGCATTCGATCGATGCTTTGTCGCCCCTCCTCAATGATCCAATCCGGAAGGTGGATCTCCGGCAACTCGTACTTCATGCAGACGTACAGTTTCTCCAGGGTATTCCGCTTCATATGCGGGCAGTCATTGCAGGCACAGGTGTTCTCCGGCGGGGCAGGAATGAAGGTCTTTTCAGGTGAGCGCAACTGCATCTGGTGGATGATCCCCGCCTCTGTGGCCACGATGAATTCCTGGCCCGGATCGTTGATCGTGTAGTTCAGCAGTCCGGTCGTTGATCCGATAAAGTGGGCCTTTTCGAGGATATGTGCCTCGCATTCGGGATGGGCGATCAGCTGGGCCTCGGGATGACGGACCATCAGTTTGGTGATCTTCTCATTGGAAAAGATCTCGTGGACCATACAGGCCCCGTCCCAGATCACCATGTCCCGACCGGTCTTCTTCACCAGATAGGCCCCCAGGTTTTTATCGGGCGTGAATATGATCTGCTTATCCTTCGGGATGCTCTCGATGATATGAACCGCATTGGTGGACGTGCAGCAGATGTCGGTCAGGGTCTTCATCTCCGCCGTGCAGTTGATATAGCTCACGACCACATGATCGGGGTACTTTTCCTTGAATTTTCGGAACAGGGGCGGTGGACAGGAGTCTGCCAGCGAACAACCGGCTTTCAGATCCGGAAGAAGCACCTTCTTCTGCGGCGAGAGCATCTTGGCGGTCTCTGCCATGAAGTGCACGCCGGCAAATACGATGATATCGGCGTCAGTGCTGGCTGCCTTCTGGGACAACCCGAGACTGTCTCCGATATAGTCGGCAATATCCTGGATATCCGAATCCTGGTAATAATGGGCCAGGATGATGGCATTCTTCTCCTTCTTCAGCTTCTCGATCTCCTCGAACAGATCCAGGGTTGGATCCGGTTCGATCGGCAGAAAACCATGTTGAAAGAGATCTTTATTGATTTGTTCGGGAGAAGTGGTCATGTTCCGGTTTTGAATGCAACAGACCGGAAGGTGATAGGGTTCCGGTCAGCAGGGTCAAAGATCGGGATTCCCTGCAAAGTGACCGCCGAATTGCCCGACAAATCTCCGACCTACAGCTTTTCGACTTCCAGCTTCAGAATATAGTCCTGCAGGGGAATCGGATTGAATGTGAGTGGATATGGATCTAGTTGAACAAACTGAATATGATATCCAAGGGTATCCAGGGTATTCCCACAGGGGTTCGGATTGGCCTCACACAGCCCCTTGACCTGGAACGGTACCTGATGCATTTGCCCCGCAATATCAATGGTGATCTGGCCAAGGGCGACACCTTCCCAGACACAGACATAGTCTGTCGGACAACGACCATCCTCAATACTATCTGCCAGGAGCCACCCCGCTCCCTCGTGGTTGACCCATTCCCCATGGGGCAAGGTCAACTGGTCCTTTTGGAGGATCTGATCATCCTTGTGGGCACAAGATGTCATCAAGCCCAGGGATACAAACAACAGAAGAAGGAAGGAGGTCGCTTTCATGACTCGAGATATGGAACAGGTTCAACCGGAAAATACCGGCTCTTGCACATATAAACGGAATATAGGAAAAGAATGTGGGGGGGGGAAACAGTAAAATCCTACCTTGCCCGGTGAAACATAATTTCCCATGGGTGCCTTTGAACATGCCGAAGAAGCGGCTTTGTGGCTGCAGCAAAAGACCAATCTGAAACCCCGACTGGGGATGGTCCTGGGCACAGGAGGCGGAGATGCCTCTGCATTACTGGACGATGCTGTTTCCATTCCGTTTGTCGATATCCCTCATTTCCATGTGCCGACCGTCCTCAGCCACCAGGGGCAATTGCTGATCGGCACCATCCACGGAATCCCCGTGGCCTGCCTGGCCGGCCGGTTTCACACCTATGAAGGCCTGCCGATGGATGATATCGTCCATCCGATCCGCACCCTGGGTCGCTGGGGCGTGGAGGGGGTGATCCTCACAAATGCGGCCGGAGGAATCCACCCGGATCATCAGGCTGGTGACCTGTCTCTCATCCGGGACCATATCAACCTGATGGGCAAAAACCCGCTGACCGGCCCCAATGATGACCGGTTTGGTACCCGCTTCCCGGATATGCTCCATGCATACGAACCCGCCTGGCGGGATCTCGCCAAAGCCTGTGCTCAACGGGAGGGCATACCCCTCCATGAAGGGGTTTATGTCGGCCTCAGTGGTCCCAACCTGGAAACCCCGGCGGAGTATGCCTTCTGCCATCGCATCGGGGGTGACCTCATCGGTATGTCTACAGTCCCCGAGGTCATTGCAGCCCGACATATGGGTTTGACGGTGGGTGCGGTATCGGTTGTCACCAATGTCTGCTATCCTCCGGAACGCATCCTGGAGACTAGCCATGCGGATGTGGTGGCCAGTGTGGAGGGGGCGAAGGAGAGGTTGTTTCGGTTATTGAGATCCTGGATCAAGGCTATTGGGATGCTAAATCAGTAGTTTCTTTTGGATATCTAGAACAATCGTTTCATGTGAATATTCACAGTCGTATCTGCGATTGCGATGCCATTCATGATCAATTCCTCATCATTCGTATTGTATATATCCAACGTCCAATCAAGAGCATTTTCAGTCCTGATTGCCGAGCCTCTGAATAAGCGAGGGTGTTTATTATCATGGCTTGGCCAGTATCCATAGCCACTCAAATACAAGTTGTCAAAAAACAATTGATCACGATTCTGATCCCTTAAATAAAATGCGTATTGAAAACCTTTCGTCCAAAGAGTTGAACCTCCATTCTCACGATCGAAAGAGCCACCATAAATAAATAAACGGCCCTGATAAGGATACTTATTTTTGAATGTGGTACTCACAATGGTATCAAACAAAACCCCAACTCTAAAAAGTGCTCTTGGAAAGTACGAGCCATCTACCTCATTGATAAAATCATGTACATAAAATTCTTCTTTCGGGTAGGAAGAAGATTTGACACATATCATCTGTCCATCAATTTCACTCCTATATTGAATATCCGCACTTTCTGGACAGTTGCATTTGCAATTGATTTCATCAATGACATATCCAGGTAAAATAAAAGGCCCACACTCATGCCTGTCCAGAGGACAATCATGCTGGCACGACTGGCCAAATAATGCCACTAAACAGAATAAAAATAAATTACGTCTATGCATGAATTTGCTTGTAGAGAGGATCTAAGAATCAGAATACTCTTGACATAAAGAAATGAACAGTCGTATCGGGATCCACACCATTGACGATATCAAAGTTATCCTTTCCAAAATGATATACATTGACGACCCAATTCAATGAAGTATCATTTCGTACTGCAAAACCTGAAAATTTAGGGGTTATCCCTTTTGTTCCATTTCCGCAAGGCCAATAATAATTGAAGGGCCAAAAATCTATCAATTTATCAAAGTACAGGGTGTCGCGCTTATTTTTCTTCATGTAAAAAGCCTCCCCTCCACTTATGTAACCAGCATTATTTGGATTTGGAATTCCGTAATATTCCATCAAACCTTGAAAAGGATAATCTAATAAAGCATCACTATTATTATTCATAATCAAATCAAATGTTAAATTGACAAAGAAAATACGGCGTACAGGGCAGATATCAATTGAAGAAGGGGCATAATCCAAAATATATGCTTCATATTCACCCAGCCCCTGAGTATAAGGTGGAACACAAATTTTAAATCCATCTATGGCACTGATATACTCTGTATACCCGCCGTTAAAACAAACGCACTGGCATTTCTTTTCATCTAGAGTAAGATATGCATCTTGAGGGCATTCGACATTATCATCAATTGCACACTTCTTTTTGCACGAAGATGAAAGACCGGCGATGAGCAACATCAATATGAGTAGACTCACTTGTTTCGTTCGACAAGCATTGAACTTCCTATAAAGTAGAAGAACAGTAAAAGGTTGATTCATACCCCTTAGGTTTGTCTCGCAAATTATCTCAATCCTGGACAATAACCTAACCCGAAAGATAACTTTAACTAAAATATATCTGGCAGACCCAGGCGCCTGTTTGAAATTGGGTTAAAGCCTCCCTAAATGACCCCTTCCGAGGGTACCAAAATCTCTTTCAACTTCTTTACATAAAGACCTGTTAGAATCCTAACTCTGGAAATCAGGGTCGCATAAAAGGGACCTTAGACTTCAACTGCAAAGGATTCATTTGCACCAAATATCTACGTTGAACAAAGTTCCTTCCTTCCCGATAGTAGATCCAAGGAAAGATACACGATCTATTTCTAAAGTTCGTTGCTGTTTTTCAAAAGCTTTCAGCTACCTTTGCACCCGCCAAAACAAGACAATATGGCCGGCGAGAAGATCATTTTTACCATGGAGAAGGTCAGCAAGACCTTCCCACCCAGCAAACAGGTTCTGAAGGACATCTACCTGTCCTTTTTCTATGGCGCCAAGATCGGGGTCCTGGGTCTGGGCGATCGGGGACCAGGTCTAAACTGGCATTCTGTATTATAAACAAGTTTTATCGTAGTAAAGTCCTCATGGTTTGGCCTACATCAACCATGTTTATTACGATCTGTACCAACTCCTGATTCAAGAATCGGAATGGTGGCAATGGCGTTGGATAAAAACGGGTCCTGTTAAACTAAGACCTCCTGTCAGCTATAACCATTGAATAACTACAACCAAGCTGGAAATTCATATTGCTAAAATAGACCAAACCAGGTTCGGGATTAATCCAACTTGAAAAACCTCTTTGAAAACGAAAGTCTGCACCTATTCTTCCTGGACCCAATGGGAAATCAAACCCTAGACCAGCGGTAACTCCTGGCTCAAAACGACGAAAACTCTCTCCAACATCATCCCAGGAAACCTTCTCCTTGCTTTTCGTTGTATACTTTTCATATTCATCTTCATATTCTAAAACTGTCTCAAATGAAGCGCTCCCTATACTATATCTTACATGGGGCCCAACATGAATGTGGAAAATGAATTGCTTATATGGAATATGCATGCGAGCCAACATCAGAACCTGAAGACAGTGATGTCTGAAAGTAAGTGTCAGTTGTTCTGTAGAACTTTCATCCTCAAGCCAACTGCCTCCAAGTCTTGCGTATTGTAATTCAGGCTGCAGGAAGAAAGACTTTCCTATCCCGAAACGTACATGCCCTCCCAATGCCATACCCATAACGTAATCAAACTGAAATGGATTAACGGAGTCACTATCATCGATACTAAGTCGAAAGGTAGATAGATTTAAACCACTACGAATACCATATGTCGTCTGAGCAGTAGCTATATTTGGGACAATGCTGTTCGCGAACAGAAATAGACATATGAGCCAAAACACTTTTGAGAGATCTTTATACATGAGTCCAAATTTCAGTAATTTTCATGTTAAATATACCTGATTGACTCTTAGAAATAAGAGTAATGACATCTGCTGTGCGACCGCTAGGGGGCATGGCATGATGTCTGGTGTTGTGCGTTCGGCCTTCTTCATTCTTTGTTGAGTTATGGAAGCAACCAGAACCGCCACCCCATCCAGTGATTTCGGTAGTTTTCTTCGAAAGAAAGAAGATCTTCTGAATTAGGCAAATTTCGTTCTGTAGACTTCCGCTTTTTTAAGACAGTTCAAAATTGTAAACTTTGTACTTATGAAGCGGAGCAATTTTACAGAGGCGCAGATTATCAAAGCGCTCAAAG
>JAUILF010000421.1 GCA_030433135.1 Bacteroidia bacterium | reverse complement strand
GCTATGTTGATCTCCAGTTTTCCGGAGTCCTCTTGCCATCCAATTTTATCTTTCAGGTATGTGATTTCCCTATCCCTGGCAACAAGTAATTCATCCTTCAACCTGATGATTTCCTGCAATTGCTTCACTCTTTCCTTAATAAAAGATAGTTCCCTGGTGGTCTCACTTTCGTTTGTCACATCCACCCTGGTATTCTTGCCATGATCAACCGCACCTTCACCTCGAATCAACTCATCGACAGACACGTCAAAGAAGGTAGCCATCTCTATGATCAGTTCAAGGCGTGGTTGCACATCTTTTCTTTCATAAGATGCAATCTTGCTGCGTGTCACTCCAAGCTGCTCAGCCAATTCATCCTGGCTCAGTCCTTTCCGCATGCGATGCTCTTTAATGCTTTGACCCAACATCATAGTGACTATATTTTACACATACAGTGCAATATAGTGTTTTTTATACACACTCCAAAAATACGGTATTTTGTCTCTAATTACATAGAACTTTATTTTTCTGAATATTACACATAAGCAATTTTTTACTATGTTACGATAATACTTTTCTAACATTCTATTAACAGCCCTACTTTGTGTATAAAATTAACTTTGTCGACGTAATACCAATAGATAAATATTGCGTATCGCATCCCCCACTTTCCAGGTGAAGTAGTATTAATTTTTGAACCATCTAAATCCAAAAGTTGATGAAAAGAAGTGCAATAATTATTTTCTTCCTTGCACTGTTCGCTCTCCAAGGCTCGGCACAGACGGAAGATACTACTACCAGGTATCAATACTCCGTAGGATTGCAACTTGGGGCCTGGAAGGGATATGTGTTTGATGATTTCAGTTTCAGCCCATCCCTGCAGGTAGAGTGGAATAATCGTTTTCTGGATATTGGCCTCATAGGAGGATTTAGATATCGGGCGCATGGCGATGAATGGTATGACAATGCACCCGACAATTTACATGAGGCTAGTGAGCGACCGGGTCAATATAATAACCCGGCCGGTGATATGGCTTTGACCTACCGGACCTCAAGGTTCTTTCAAAGTTACCTTCATTTGTATTTAAATAAGACCGTGCTATCGCTTGGCTCCTTTGATCTCAACCTGGGCTTATCCCCGGGTTTTGAATATGCCGATCACATTGCACCAATCTCTGCCGAAACGGTGCATTTTGAAAATGGGAGACCTGAAGGAGGGCAGTATGTTTTATATGAAGTAGCCTATAAGCGGTTTCTGGCCTTTGGAGTGATTGGTAAGATCGATGCGACTTATAATATGGGCAATAAATACATTGCAGCGGGGTACGAACGCAGCCACTACTTTGAAGGCAATCGCTATAACAACCTTTTTGTAAGATTGGGTGTACGCTTTAATTAGATACAGCGTAGCATTAAACTAATAAGGTTTTTGAGGTGGAGGTGTTCTATGGATGCCTCCATTTTTTTGTAAACAATACCTTATTCACTCCTCCTTCAAAATCTCCATCAAGACGGTTTCAACCTCAGTGGCGTTTAGTCCGGTAGTCACATCAGGGTGATAAAGCAACCGAATCAGATCACGGTCGATGTCAGCGTAGGCATTGTTTTCGGTCCATGTCGATTGAAAGATGCTCTCGATATACCGGTCCGAATCGCGACCTAGTCCGAGCGATTGGGTGAGTTCCTCACGGAGGAGATGGAGCTGAGCCTGGGCTGATGCTCGTTCCAGGTCAACGTACATGTGTCCGCGGTTGAGGTTGTTATTGCCATCCCAGTAAATGCTAAAAAGACCAAAATTGCTACCCACCAGATTGGCCTGGCTCGGATACAGGTCGGCATACTGATCACCGGTGCCCAGGAAAAGATAGTAGTTGGCATCGATGGAATCAACGGGATACTCGATGGAAAAGCCGTCTGAGGCCAGACCATTGATTTCATCGATAATGGATTTCAACTCGGTCAGCATTTCGGTCGAAAGGGTGCCTCCCACGTAGATTTTCATGCTTCCCGACCACTTGCGCGTTATTTCCGTGGCACCGCCAAATTCAAACCCCAGAGCTACTTCCTGGAAGTAGTCGATCACTTCTTCTTCGTAGGCAGAAAGTTCCCGCTCCTGGTTATCATCCGAGCAGGCTGCCAGGACCACCATGAGGCTGAGGATGAGAAAGGATAATCTTTTCATAGTATTGTTATAGACGTCATCAGTCCGAAGTTAGTTGGTGATTAAGTTCTCCGCCTGATTATTTTTGAAACCACACCATGCATTGGGCTTCCACCCAATGCACATCTACGCCCCGATGGGGCTTGAAAATATTACGATTACATGGCATTGGGCTCCCGCCCAATGCTAGGACAATACGCCCCGATGGGGCTTTTGTTCAACCTGCCGATGCCACCTTCAGTTGGGAAAAAAACGGGTCCATCATCCGAAACAGACCACCAAAAAGACCAATACACCAATTTGCCAACCGGCTAATGCGCCAACTGGCTAACTGGCCAATACGCCAACTAGCCTTGCGCACCCCTGACCCCTGAAGGGGAACCTACCCGCGTTTAACATCCCAAAACAGCTGATCGCTAAAAGCCAATGTGCCAAATAGCTAACTGGCTAACCGGCCAACTAGCCAATGAGCTAATGAGCCAACACGCCTTACGCACCCCTAACCCCTGAAGGGGAACCTACCCGTGTTTAACATCCCAAACAGCTGATCGCTAAAGCCAATGTGCCAACTGGCTAACTGGTCTAGATCGGTCTAGATCAGCCTCTGGCCGGCCAACACGCCAATCAAGGTCTCATCGCCTTTTTATCCGGCACCTGGGTGCTGATAAACGGAATCGCTGCATCCGAAACCGCTTGATTAAAGTCCGTAATGTCTTCTGCTTTCAGGCGCAACCATTCGGCTTTTTGCTTCTGCCATGAATCCAGCAGATCTCTGCTGCTCTCCTTCTGACCCTGGGTAACCGGTGGGTAGGAGCCCTCGATGGTCTGTTGCAGGTATCTGAGTTTTGTATTTAACTGATTTTGGTAATTAACGACATCCTGGAAAGTTTTTTGTTTTTCCTGCACCAGGTTTGCCTTCACGGAATCAATATTGGTCACCAGTGCTTTGCCCCGGGCAAATAATGTTGTATCGGGCAATACCTCCAGTCTGGTATTCAATGCTTTCAGCTGCTCCTGGACAAAATTCATATCCTTGACGGTGACGGTCAACTCCCTGGCAGCCTGGTCCAGTTCTTCAAGGAGTGCTTTCTTTTCTTCCAGCTCTACCGGATCTGTTTCGAGGCGCGGGTCAGCCTGGACAGTAAAGTCCTGCTCAAGACTATCAGAGCCATAAATTAAACGGATCTGATAATCCCCCGGTATGACCTTCGGACTGTTATTTCCACCCAGGGTAATCAATCCCTTGATACCCTCTTCACCATCCGGTATGAGGTTCCACACTAATTTATTGACACCTCCTTTCTTAACGGTTATCTTCTTGTCCTTCTGCTTTTCACCCGTGGCAAAAGTCTTCAGTACCTCGCCGTCCCGGTCGAGGATCTTTACACTCAGTTTGTCATCCTTTTCCCATCCCGGCAGGTAGTAATATGCCATTAGTCCATAGTCGGGATTGGTCCCCAATACAAGAGAACTATCATTTCTGGTTCCACCCCATAAGTGAGCTACATCGGGTTCGAAGAGATAGGGATCTTCCTCCGAAACCTGGTCACTCCATTGCTGTAGAGGAGTAAGATCGTCAAGGATCCAGAATGCCCTTCCCTGGGTGGCAGCGATGAGATCATTCTGGTGGACCATGAGGTCGGTAATCGGCACTACGGGAAGATTGAGCTGGAAAGGTGTCCAGTGACCTGCATCATCAAAGCTCAGATACAGCCCCGTCTCAGTGCCGGCATAGAGCAAGCCTGGTGTAACTGGATCCTCCCTGACTACCCTGACGTGGGCCTCTGCTTCGATACCATCCGTTAGATTCTTCCAGGTGGCTCCAAAGTCCTCAGTGATCAGGACATGCGGGGTAAAGTCATTAAACTTATATCGGTTGTATGCCACATAGGCCTTACCCTCGGCATGCGGGCTGGCATCTATACAATTAATCATCCCTTCCTCGAGGTCCGGGGGCGTAATATTATCCCAGCTTTCTCCACTGTCACGGGTAATATGGATCAAACCATCATCGGTACCAACCCAGATGACTCCAGCTTCATGAGGTGATTCCTCCACATACATGATGGTCTGATAATTTTCTCCCCCAGCACCTTCACGCGTGATCGGTCCTCCACCCCAGTTAAGTCTTTCCGGGCGATTCCGGGTGAGGTCCGGACTGATTTCTTCCCAGGTCACTCCGCGATCAGTCGTCTTTAGCAGCTTGTTGGCACCATGATAAATCACATTTTTATCAAATTTGGACATGATGATAGGTGCATTCCAGTTAAAGCGGTATTTCATATCCAGGGGCCTGTCACCCAGACCAATATGGCTGTAAGCCATCACATCTTTTTCCAATTCCAGTTCGGTGTCATATTCGGTAATGATGCCCTGATAACAACCTGAATAAACGTACCGGGGATTATCAGGATCAAAGGCAGAATAGGCGCTTTCACACCCACCCACCGGATAAAAATCATCGTAGGGAATACCCGGTCCGCTGGCAGCACTGGGCGTAGCCACAGATGTATTATCCTGTTGACCTCCGTACACATGGTAGGGAAACTGATTGTCTGCATTGACCCGGTAAAACTGCGCAGTGGGCTGGTTTTGCTGGGTACTCCAGGTGAGACCACCGTTGTAACTGACATTGCCTCCACCATCATTGCCATTGATCATGATCATCGGGTTCTCGGGATTGATCCAGAGAGTGTGGTTATCTCCATGTGGAGTAGGGATGGTTTGAAAGGTCTTACCTCCATCGGTAGACTGCAGATAAGGTGCATTGAGCACAAACACTT
>JAUILF010000420.1 GCA_030433135.1 Bacteroidia bacterium | reverse complement strand
CCTACTGACGGCATACGGCGTCAGCACTCCGCACACCCACACCCACACCTACTGACGGCCTACGGCGTCAGCACTCCGCACATCCACACTACTCATGTGCATGCCCGTGATCCAGCTCGCTGGCTGTAGCGTCACGTACAGTTCTAACCACTCCCGAAAAGTAGAGGTCTGTTCCGGCCATCGGATGATTGAAATCAACAGTAACTTGTTTGTCATCGGACTTTTGCACCACCCCGTGATAGGTTCGTCCCTGTGGATCCTTGACACTAAGTTGTCTCCCGGGTATGACAGAGGCTGCATCCACTTTTCCATCCACAGCAAATTGCTGCAGTGGTATATCTACAACAGCTTGTGGCTCGTGCAATCCATATGCGTGGGCAGCTTCAATCAGAAAGCCAAACTCGTCACCCTCTGTCTTGTCTTCCAGATTAGCTTCAAATGCCGGGATCATTTGACCGATCCCAAAAATGAAAGAAAGGGGTTTTGAACCGAAGGTCTCTTCAATCAGATCTCCTTCTTTGCTTCCGTTTTGCAACTTGTAGTCCACTATGACTACCTGATTTTTTTCAATACTCATAAATAATGTTACTGCTTCTAAATAGAAGGCGAAGGTAGGAAATTATAACAGGGGCTGCCGGAAGGTGAATTTTTGATATTTTAGTCGACTGCAATGAACTTAACTATGAAGGGTACTTACTTATACTTTTTCTTGCTGGCTGCCATGTTCTTAGCCTGTCAGCAGGAAGAACCAAAGAAAATCTTGGTCTTTTCGAAGACCGAGGGTTTCAGACATGAGTCAATCGAAGCTGGCAAGGAGGCATTAGCAAAAATGGCCAGTGAAAATGGATTTACTATTGATACAACAGAGGATGCTACAGTATTTCGTCAGCGCGACCTGAAAGGTTATGCAGCGATTGTCTTTCTTAACACTACCGGAGATTGTCTGAACAACCAGCAACAGGTTCAGATGATGCGTTTTATCCAGGCCGGGGGAGGTTTTGTGGGCATTCATGCCGCAGCAGATACAGAGTATGACTGGCCCTGGTACGGTCGCCTGGTTGGAGCCTATTTTAACGGACATCCCAGCGATCCCAATGTAAGAGATGCCGTGATAGAACGATTGGATGCATCTCATATTTCCTGCCAGCACCTGCCAGATCGCTGGGAAAGAACCGACGAATGGTACAATTACCGAGACATTCAACCTGACCTGAATATTTTGCTCAATCTGGATGAAAGCACTTATGAAGGAGGTACTAATGGTGATAATCATTCGATTGCGTGGTACCATGACTTTGATGGTGGTAGAGCCTTTTACACCGGTGGCGGGCATACCAATGAATCTTTTGCAGAGCCCGATTATCTCAAACATCTGCTGGGTGGTATCAGGTATGCCATGGGTGAGGATGTATCTCTCGACTTTCAAAAGCCATCCGTAGCTCCGGAGGAAAACCGTTTTCAGAAGGTCGTCCTGGATGACTACCTGCGAGAACCTATGGAACTGGAAATATTACCTGACGGCAGATTGATGTGGATAGAAAGAAGAGGTGGAATCTGGCTCTACGACCCTGCCGTTGATAGCTCCCGGGAAATTAACCATATGGAGGTCTTTAATGACCTGGAGGATGGTATTCTGGGAATGGCATTGGATCCCGATTTTGCAGAGAACCAATGGGTGTACTTATATTATTCGCCCGTTGGCGATGAGGCGAAGCAACATCTTTCACGATTTGATTTTACCAATGATCAGTTAGATCTCGCTTCGGAGAAAGTAATTCTGGAGGTTAAGACACAGCGGGATGAGTGCTGCCATTCCGGTGGCTCAGTAGAGTTTGGACCTGATGGCAACCTGTATTTTAGTACGGGTGACAACACTAATCCATTTGCCTCAGATGGATATTCACCCAGTGACGAACGACCGGGGCGAAGTGCCTGGGATGCCCAAAAGTCCTCAGCTAACACGATGGATCTCAGAGGTAAAGTCATGCGAATTACCCCGCAACCCGATGGTACTTACACCATTCCTGATGGTAACCTGTTTCCAAAAGATGGTTCAGTGGGCAGACCTGAAATATACGCTATGGGTTGTCGTAATCCGTTTCGTATTTCCATCGATCAAAGGACCGGCTACCTGTATTGGGGTGATGTAGGACCGGATGCGGGAAGAGATTCCATGGGCCGTGGACCCAAAGGGCATGATGAGGTTAACCAGGCCAGGGAGGCTGGTTTTTTTGGATGGCCCTATTTTGTGGGGAACAACAAAGCCTACCACGAATATGACTTTGCCGCTAAACAGTCTTTGGGTAAGCACGACGCGAAGGCTCCGATAAATAATTCACCTCACAACACAGGGGCCAGAGAGTTACCTCCAGCCCAGCCAGCTTTCATCTGGTATCCGTATGACAGGTCTGAAGAATTTCCCCTGGTGGGAACCGGTAGCCGTAATGCTATGGCTGGCCCCGTCTTCTATATGGACGACTATCCTGAAAGTGAAGACCGGTATCCGGCCTATTATGACAAGAAACTCTTTACGTATGATTGGATGAGGGGGTGGATTATGGCAAGTACGATGGATGAGAACGGTGATTTCGTGAGTATGGAGCGCTTTCTGCCCAGCATGACATTGAATAATCTTATCGACATAGTAATGAGTCCGGCCGGTGACATGTACTTGCTGGAATACGGAACCGCCTGGAATTCACCTAATCCGGATGCCAGGTTGGTACACCTTAAATATATCAGTGGAAACCGCACACCCATAGCGGTGGCTCAATCTTCAGCCATTGCCGGTGCAGTGCCATTTGAGGTTGACTTTTCATCTCAGGGCTCGCAAGACCCGGATGACGATGAACTGTCCTACAGATGGACATTCGGTGACTCTGAGGGAATGTCTACCGAGGCGAATCCAACGTATACCTTTGAAACCCCAGGTAACTTTGATGTGCAACTGACAGTCTCGGATCGGGAAGGAAATAGTTCAACGGCCTCGGTAAAAGTGATTGCTGGAAATGCTCCTCCGGAACTGGCCGTAAACATTGAGGGTAATCAAAGCTTCTATTGGCCGGGAGAGACTGTCCGATACCAGGTAGAGGTAAATGACCAGGAAGATGGTAGCCTGGGAGGTGGAATAGACCAGGATGCCGTAGCCCTCACAGTCGACTACCTCGAAAATGGTGCAGATCTTAATGTCATCGCAATGGGACACGAAGAACTGGCAGCCGCCTCCAGAGCATCGATCGGGAAAATCAGGATTGGAGAGTCTGATTGCCTGGCCTGTCACTTTGTAGACCAGGAATCCATTGGACCCTCTTATGTGGAAGTGGCAGACCGATATGAGGGCGATCCGGAAGCCAGATCATATCTGATCGATAAAGTCCTGAATGGCGGTGGCGGTGTTTGGGGTGAGAACGCCATGGCCGCACATCCTCAACTCACGGAAGCTGAGGCGGGTGATATGATCGATTACATTCTGTCTCTCTCCGAATCAGAGGGTCTTAAAACCTTACCTACTGAAGGTGAATTCAGTCCCGATATGGCTACCGAATCTAATGAAGATGGTACCTACGTTCTCATGGCCACATATACAGACCGCGGTGCCAATGGAGTCGACCCATTGACTACCCGGAAAGTGATGACCCTGCGGCACCCTAAGATACAGGCAGCTTCATGTGATGCTATTTCAGTGGCTTCCCGCTTTACCCCGGACGAAGACCAGGCTGCTCAGGGAAACATACCTGCCATGCCCATTATTATTGGTCAGGATCAGGGATGGGTCAGGTATGATCAGATCGACCTGACCGGTGTGGCCGCCCTGGAGTTGAGCATTATTTTGGCTCCGGATTTTACCGAAGGAGGAAGTGTGGACCTCTGCCTTGACAGTGCAGAATCTTCACCGGTTGGTTCAGTAGATGTGGATTTCGGTCCTCAGAATTTCGGCATGAAGAAATATTCAATCCCTCTGGAAAACGTGACAGGTACCCACGATGTCTATCTCAAATTTCACGGAGCTGATGAAGGAGTCATGGGGATCCTGACCTGGCTGAATTTTGAGCCGGCGCCCACTATGTAAATGGGCTGAGATAGTTCAGGTCGATCCGGGTTTTACTGACATTTCTACTTATTCAAAAAAAAGTTGCGACTGCCTGCAACCTTTTCTTTGTCCTGCCCGTAATCAAAATAACGAAACAGGATGAAAAGCGAATAACCTCGTGCTTTGACACAATAAGGATTTTGGGAATCATTCGGGATTATTTTAAGTCAGGTCAAGGCACTTAGAAGGAACATAGCCATCCCGCTTTTTTTCGGGAAAAAGCGGGACGTACCTGAAAAGTAACGAAGACATGGCTGAAAAGAAACCGAATGAAACCATAATTTTTTTGTGTTGGAGCACTAGGATGGCAATGACGGACGAACAACTTATGGCAAGGGTGGCCGAAGGTGATACCGCTAAACTGGGTACCCTTTTCCGAAAACATCATCAGAAGATTTTTGATTATTTCGTCCGCATGACGCATGATCAGGCACTGAGTTCAGATTTGATTCAGAATGTATTTGAGCGGGCTCTTAGGGGTAAACACACCTATAGAGTAGAGTATCCTTTCATCGGTTGGATCTTTCGTATTGCTAAAAACTGCCTGATGGATCATTACCGAAAACGAAAAGGGCAGATGGCGGATGAAATCGAACCCCACCACGCATCATTTGAGCCAAGTATGGATCATCTCGATGAGAGTGATATTTCAAAGGCATTGGCAAAACTAAGTAGTGAATCAAGGGAAGTCTTGATCCTGACCAGGTTTGAGGAATTGAAGTACAAGGAAGTAGCCCGAATTATCGGGATATCCGAAACGGGAGTGAAAAGCAGGGTCCACAGGGCTTTAAAGCAATTGAAAGAGGCATACATAAATGTAACGTAACATGAAAGAAAAAGAGGCGATAGAGCAAAAGATGATTTCGCTC
>JAUILF010000029.1 GCA_030433135.1 Bacteroidia bacterium | reverse complement strand
GGAAAATGATCAACATCTATATGTAAATAGGGGATTTGGTGTCTTGGGATACCCGGGAAGAGTTGGTATTTTACCTGAAATTAGCCTCTTGGAACTAAAATCTGTATCCTAATCCCAGATGATGACCTCTCTTCAGTCAAGCTTCATAATTATTCTCGGTCTGGTCTTCACGACTATTGCTTGTCAGCAGACTGAGGAAGGACCCGCTGATGATCAGCTATTGGGTAGGTGGGAGCTTTCTTCGGCCACGGTAAATGGCAGTCAGACCGATCGGCTCCGGGATTTATACTTCGTCTTTCTTCCTGATACGAGTTTGCAAACCAATATTCTGGGTAGTGAAACCAACTTTAAGTATCATATTTCTGAGGACATTATCGTGCAACAGAGTGATCCACTCCTCAACTATCATTTGCAGGAGATAACAGATTCTACTTTGATGTTGCAAACCGAAATCCGGGGAAGTACTTTTTCAATCTCCCTGCGCAAGGCGAGACCCAAAATCAATACTGAATCAGGGAGATAGGAAGGTAAGCTCACCCAGGAACGAAAAGAAAAAAACTACAATCCAGGGACTCACAGTAGTAATCCACATGACCTTATAATACCATACCGGGACTTTTGACCGTTCTACCAACTCTATCAGATGTGAAATGATCACCAACGTAAGACTGATCAGTGAGAAGATTACACAGAGTAGAAAACCGATATGGTCATTCCAGAGAAAGACAGCTGAATAGAGGACCAGTTGTAGCAGGAAGATTTCAAAAAGAGTAGGTTTGTAGTTCATGGTGACCAGTACTTTGACATGATAAAGATTTGGGAATCATTTGGGGATATTTTCAGTCAGTCGGGGCATCTGGAAGGGAGTGAAACCTGCGCCATGTGCCATCCCGCTTTTATGACGAAATGGGATAAGCCAGAAAAGTAAATTAGAACTGGCTGATGAGAAACCGAATGAAACTTTTATTGTTCTTGTTTCAGAGTACCGGTACAGTGATGAAGTCATGCCGCAAAATTGGTATAGTTTTGATTAACAACAAATAAAAGTCTGTTGATGCGATTAGCAGGATTTATCATATGTTTCTTTGTGCCCTTCCTGAGCATAGCGCAGGTAAAGGATACCACCTACGCTAACCAGTACGCACAGGAATATCAGGAAAGAATCAGCAAAGCCTACATTAATGGCCGATACATCCCTAAAGATGTGGACGATGCCATGCGAGTGCTGGACGAAGTTGTCGACCCTGATGGCCAGGAAAGATTTAGAGTGCAGCCTGAGGATCGGGCGGTCAAAATGATACACTTTTCCTTTGGTAGATGGATGATCGTCAATTGGGGCTTTTACGAAGGAAGCAGGCTTTCTCATACCTTGAGGGAAAAGGGAATTACCTATCCTGATGATATGGCTTCCACCTTGATGTACTGTTATCACCGTAAGCTCAATGACCAGCCCATGCAGTTGGATTCGCTGGCGGCTCATTTTTCTGAGCTGCGAAGGTTGGAGGTAGAGGAAAGACTAAAGCAGGGCACAGTTATCGAAAGCGAAGGAATCAGGAATTAAAAATATGTTATTGATTATTGGAGCTACCGGGAAGATTGGACGGAACCTGGTGGCAGAATGCCGTAGTAAATCTATCCCATTTCGGCTGGCTGTCCGGGATCAGCAGAAGGCCAGATTGGAGTTTGGTGATGATGTCGACTCAGTATTGTTTGATTATGACGTGCAAAACACCTATGCTCATGCATTGTCGGGAGTTGACAAGTTGTTTTTCATCGCACCTTCACCAGATGCTCCTGATCAGGTCGAAAAGTTGATCGATGTGATGGAGGATGAGGGTGTGAGACAAATGGTGTTTAGTTCGGGCCGGACTACGGGAGATATTCCAGGCAAACCGCTACATCAGGTGGAAAACCTGGTCAGACAGAGCCGCATTCATCATACTATTTTGCGCCCGGGATGGTTTATGCAAAATTTTTTGAATTGGATTGGTTTAACTGTCCTGCAGGAGAAAAAGTTTTATCTCCCTGCAGGTGATGCGCAAACGGCTTTTGTCGATGTGAGAGATATTGCTGCTGTGGCCTGCGAGGTATTGACAAGTGAATGCTGCCACGGTGAAACGTTGGAACTTACTTCTGAGGAGGCACTATCACACTTTGAAGTGGCTCGGAAAATCAGTTCTGTGCTGGGCAGGCGAGTACGCTATGTTCCCCTGGGAGAGGAAGAGTACCTTGAGAAAATGAAATCACTGGGCTGGTCAGAGAATACTGCCGGTAAAATGACCGATCTGTATCGGGTGGTCAAAACTGGTAAAGAGGCTGAAATCAGTGGCGATATCAGAAAGGTTCTTGGCCGAGCTCCCATCTCTTTTGACACCTTTCTGGGGGACTATCAAAGTGAGTTCAGGGAACGATATCTTGAGGCTCATTAGGACATTATAATATCTATGTTAATTTTGTCGCGTGTTGAGAGTGCGATAGAACCATCTATAAAAAATTAATAAAATGCCGAAAAACCTGCTGATAGTGGAGTCGCCGGCCAAGGCGAAAACCATTGAGAAGATATTGGGTAAGGATTACACGGTCAAGTCCAGTTATGGACATGTTCGGGATTTGGAGAGAAGTAGTGCAGCGGTTGACGTGGACAATAAGTTTTCTCCCAAGTATGTAGTCACCCCTGAAAAGAAGAAGGTAGTCAAAGAGTTGAAGGACTGGGTCAAGAAAGTCGATCAGGTCTGGCTGGCAACGGATGAAGACCGTGAAGGAGAGGCAATTTCCTGGCACCTGTGCAAAGTTCTGAATCTCGATCCGGAGGAAACCAAAAGGATTGTTTTTCGGGAGATTACTGCTCCCGCCATTAAGAAAGCGATTACAGCTCCTCGTACGGTTGATCAGAATCTGGTCAATGCACAGCAGGCACGACGTATCCTGGATCGTCTGGTAGGTTATGAGCTCTCGGAGATATTGTGGAGGAAGGTCAAAGGAAAATTGTCTGCGGGACGGGTACAATCAGTCGCCGTCAAATTAATCGTGGAGCGGGAGCGTGAAATCAATGCCTTCGAATCAACACCATACTTCAAGGTTTCTGCCTTGTTTCGGGTGCAGAATGAATACAATAAGGAGGTTATCCTCAAAGCTGACTTGCAGGATCGACTTCAGAGCATTGAAGATGCCAGAGCTTTTCTGGAGAAATCCAATGGTGCTGATTTTGTCATTCAAAAGATTGAAGTAAAGCCAGCCAAACGGCGACCAGCTGCTCCATTTACCACCTCAACCTTGCAACAGGAAGCCAGTAGAAAATTGGGGTTTGGAGTGAAACGTACCATGTCTGTAGCTCAGAAACTATATGAGGCAGGACACATTACCTACATGCGTACGGACAGTACCAACCTGAGTGAGGTAGCTCTGGGTAAATTGGCCGATGTAGTCAAGAAAGAATACGGGGACAGGTATGTTAAGACCCGCAGGTACACTAAGAAAAATGAAAGTGCCCAGGAAGCGCACGAAGCAATCAGACCTTCATACATTGAAAATCAGCAGATTTCGGGAGATAGGGATCAGGTGCGTCTGTATGAGCTAATTTGGAAAAGGACGTTGGCATCACAAATGGCGGATGCAGAGTTGGAAAAAACGCAAGTGGATATTGGGATTTCTACCCTACCTGATCAGTCTTTGGTTGCGACCGGTGAAGTACTGAAATTTGATGGCTTTCTGAAAGTCTATCTGGAAAGTAAGGATGATGAAGATGAAGGGGAAGAGACAGCGGGAATGCTTCCACCCCTCAAAGAAAACCAGGTCCTGGACCTAAAGGAAATGGACGCTACCCAACGGTTTACCAGGCCACCATCGCGTTTTACGGAAGCGGGCCTGGTGAAAAAGCTGGAAGAACTGGGGATTGGAAGACCTTCTACCTATGCTCCAACGATTAGTAAAATCATGGAGCCAGATCGCGGATATGTAACCAAGGAAAGCCGGGAGGGTGTAGAACGCAAATACCAGATCCTCACTTTGGCGGATGGAAAAATCCGTGAAAAAGAAGAAACGGAGATTACGGGGACAACCAAAAACAGGTTGTACCCAACTGATGTAGGTCGAATTGTGACAGACTTTCTGAGCGAACATTTTGATCAGATCATGGATTATGGTTTTACAGCAGATATTGAACAGCAATTTGATCACATTTCGGAAGGAAAATCAGATTGGACCAAAATGCTGGAAAGCTTTTATGGTCCTTTTCACAGTACAGTGGAAGATACTCTTCAGAATGCCAAGCGATCACGTGGAGAGCGCCTACTGGGTAAGGATCCGGCTACTGGTCATAGTGTGGTAGCCAAGATTTCGAAGTATGGTCGGCCTATGATCCAGATAGGCACTGTCGAAGAAGTTGGTGAAGAGGGGGTACCTCAATTTGCCAATCTGAAGATCGGACAGGAGCTCGAAACCATCACGATGGAGGAGGCCATGGAGCTCTTCAAATTGCCCAAAGTGCTGGGTGAGTACGATGGCAAGGAGGTGAGTGTAAATACGGGCAGGTACGGACCCTATGTAAAGTTTGGTGAAGATTTTATTTCCCTGGGCAGGTTGACAGATCCCTTCGAAGTGGATTTTGAGCAAGCCAGGGAATTGATAGAAGCCAAAAAGAAGGCTGATGAACCAATCGGAACCTACAAAGGTGTGCCCTATACCCGTGGCAAAGGTCGGTTTGGACCGTATCTCAAATATGATGGGATGTATGTCAATATTCCACGCCGCTTTGATCCTGAGAATTTAACCCAGGAAGAATGTCATGAGTTGATTGAAGCCAAGATTCAGAAAGAAGCCAATCGCTATATCCACCGCTGGGAGAAAGATGGTCTTTCCGTGGAAAATGGACGCTGGGGTCCCTACATTAAGTATAAACGGAAGAACTTCAAGATTCCAAAAAAAGAAGATGGAACCAAGTACGGTGAAGAAGAGATTGCCGGGTTGACCAAAGAAGATGTGATAAAAATGGTGGAAGATCAGGCACCGGGAACGATTAAGAAAAAGAAATCGGCTAAATCCGGCAAGTCAACCAAATCCAAAGCTGAGAAAGGTAAGTAGGCCATCATTTTTTTGATCGTAGATCTTGTACTATCTCATCGGCTGTGTGATCGGATGCACCCGGACCACCGAGCTTTTGGTAGAGACTTTCGTATCCCTGGATGATCCGATGTCGATGGTCTGATTGCAGGATGTTTTTTAATTCTGCACCCAGGTTTTCTGTAGTGAATTCGTTTTGCACCAGTTCTTTTACCAGCTCTTGTTCGGCAATGAGGTTTACCAGACTTATATACTTTATGTTGATGAGATGGCGGGCAATTTGGTAACTGAGAAACCCGCCGCGATACCCTACAACCTGTGGCACCTTAAACATGGCAGTTTCCAGTGTAGCTGTTCCTGAGGCCACCACTGCTGCATCTGCATGTTGCAGCAAAGACCTGGTTTCGTCCATAACCAGATAGGTGTTTTCAGAAGATCCCGGCATGAGCTTTTGATAAAGGCGGATATCCAGAGAGGGAACTCCGGCTATGACAAAATCGAGGTCGGAGAACGTATCAACCAATCCCAACATAGTTTCCAGGTGGCTTTCTACCTCCTGTTTCCTGCTTCCCGGAAGTAAGGCTACGATTTTTCGGTTGGGATCAAGGTCGTGCCGATTTAGAAAAGTCTGGTCTTTTTCCACATGTATTAACTCATCCAACAGTGGATGTCCTACGTAGGTGACATCAAAGTCGTATTGTTTGTAAAAAGATTTTTCGAAAGGCAGGATCACAAACATACGATCAACCGACTGCTTGAGTTTGATTGCCCGCTTGGCTTTCCAGGCCCACACCTGCGGACTGATGTAGTACATAACCCTCGACTGTTGTGAGAGTTTGCCAGAGGCCCATTCGGCAATCCGGATGTTAAAACCCGGATAATCAATTAAGATCAGGGCATCCGGTCCATAGCTACTAATGTCTTCCTTGCAAAATTTCAGGTTTCTGAAAATGGATGGCAGGTTTTTCGCCACCTCAACAAACCCCATATAGGCTGTTTCGCGGTAATGCATGACCATGGTGCCCCCAACAGCCAGCATTTTATCACCACCCCAGAACCTGAAATCGGCTTCCGGGTCTTTTGCTTTCAGTGATTTCATCAGGTTGGCTCCATGCATGTCACCAGAAGCCTCACCAGCTATGATGTAGTATCGCATGTACTATAGAACTGATGAGCCAAAACGGTACAACCACAGACCGACATAGAGTACCGTTGGAAAAATGACTCCCCGCATGGCGCTATCCATATACTGTGTCTTGAATACCTGGAGTGGTAAAATGTTGAGACAGACAGCTGCCAGTGCAGATGTTCTTTGCCTGAAGTCCATGGAAACTGTTCCCGGTTGCATCCATCCCATTTCTTCAAAACTACTGTAGAGGGTCATCATGACAAAATACCAAAAGACGGGCAACAAAAGTCCGGCAAGGATACCCGTGATCACTTTATCATATCGTTGCCTTTTACTTTGTGTCATAACCTAATTTTATCTGTTCTAACGGCTTGATGATATCGATGACTGAATGATGTGTGAGATCATGCATAGATGGAACGATGGAAATATAACCATGATCGAGAGCGTAAATGTCCGTGTCTTGCCCGGGGTCCATGTTTTCAAATCTGCCGGTTAGCCAGTAGTAGCTTTCACCTCTCGGGTCAGTGCCCTGTTGGAACTCTTCCACCCACTTCGCTTCTCCCTGTCTGCACACCTTTACACCTTCAATATCCCCGGCTGGAATATTGACATTCAAGAGCCTGGATTGATCCACACCATTCTGAAGGACGTATTTGACTATCTGGGAAAGGTACGGTTTGCAGGGCTCAAAGTCGGCAGAAAATGAATAATCGAGGAGTGAAAACCCAATGGAATTTACCCCCTCTAGGGAGGCCTCCATAGCTGCTGATAGTGTTCCGGAGTAAATAATATTGATTGCGGCATTGGATCCATGGTTGATGCCGGAAACACATAAATCAAAAGGGCGATCCTTTTCAATGACGTTCATGGCAAGTTTGACACAATCCACCGGTGTACCACTGCATTCGAATGCGCGAATTTCTCCAAATACCTTTACTTCATTGATTCTCAATGGCTCATTGATCGTGATGGCATGTCCTTTACCCGATTGTGGACTATCAGGGGCAACCACTACTACGTCACCGATGGGACTTACTATATCAACCAAAGCTCTGAGTCCGGGTGCCAGAATCCCGTCATCGTTGGTGACTAATATCAGGGGCTTTTCCTTCATATAATTATGAATAAGGATAAAGATACATATGTATCCAACAATTGAGCGTATTCGCACAGGGTTATCAAAAGTTCCACATAACCGGAATCCGTCTTATTGCCGATCGATCTCTACTGTTTGATGAATCTGGCTGTGTAATAAATACCCGATTGGACCAGTTTGAGATAGTAGATCCCCACGGGCAGGTGGCCAATGTCCAGTGCATGTTGTTCATTGCCATGCTCTTCGATTACTACACGACCCATATCATCAAAGACCTGTACCGAATAGGCAGGGTCAGTAAGACCGGGTAGTCGAAAGTGGACTACCTCGTTTGCCGGGTTGGGAAAAACCTGAATCTGTTCAACCGGAGGCTCTGATACAGAAGTCGATTCCATACCGGAAATTCCTTCCTGATCAAGTGCATAAGTCATTACGGATTTGCCAAAAGTGCCAGCAATAATCTCATCATTCACTGGGTGATATTCCAGGTCGAACACAGGCACGTATGGCATGTTTGATCCAAGTCTATCCCATGTGAGGCCACCATCCCGGGTGTAATAGACTCCTGCATCCGTAGCCGTAAACAGTACCTGGTCATTGTTGTTGGGGAGGATGAGGATATCATTAATGGGCAGATCCGGAAGGTTTACGGAAATGTTGATCCAGGAATTTCCCAGGTCGTCAGATCGATGGATATGTGGAATTGATTCTCCCGCTTTATATCCGCTATGGGTAACGAAGAGCACGTTAGAATCCACCGATGCAAACCGCACTGAAGTGATATACCTGTCCGGTAGGTTTCCGGTGATATCTGTCCATTCTTCTTTATGGGTTCTACCGAGCCACAGATTGCCATCCCCAGTGCCTGCCAGGAGGAGTCCTTCCTGATGGGGAGATTCGGAAAGGGCAGTTACATTGCTGGTAAGGTCCAGTAAGACGATTTCGTCCGTCAGGTCAGGGCTGATCGCCTGAAACTGAATTTCGGTACCTCCGGAACTCCGGTAAACCCGGTCAGTTCCGTAGTATAGAATATCGGGATGGTATTGACTCATGATCACCGGTGCATCCCAATTTACTTTATCATTGCGATCGATGCCACGGGTCGCAGACTGATAGGACGAACCACCATCTTTCGTATAGACCAGACCCCCATTCTGAATTTCCACATACCAAAACATTGAATCGATCGGATGGAAGAGGCTTCGAAATCCATCTCCTCCAAAATATGGTTCCCATGAGTTCATTTCGTCACGGTTTCCGTACATACTGCCGTTATCCTGAGCACCCATAAAATACATGTCAGGTTTATGTGGGTTGTAGCTTACATGATAAACCTGTGTTGTGGGGATGTTGTCCTGATCGATCCAGATCTCGCCTTTGTCGTGTGTACTGTAGAGACCTCCATCTGTTCCCAGGAGGAACCTTTCGTTATCCAGAAATTGAAGCACATGCATGTCAGCATGAACCTCCCCAATCTTGGATTCGTCAGCTATTTGCCACTCGTTGTCTTGTGCATTCCATCGCCACAGCCGGACACCGAGAAGGTATATCTCATCCTCATTTGTTGGGTGCACAGCTATTTTTCCGAAGTACCAGCCAAATCCCCCAAAGGTGTTTCTCCCCAGTCCCGACTTGTTACCTGTTGGTAGATTACTCCAGGTACTGCCACCATCGGTCGTCGTATAAACTCCGTGAAGCTCGAGATCAGTTCCAACGTATACGGCATATAGCCGGTCCGGATTTGACGGAGACATTGCCAGCCCGATTCTGGAATAAGTTCCCGATGGTAAACCTGACTCCAGTGGCACCCATTCGCTGCCCCCATCTGTGGTCTTGTATATCTTAGCCCCCGGACCACTGGTTATTGACTCTTCATAATTGCGGATGCGATCCCAACCTGCAGCATACAGCGTTTGAGGATTCGATGGATCTATGACCAGGTCGATGACTCCGGTCATATGGCCCAGGTATAGGACTTTCTTCCATGTGGTTCCCCCATCTGTGGATTTGTATACACCCCGGTTTTCGTCTCTATAGTAAGGAATTCCCATGGCTGCCACATAGAGCACGTCTTCATTGACTGGATCAACTATGACTTTGCTGATGACACCGACCTCACTCAATCCCACTTTTTTCCAGGTCAACCCCTTGTCTGTGGAAAGATACAGCCCATCTCCAATGAAAGGATTTCCTGAAATATTCGGATCTCCGGTTCCGGCAAAAACTTCATTGGGGTGATGTGGATTAATGGTAAGACTTCCTATGGCAAGGAAAGGAAACTGGTCGAAAACGGGATCCCAGGAGGCCCCTCCATCGACTGACTTGTAGATGCCACCCGTTGAGAACCCCAGGTACATGGTTGATGGGTTGACGGGGTCAACGGCCAGTGTATTGATGCGGGCTCCCGGATTAGCAGGTCCCTGGGTCACCCAGGTATGGCCCGATCTTTTTGTCAAATGATTTTTGGTTACCTCTCTTTGTTGAGTTTTCCGGATCTCTGAGAGGAAGGCAGGTACGTTGAAAACAGTGTCCGGGTAGGACCGTTGAAAAAACAAATGATCGTTCGGTCTTGTACGAATTTCCTCAGGAGAGCGTTCGGGTTCCAGTCCCCGGTGCTGATTGTCACATGAGATGAGGAAAAGAGCAAGTAAAAAGCAAGTGAAAAATCGCATGATTGTTCCCTAACATTCCTAAATATAAGTTGTTAATTTGGAAATGATCGCATATCTGAATCCCTGGAAAAATCTTTTAATTTGTCTGGTCAGAATCAAACAACCTTTGTTGATGTTATTATTCCGCTGGCTGTAAAATATACCTACACCTACAAAGTGCCGGAAAGTATGAGGGATATGGCACGCATGGGAGTGAGAGTTGAAGTGCCATTTGGAAAACGAAAGCTTTATGCTGGTCTTGTGTCCCGGGTACATGACCGCCCCCCCGAATACCAGGCAAAGGAGATCCTTGCAGTGCTGGATGATCAGCCGATCATAAACTCCATACAACTTGAGCTTTGGAAGTGGATGACAGACTACTATGTATGCAGCCTGGGTGAGGTGATGCATGCTGCACTACCAAGTCAGTTAAAACTACACAGTGAAACGGTGATTTTACCGGGCCCGGGTATGGATGATGGAATTTTTGACTTGAGTGACAATGCCTATCTCATTGCCGAGGCAGTATCCATTCAGAAACAGCTGACCATCCAGCAGATCCAGTCCATCCTTGATATCAAAACGGTGTATCCTGTTATCAAAGAATTGCTGGAGAAGGATGTAATTGAGTTGAAAGAGGAGATGCAATCCAGCTACAAACCCAAGAAGATAACAGCCGTCAGGTTTGGACCATCTTATCTGGCAGCCGAAGATCAATCGCAGGTCTTTGACCTTACCAGTCGTTCGGAACACCAGACCAGGGCATTACTTGCCCTGATCAAGCAGGCAAAGACTCATGAGCATGTTACCCAGGAAGATATTCTCAAGATGGCAGAAGTAACACATCAGGTGATGGGTGCATTGGAGAAGAAAGGTATCATCGAGAGGTATCAGCTCGAAGTGAGCAGGATCGACAAGTATTCTGATGAACTGGAAACGACACTGCCACTCTCTGATCAGCAGGTCAAAACGATTTCAGCGATAGAATCTGAAAATGAAGTTCCGGTATTACTTCACGGGGTCACCGGTAGTGGAAAAACCAGGGTTTATATAGAATTGATCACGAAAGAGTTAGCCAGGGGTAAGCAGGTGCTGTATCTTCTGCCCGAAATCGCACTGACAACCCAGATCGTGGGACGGTTAAAAAAAGTCTTCGGTGATGATCTGTATTTATATCACAGCAAGGTCAACGAGGGAGAAAGGGTTGAAGTGTGGAGAAGACTTCCGGGAAGTTCTAAAGTGATCCTGGCTGCCCGGTCGGGTATGTTTCTGCCTTTTGATAACCTGGGATTGATTGTGGTCGACGAAGAACATGATGCCAGCTACAAGCAACAGGACCCCAATCCCAGATATCAGGCCCGTGATATAGCAGTGCTAATGAGTAATTTGCATCAATGCAAGATTGTACTTGGCAGTGCTACTCCCTCCATTGAAAGTTATCACAATGCAGCTACCGGTAAATACCATTTGGTGACAATGCCGGATCGATTTGGTGATGCATTGATGCCTGAGATCCAGATTATTGATCTCAAAAAGAAGGCTGGAACCGGACACTTCAGCGGGCAGCTTCTTGAAGCCATCGAGAAGAATAGGGAAGCTGGTTCTCAGACTATATTATTTCAAAACAGAAGGGGGTTTGCACCTCTTATGTTATGTAGTAATTGCGGGTGGTCCCATGTCTGTCGCAACTGCGATATCGGGTTGACTTATCATCAGTATAACCACAATATGCAATGCCACTTATGTGGTTATCGTGAACCACCCGCATTAACATGTCCTGATTGCGGCAACCATGAATTGACTCTGAAGGGATTTGGTACCGAAATGATCGAGGATGAAATAAAGATCAGGTTTCCGGACTATCGCACCGGTCGTCTTGACCTGGATACAGCCAGGGGCAAAAAGCAATTGGAAGCAATATTGGTGGCCTTTGAGTCAGGTAAAATAGACATCCTTATTGGTACTCAGATGGTAACCAAGGGACTGGATTTTGAAGCTGTTACGCTGGTCGGTGTGATCAACGCCGACCAACTGCTATACTACCCGGATTTCAGATCTTCAGAACGTGCCTTTCAATTGATGACGCAAGTGAGTGGGAGATCGGGAAGAAGAAAGGAGAAAGGTACTGTTTTGATACAGGCGTACAATACCGAACATCCGGTAATCAAAGAGGTGCTGCAACACGATTATGCCGGTTTCTACCGCAGGGAATTGTCAGAGCGTGCTCAGTTTGGATTTCCTCCTTACACCAGACTCATTGAGATAACTACCCGTCATCGCCGGGAAAGTCTTTCCGCGTCGGCCGCCAAGTTCCTGGTTGACTTTTTGACGAAAAGGATAGGTAACCGGGTAATGGGACCGATAAAGCCCACGGTGGCCAGGGTCCGCAATCGCTATGTCTATCATCTGAACATAAAACTGGAAAAACAACCAAAACTTATTCGCCAGACCAAGTCATGGATTGATCAAGCTGTCATCTATCTGAAAAAGCAGGAGGGGATGTCAACCCTGAGGGTGGCAGTTGATGTGGATCCATGATATCGGAGGGTTAAAATACTATCTTTACCCCATGAAGGAACTCAGGTATATAAATAAATTCTTTCTTCGTTACAGGTGGCACATCATACTGGGTTTCGTTTTTGTGGCCCTTTCCAATTACTTTCGGGTACTTCAACCTCAGGCCATCCGCCAGGCTCTGGATCTCGTCTATGAGAATATTCGCATGCACCAGCTTGTGCGTGGATTTGAAGCTCAGGATCTCGTGTACGATCAGATTGCACAATCCTTGTTTTTCTTCGCTGTGCTGGTACTCTTACTTGCCCTTATCATGGGTGTGTTTATGTATTTCATGAGGCAAACCATTATTGTGATGTCACGCCTCACCGAATACGACATGCGCAAAGAGATTTTTCAGCATTATGAAAAATTGGATCAGGGATTCTTCCGGCGCAATATGACCGGAGACCTGATGGCCAGAATAACAGAAGATGTTTCGAAGGTTAGGATGTATATCGGACCGGCTGTATTGTATGGTATAAACCTTTTTACGCTGTTTGTGATGGTGATTTACTCCATGTTTTCCGTTAGTGTGGAGTTATCGATCTACTGTCTGTTACCACTTCCTTTACTTTCGTTATCAATATACTTTGTCAGTTCGGTTATTCATCGAAAGAGCACGGTGATTCAACAGCAACTATCACGACTCAATAGTATCGCACAGGAGGTATTTAGTGGTATCAGAGTAGTCAAGTCTTATACACATGAGCAGGCGATGAGCAAGTATTTCGCCGGGCAATGCGAAGACTATAAAGGTAAAAGCATGAAGCTTGCCAGTGTTAATGCCCTGTTTTTTCCCTTGATGTTATTGATCATAGGAGCCAGTACCATCATGACCATTTACTTTGGAGGATTGCAGGTTTATAAGGGGAATATTACTCCGGGGAACATAGCTGAATTTGTAATCTATGTAAATATGCTGACCTGGCCGGTGACTTCCATTGGGTGGATAGCTTCGATCATACAGCAGGCTGAGGCTTCGCAAAAACGTATCAATGAATTTCTTAGTACGGAGCCCGAGATCAAAAACCCATCGGACAAACCATTTGATGTACAAGGGAAGATCGAGTTTACTGATGTAAGTTTTACCTACCCGGATACCGGGATCGAAGCGCTGAAGAATATTTCCTTCAAATTAATGCCCGGTGAAAAGATGGTCATTGTAGGCAAGACCGGATCCGGTAAGACGACTATTGCCGATTTGCTCATGCGCATGTACGATGCCACGGGAAAAATAACCCTGGATGACCAGGGCATTGACAAGATTAATCTGAACGAACTGCGCGAGCAGATTGGATACGTTACGCAGGATGTTTTTCTTTTTTCGGACACTGTTCGCAACAATATATCTTTTGGCCGCGATGAAGAGGGGTCATATGAAAAAGATGAGGAGTATTATGCCCGCAAGGCAGCAGTGTATGAAGACATACAGTCACTACCGGAACAGTTTGAAACCAGGGTAGGGGAAAGGGGACTAACCCTGTCAGGAGGCCAAAAACAAAGGGTGGCCATGGCCAGAACCTTTATGAAAGAGCCCAGGGTTTACATCCTGGATGACTGTTTGAGTGCGGTGGACACTACTACTGAAAACAGGATACTCAATTATCTCAATGATGTGCTGACAGACAAGACCACCATCATGATTACGCACCGAATCTATGGTCTGCTTCCATTTGATAAGATTATTGTGCTGGATGAGGGAAAAATCGTCGAAAGTGGTACCCATGAAGAACTCCTGGACAAAAGAGGGATGTATTACCGTATGTTTGAACGTCAGCAGTTGATTGATACGGAAAATAAAGTTTTATAAAAAATCCTTTATTTTTACCAAAGATGTACTTTTGTACGGTTTCTTTAGATTGTGAACCAAACTACAAGGATTGTGGAAAACGAGAATAGTTCGAAGAAGTTTGACAGTGTATACTCAAACAGAGTGCGTGCAGGAAGAAGAAGGACATACTTTTTCGATGTGAAGCAAACAAAGGGCGAAGACTACTATATAACGCTGACCGAGAGTACCAAGAGATTTGATGGTGATGGTTATGAACGTCATAAGATCTTTCTCTATAAGGAAGATTTCAATCGATTTTTGGAGGGATTGGATGAGACGATCAAGCATGTGAAGACAGAATTAATGCCTGATTACGATTACGAAGAATATACCCGTAAGAATAAGGAATGGGAGGAAAGAAGAATGAATGAAAAAGCGGAATCAGTTACAACCCCGACAACATCTAATGAACAAGATGATACCTCTGCTGAAACTGAAGAGGATATTAGCTGGTAACTGATTCTGATAAGATATAATGAAAAGCCATGAGCCGACCGCCATGGCTTTTTTTATTTGAACGATACAAACACAGTTCAACCAACATTATGTAATGCAAAGTCCGGCTTCAAGCCTGGGTATCCAAATCCGCCAAAAACATGAACACTATCCTTGAAAAGTATGCCCAATTGTTGGTTGACTACTGCCTTGACTTGAAGGACGGGGAGAGACTCTTTGTAAAGTCGACCACCCTGGCTGAACCCCTGGTTAGAGAGGTATACCGTCAGGCATTAAGAAAAGGCGTACATGTAGTTACTGATCTTGATTGGCGCGAAAAAACACGGATTTTCTTTTCGGAATCAAGGGATGATCAGTTGTCGTGGATATCACCTCTCACCAAAGGTGTATTTTCGGATTTTGAAGCATATCTGCACATCAGAGCTCCATTCAATCTGAGTGAAGAACAGAGTGTTGATCCTAATAAACGCAGTATTAGGGATAACCACCTGAAAGAGATCAACCAACTTTATTATCGACGTACCGCAGATCGATCGTTAAAACGTTGCCTTTGTCAATATCCAACCCAGGCAGCGGCACAATTGGCTGGGATGTCCCTGGAAGAATACGAGTATTTCGTGTACAATGCCTGTATGTTGTTTGAAGACGATCCAGGTGGAGCCTGGCGTGCTGTACATGATATGCAGCAAAAGTTGGTTGACCATATGGACGAGGTATCCATGGTCAGGTATCAGGCAGAAGGCACGGACATTCGGTTTTCGGTCAGGGATCGGAAGTGGATGAATTCAGACGGACAGACCAATATGCCTTCCGGTGAGATCTATAGTTCTCCTGTTGAAGATTCCGTGAATGGACACATTGCCTTCAGTTATCCATCAATCTATCGTGGACAACTTGTGGAGGGGATTCGTCTATGGGTAAAAGATGGAGAAGTAACCCGTTGGTCTGCTTCCACAGGACAATCCTTGTTAGACGAAATTTTTCAGATCGAAGGAGCCAGACAATTTGGAGAAGTTGCTATTGGGACTAATCCAAATATCAGGAGGTCAACCTGCAATATACTTTTTGATGAAAAAATGTCGGGAACAGTCCACATGGCCATTGGGCAATCGTACTTTCAAACGGGTGGAAAGAATAAGTCCAGTGTTCACTGGGATATGATTACCGACATGAAGCAGGGTGGAGTAATCTATGCTGACGACCGCAAAATATATGAAGATGGTCGGTTTCTTATTTGAAATCCAAACAAGGTTGCCGGTCTATTCGATATAGTATTCAATACTACTGACTACCCGGGCTATCTTTTCAAGATAGAACTCTTCGGATTCGTTTACCCGGTTTGCCGGAATTAGTGAAATGATGCCCTGGCTTGCTCTTCTTATTCCACCCACACTGGCACCTGAGTTTTCGGCAAATTCACCGGCAGATCTAAGTGCTGCTTGAGTTGATTCTGCCAGGAGTGATGGTTTGATTTCGTTGATCTGTGTAAAGTAATAACGCGGTCTGGTCATCCAGCGGTCACCCGAAAGAGCAACTCCGAGGTCGATTAACTCGTAGGCCTTGCCAGATACCTGATCCAAAAGATCCACTTTTTGTGTAGATACCGAGACTTTCAGCATGGCCGAATATTGTGCATTGGTCTGTCCATAGATATTGTCCTGCAGACTTAATTCCTCTACTTTCATTTCATCATCTGAAAAGCCCTGTTTCTTCAACCAGTCCTGAACAATAACAACCTGGCTGTTAATATCGCTTCGCACCGATTCCAGGTTGTTTCCACTGCGGGCAGCACTAATGATCCAGGATCCACGATCTGCCTTTACCTCCAGTTCTGCCAGGCCTTTTACCGAAACAAATTGATTGGTCTTGCGGGAATTTACAAATTTACTTCCCAGGATGAACATCCCGATAATGAAGCAAATTCCCAGGATAATGGAAGCTGGCACACTATTTGTCTTCATGGTAAATGTCTGTGGTTATTGTTAATAATTGTAGATAAGTACACAGTAATTTTTTACCCGTCTTTGCTGTGTCTGAATGGACTCGTTACCATACATTTTGCTTTTGAAATGAACCTTTTACATTACGGAAAAGAGGGCAATTTATTGTCTTCCCGTCTCTGGATTTGCTGTCAGACCTGTCCTGTGTGAAAGGTTAATACCCTGAAGATTTTTTTGATCGGGATAACTATGGTTTTATAAGGCTGCTTAAAGAAGCGGCCTTTTTTCCACTCTTTGTCTCATCGAATAGAAAAAAATGTCGCTGATTAGTGACAGTAAGATTTTTTGATCGGGATAACTATGGTTTTATAAGGCTGCTTAAAGAAGCGGCCTTTTTTTCCACTCTTTGTCTCATCAAATAGAGAAAAAATGTCACTGACTGGTGACGGTAAGATTTTTTTGATCGGGATAACTATGGTTTTATAAGGCTGCTTAAAGAAGCGGCCTTTTTTGTATCTGTTAGGCACATGCTATGGTACCCGTACCAGTCTTCTTTCATTTGGTTGAATGGGACCATTGATTACTTCATGAAAGCACCTGATCCATGGCTTCCTTGAGTTGGAGGTATGTGGCATCTGTAAGATCGACCAGGGGCAGTCTGACAGTTCGTTTGCCATATCCCAGAATTTCCATGGCGCCCTTTATTCCCGCCGGATTACCCTCCTTATACAGTGGTGGATGAACATCAATCAGTGTAAGGTGATTTTTTCTGGCAGCGGTAAAATCACCATTTAACGCATGTCGGACCATATCAGAAAACAGGGCAGGAAAAGCGTTGGCAATCACAGAAATCACACCGTCACCACCACACGCGAGGAAAGGAAGTGTGGTAGGATCATCGCCCGATAGGATCAGGAAGTCTTCAGGTTTTTGCTTTACCAGCCTGGTGGCCTGAACCATATCACCACTTGCATCTTTGATCCCGATGACATTGGGAACTTCATGAGCCAATCGCAGGGTGGTATTAACATCAATTGCACTGGAAGTACGTCCCGGAACATTATATAGGATAATCGGCCGGGGACTATGCTCTGCCAGGGTCTGGTAATGTCTGAAGATCCCTTCCTGCGTAGGTTTGTTATAAGCCGGGCTGGAAGACAGAACTGCATCCACCCCATCCAGATCATAATTTTTGAGCTTCTCTGCAAGGTAAGCTGTATTGTTACCTCCAAAAATGCCAAAAACCAGGGGTACGCGGCTCTTATTTACTTCAATAGTTTTTTTAAGTACAGCCCTTGTTTCATCATGGCTGAGTGTAATAGCCTCTCCGGTTGTTCCGAGGCAAACCAAGTAATCGACACCCTGATCAATCTGGTAATCAATGATCCTGGCAAGGGTATCAAAATCTACCTTACCATCCTTGAAAGGTGTGATTGTGGCAACTCCGGTTCCCCTAAAACTTGACCCATTCATCCAAATACAAATTTTGGCAAAAATAATCTAAAGTTTCACCATCATACATGCCAGCTTGGGACTTTCTCTTTTTTAAAGACATTCCCATCTGATTTGGTGGCAGCTTTCCGATCTCAAGTAGTCATATGTCTATCCAATGAGCCCCAGGTCGGAGATAAGATAAGTAACGATAGGTGGTTTGATGACTAGTTGGCTGACCGGCGTCAACCTTGCTCGTCACCATTGGCCGACGTGTCCAGAAATCGTCCCATATGACGATACTTGTTAATTCTGGCATCAATCAATTCGGCTTTCTCCAGTTTCTTTAACTTAGATATCTGCTGTTTGATGTGTCTTTTCAGAGTTTTTGCCATGGCCTCGGGATCAGTATGGGCTCCTCCCAGGGGTTCTTTGATGATGCCATCAATCATCCCAAACTCGTACATGTTATCTGAGGTGAGTTTAAGGGCCTCTGCTGCCTGTTCTTTGTAGTCCCAGTTTCTCCATAGGATGGATGAACAGGATTCCGGAGAGATGACTGTGTACCAGGTGTTTTCAAACATGAATACAGCATCTCCCAAACCAATGCCTATTGCTCCCCCAGATGCCCCTTCTCCAATGACATAGCAAATAATTGGTGTCTTTAGGGTAGCCATTTCAAAGAGGTTTCGGGCAATGGCTTCAGCTTGACCACGCTCCTCGGCTTCTATACCGGCATATGCACCCGGGGTGTCTATGAAACAGACGACCGGAAGATCAAACTTTTCTGCTATTTTCATC
The DNA here is from genome assembly GCA_030433135.1 of Bacteroidia bacterium. Lineage (GTDB taxonomy): Bacteria > Bacteroidota > Bacteroidia > Chitinophagales > Saprospiraceae > JABDMH01. The sequence continues at coordinate 9,451 of JAUILF010000029.1, read as the reverse complement.
AATCTCAGGGCCTTGCGATACCCTTCCGGATTTGCCATTCCAAAATTGCGATACTGACGCATTTTGGTGTTGACCCCCTTCTGATGGCCGATGATCATACAGCGAGTGCCATTGATCTTGGCCAGGCCTCCCACGATCGCCTTGTCATCCTTAAAGCATCGATCTCCATGCAATTCAATGAACTTGTCACATATTTGGGAGATGTAGTAGAGAGTATAGGGCCTCTCCGGGTGTCGGGACAATTGCACTTTTTGCCAACCAGACAGGTTGCCATATATTTCCTTCTGTTTCTTCTTGATCTTTGAATCCAATTCTCTGATCATAGGATCCACATCAAGATCACCTTCCTGTCCAACCTGTTTTATTTTTTCAAGCTGTTCATATAAACTCTCAAGAGGTTTCTCAAACTCGAGGAAGACCATAGTTATGAGCTTTAAATTGAAAATACGGTTCCTTCATTTGGAAATTGGCGGTAGTAAACGGCTTAAAGTTAACAAACTGGAGGATTGTGCCAAGTAAGAACGCCAGTTGTGGTATTAAAAGGTTTTCACCTGATAAGGATAACGTTCTTCGTACTTTTTCATGACTTCTTCTTTGATCAGTGATCTAAGGCTATTCATGTTTTCTTTTTCTTTTGCTGAAATGAAAACGCAATGAGCCTCGAATCTCTTTCGAATAGAACTTTTCAGGCTTTCCTCCAACTCTTCCCGCGTTTGATCATCCAGAAGATCGTCAAAGGCTGATTTGCGATACAGATCCATCTTGTTAAAAACCATGATCTGTGGTTTATCACCACTACCCAGCTCCTGGAGTGTCTGATTTACAGTGGCAATATGATCTTCATAGGATGGATGTGAAATATCAATAACATGGATTAGCAGGTCACTTTCCCTGGTTTCATCCAGAGTGGATTTGAAACTTTCAACCAGGTGGTGTGGAAGCTTGCGTATAAATCCCACGGTATCAGACATAAGAAATGGCATCCGGCCAAATACGACTTTTCGAACTGTAGTATCCAATGTGGCAAAGAGTTTGTCTTCGGCAAACACGGTAGATTTTGAGAGTCTGTTCATCAAGGTCGACTTGCCCGCGTTGGTGTAACCGACCAGGGCTACTCTTATCAAGTCGCCTCTGTTCTTACGCTGAGTGGTATTTTGCAGATCGATCTTATCCAATTTTGATTTTAGCTGGGCTATTTTATCCCTAACTATACGACGGTCCGTTTCGATCTCTTTTTCCCCGGGTCCACGCATCCCTATACCCCCTCTTTGTCTCTCGAGGTGTGTCCACAAACCCCTCAATCGAGGAAGCAGATATTGCATCTGGGCGAGTTCAACCTGTGTTTTAGCCTGGGCGGTCTGTGCTCTGCTGGCAAAAATGTCCAGAATCAGGGTACTTCGGTCTATGATCTTTTTCTTAAGTCGCTGCTCAAGTACGTTTTGTTGCTTACCTGATAAATCCTCATCAAAAATTACCAGATCTATATCGTGTTTCTCAACGTATTCGGCAATTTCCTCCAGCTTGCCACTACCTACAAAGGTCTTGCTGTTTGGATGAGGTAGTCGTTGGACAAACCTCTTTTTAGTTTTAGCTCCAGCGGTCTCGGCCAAAAATTTCAACTCATCCAGGTGGTCCCGGATGTCCTGGTCGGTGTAATCATGGTGGATCAATCCCACAAGAACGGCTCTTTCCTTTCTCCTTTTAAGTGTGGAACCCTGCTTGATTCCCACATTCCAATCAGTACTCATCTACTTTTTCTACTTATTGTACAGTCATTAACCACTCTTTGGGGTCTAAAAGTTTCCTCCCTTCCCAAACTTCCAGGTGAACCTGACCAACGCCATCCTGACTTCGGGCAGTCCCTATTTTTTGTGAGGTCTTGACTTTCATCCCTTTGCTGACATTTACTTCTGCAAGATAGGAATATACAGTATAGTAATTTCCATGGGACACAATAACCATATAGTCGTATCCCGGAATGTGCTGTTGGCCTACCACCGTACCATCGAACAAAGCCAGTACATCAGCCTTTCTCTCCGTATTAATATCAACGCCGTTGTTTACAATACTCACATTCCTGAGGGTTGGATGCCGGTGTTTTCCAAAAGATCTGCTCATAATTCCCCGTTCGACCGGCCAGGGCAAAGAACCTTTATTGGCCTCAAATGAGGCGGATAACCGCACCATGGCCGGAGTCATAGGCATGTTTGCCTCTTCAGCTTTGGCAGGTTTGCTACTTCGGATCATTTCCTCAATGGTCTTTCTAAGTCGGTTTCTTGCCTGGGCATGATCATTCAGTTCCCTGCGTAGTTTCTCTTCCTTTTTCTCAAGGTTAGCTACTGTCTTTTGTTGTTCCTCAAGACTGTTTTGCAATGCTGCCTGTTCCTGATCTTCTTTTCGCAGGATGGCCAACTGGTTACTTTCCAGTTGAAGTAACTCCTGTAATTTGTCGTTAAGTTCATCTGAGTTCTTTCGTATTTCCAAGAGCTGGTCAGACCATGCAGAGTTGATCTGCTTGAGATATCTCCATCGCAGATACAGTTGGTTCAGACTGGCTGATGAAAGGAGGAAAAGCCATTTGTTTTGAAGTAAGGACGATCGGTAACTTGCCCTGACTACCTTGCCGTATTGCATGACAAGTTGTTCTTTTTCATCCTTCAGCATCTGGATTTCAGTGGTCGTCGATTGTTCATCTCTTCGGATTCTCTGTAATTCATCCCGGTACGACAGCAGTAAACTCCGTCTGTTTTTGATTTGGTCAGAGAGTAAGGACAATTCGGTGAGAGATGTATGCTTTTCGTTCTCCAGGTCATTCAAAAGCTTATTGACCAGGTTGATTTTTTCCTGTAATTGTTTTTGAGCTGATTCCAGCTCTGCTCTCGATTGCGCTGATAAAGTGCCAATCAGGAGAAAAAAAGCAAAAACAAATCCTGTCAGCCTAGTCACCAGGTGTGTAATTGTCCGGAATTTCAAATGGAGCATTTTTGGCCTTGTTGGTTTCAAGAGAAGTGAAATTTAACTGAATATTAGCGAAAAATACATTATTATTTTTTATCATGTATTCGCGAAAATAGGGAAAATATCCAGATTTATCCAAAGGCTTGTACTCTTCAAGACGGGCGTCCACACTGTAGCCAGATATGCGATCCTCTACTTTAATGGCTTTAGGACGGAATTGTAGGCCATCAATTTCATGTAGGGTGTTGTAGAGCTGACTGTTTTGACTTAGCATATAATCCTGGCCGGTAAAGTCCATATCGATATGCTGGGCCGGATCCAGCAACATATTGCCTATCACAATACTTTGCAGTTGATCAAAAGTAACCGGTATTTGAAATGTGTTGTCGAATTCGGCATAACTGTCAGCCAGGTAGGTTTTTTCCCATCTGTTGATCAGGAATATGGAATCGGGTCTTATCATAAGGCGGGCAACTTCATAGCTGAGAACCGATGCACTGACCCAGATGAAGGAATCCTGTTGCATACGAACCGTTGCCTGAAACGTTACTTTTTGCTCTCCGTCATCATATCTGATTTTGGCTTTACCAGACAGATCTTCGAACCCTACCTGGTTAAGAGCCAGTTGTTTTAAGACATAGTTAGAAGATCGCTCTTTTGCTTTTGAACCGCTAACAGCTGAACGGGCACCGCTGCAGGCCAGAAGTAAACCCGACAAAAAAACCAAAAGGAATAATCTCAATGAATCAAGCCTTATCATTGAGCTTCGATCAGTTTTTCCTCAGAGATTTTACGGTCCAGCCAAGGCGATCCACCGCCTAACTTTTGTGCCATTTTCCAGTATTTAACAGCTTTGTCGGGCTGGCTTGAAGTAAACAGCACATCGCCGTAGTTCTCAAGTATGTAAGCATATTGATCACCTCCGTTTTTCAGCGATGATTCGAACGATTCTCTGGCCTCATCCAGTTTGTGTTGCCGGTAATACACCCAACCCTGCGTGGCAAGATATCTGGGTTCGTTGGGCTCTTTTTTCAAGGCTTTGACCATCATTTCCTGAGCTTCATTCAGGCGGTCTCCCCTCAAGGCCAGATGATAGCTATAGTCATTCAACAGACGTGGTTCGTTTGGTTTGATCGACAAAGCATTTTCATAGGCATCCACAGATTCCTCAAACTTCTGCTCGCCGAAATAGGACTTACCAAGGAGAGCTAGTATGTTAAATTTCAGATTTTCATTACGCCCCGCCATGAATAGTGCTTGTTCCAAAACATCGCTTGCGTCTTCATATTCTCCAAGATCCACGGCAGCAAAACCATTCATGTAGTAAAGCATCGCCTGGTTTGGAAAAATCTCCATGGCATCGGAAGAGGTTTCAAACAGGTCTTCCATATCTCCCATTTGTGCCTGAATCAACAGCAACTGCTCCCATACCAGATCGTTTGACTCATCCAGCTCCAGGGTTTTCTTGTATTGCTCCACAGCTTCCCGGTCTTCCCCTATCAAAGATAGAACATCACCGTGTAAGGCATAAGCCTTGGCCTCTTGGGGATGTACCCGTTCCATGATCTCAATCAGATCCAGAAGTGAGGGAGCGATTGCATCATTCTTCCCTGATTGCAATTGCTCCACATAGGGCATCAATTCAGCAATTTTTAGATCTATGTCTGCTTCCTGGCTTTCTATGATGGGTTGTATTGCAGCAAGGTAGTTTTCATTCTTTCCTTCTTTTTTAAAGGAACTGGCGAGAGCTACATTTGCTCTGGCATCACCGGGGTCAATGGTCAGTATCTCCTGGTATAAATCCTCGGCCTGGCTGTCTTTACCTATCTCCTTATAGTATTGAGCCAGTAGGTGTTTGTACTCAGTACTAGCCGGAAATTTGTCGATCAGGTCCTGTAGTGCCTCAGTAGCTTTATTCTTCTTACCCAGCTCTTTATAGAGGTCATGCTTGATTTCGGATATCCTTGCCGTAATACCCATTTTACTCTCAAGATCATCCAAAATGGCAATGGCCTCAGTGAGTTCCCCCGCTTGCCGGTACAGAAAAGCCTTCCTTTCCAGCAGATAATAGTCATCAGGGTTTTGATCCGTTAGTGTCTCAAATACCTCCGCGGCCTCCAGGTATTTCTTCTGGTTGCCAAGAATGTCTGACTTCAGAAGTAAATACCACTTGTTTTCAGGGTCAATACCAACAGCAAGATTGATGTAATGCAAGGCATCAACAAATGATTCTTCACGGTTTAGAGTCTCTGCAAGCTCGAAAGCAGCAGCATCATGATTGCGGTATTTTTTCAGAATCTCTTTGAATAAGTCGCTGGATGCATCAAGGTCACCCAGTAACTTGTACCTTTTTGCCTCGATAAATTGTTTTTCAATTGAGATTTCCTCCTCCGTATATCTGTGATCAGTGGTCTGACTCCATCCCTGCAAGAGAAAACACAGGCAAGCTCCTATGACAAGTAGTATTCTCAATCTAATTCGTTTTAACTACTAAGATAACGATTGACCCTCAGGGTCATTGTCTTATTTCGTCTTAATCGACTAACGTTATCTTCAGGAAATTGGTTCGAAATCGCCTGTGAAGCGGCATGGATCCGGTATTAACGAGATAATCACCTTTCTTTACCGCCTGGTATGACTCCAGAATATGACTTACATCGTCGATGGTTTCATCGGTCGATGTGAACTTGTCATAATAGTATGACTGGACACCCCAAACCAAACTGAGCGAACAAAGGGTCGTATGCTGGTTGGAGAAAATAAAGATCTTACACGGTGGACGATAGCTGGATATCTTAAAAGCAGTGTAGCCGGAGATAGTAATTCCCACAATTCCCTTTGCATTGATATCTTCAGCTGTCTTACCGGCATTGATGCAAATAACATCTGAATAGTATGTCTTGGATTTTCGGGAAGCCTTGGCTCTCTTTCCAGCCAGGTCGTAGTTCTTTTCTGCCTCCCTAATAATCTTGGTCATGGCCTCAATGACTTTGACCGGATGTTTACCCACCGCGGTTTCACCACTTAGCATAACCGCATCTGTTCCATCCAGTACAGCGTTTGCCACATCGAGAATTTCAGCCCGGGTCGGAGAAGGGTTGTTGATCATGCTATCCATCAGTTGGGTGGCTACAATGACCGGAGTACCCCGCTGCATGCACTTGTTGATAATGATCTTTTGCATGGATGGCAGTTTTTCCATTGGAACTTCCACCCCCAGGTCACCCCTGGCAACCATGATGCCATCAGAATGTTTGATGATCTTGTCAATCTCCACGATAGCCTGAGGCTTCTCAATTTTAGACAACACTTTGGCGGGATGGTTTGCTGCCCGGACTCGTTCTTTAAGATCTTTGACATCTTCGGGAGAGCGGACAAAGGAAAGAGCTATCCAGTGAACAGGTTGAGTCAGAATAAACTCAAGATCTTCCTTGTCTTTTTCGGTAAGTGATGGAAGGGATATACTGGTCTCGGGCAGGTTTACACCTTTTCGTGACGAAAGTGATTCACCATGTACCACCATGAGCTTAACCTTGTTTCTTCTGTCAGTTTCCAATACTTCAAGAACTACTTTACCGTCATCTAACACGATCTTTTCACCGGGTTGTACATCTTGAGGAAAGTTTTCATAACTCATGTAGATCTGGTCCCTGGTGCCGAGACAAGGTTCGTTCACAAAGTGAAGAATGTCACCCTGTGATATAGGAAACCCATCAGCTTCAAGATCACCTATGCGAATCTTTGGACCCTGAAGGTCTGCCAGTATTCCAACAAATTGATCGTATTCATCATTGATCTTGATGATAGATTCAATCACTTCCTGGTGTTGAGCATGTGATCCATGAGAGAAATTCAGCCGAAACACATTCACACCTGCTTTAACCAGATCAAGAAGGGCATCATAAGAACTCGATGCTGGCCCTACTGTGGCTACAATTTTTGTATTTCGGTATTTTCCCGTCTGCATGCTGTTTTTTTTAGGAATGGCAAAGGTAACATCCCTACCAATCTATTCAAAGGCTATATCACTAAAACAAGCGCATAATCGATCGCCATACCTGAGGGTTAAGATGAAGAAGGATTAAAAAAGATTGAAAAAATTGTCTAGCAGAAGGTTAAACCCTTATTTTTGCCCCACATTTTGTTTAACCTAATAACTATTAGATATGTCTAGTATTTCAGACAAAGTAACTAAAATCATCGTTGACAAGCTTGGCGTTGATGAATCAGAAGTTACTTCGGAGGCTAGTTTTACCAATGATCTGGGTGCTGATTCTCTTGATACAGTTGAGTTGATAATGGAGTTTGAGAAAGAATTTGATCTTTCTATCCCTGATGAACAAGCTGAAAACATACAGACAGTGGGTCAAGCTATTGAATACTTAGAGAAAGCGACGCAAGAATAGATAAGTACTTTAGCAAACATTAAGATCCACAAATGAGACCTGATTTCATTTGTGGATTTTTTATTTTTACATGAATAATGTCTAGAATCCTAGGATATGCGTAGAGTTGTTGTAACAGGCATTGGGGCTTTGACACCCATTGGAAATGACATTTCGTCTTATAAAGAGGGGCTCATGTCGGGAAGAAGTGGAGCCGCCCTCATTACCCATTTTGATGCCTCAAACTTTAAGACAAAGTTTGCCTGTGAAATTAAGGATCTTGACATTTCCAGGTATTTTGACCGACGGGAGGAACGGCGTCATGACAAGTTCGATCAGTATGCCCTTATTGCAACCGATGAAGCCATGGTTGATTCCGGCCTGGAAGTTGACAGTCTAAATCCTGAGAGAGTAGGTGTTATTTGGGGAAGTGGTATCGGTGGCCTTCGATCTCTTGAGGCTGAGGTTGAATTCAATACCAATAGTGACGTTCCCAGGTACAATCCATTTATGATACCCAAGATGATCGCGGATATAGCTCCGGGACAGATTTCTATCAAATATGGTTTTCGGGGTCTTAACTTTGGTACTGTTTCAGCTTGTGCCTCGGCCACACATTCATTTATTTGTGCCCTTGATAATATCAGAATCGGGAGAGCCGACATCATTGTCGCCGGTGGTTCTGAAGCCACTGTGACCAAGGCAGGTATCGGTGGTTTTGGTTCAATGAAAGCTTTATCGCAACGGAATGACGATCCGGCAACAGCTTCTCGCCCTTTTGATAAAGACAGAGAAGGTTTTGTGCTGGGCGAAGGTGGAGCCACCTTGATCCTGGAAGAGTATGAGCATGCGCGGAAGAGAGGTGCAAAAATATATGCAGAATTGGTTGGTGGAGGCATGACGGCAGATGCTCATCATATTACAGCGCCGCATCCGGAGGGGCTGGGAGCTTCGGCCGTGATGAAGAACACCCTCTCAGATGCCGGACTTTCTCCGGAAGATGTTGACTATCTCAATGTGCATGGTACTTCAACCCCTCTGGGAGATATCGCTGAATTGAAGGCAATCGGCAAGGTCTTTGGTGACAAAGCCTACGATATTAGTATTAGTTCCACCAAATCCATGACAGGACATTTGCTGGGAGCTTCAGGAGCAGTTGAGGCTGTGGCATCCATACTAGCAATACAGGAATCTTTTGTACCCCCAACCATAAATCATTTCACTGACGACCCTGAGATTGACCCCAAACTGAACTTAACTTTTAATGAGGCTCAAGAGAAATCATTATCTGTTGTAATGAGTAATACTTTTGGGTTTGGAGGACATAATGCATGTGTGATATTTAAAAAAGTGTAGGTCGATTTTGACACTGATTAAGAGCTACTATAATTTTTTCTTCTCGTCCCGACGTAATCTGGCTAAGAAGCTTAGGCCGATATTGGGCTTTGTCCCATCCAATATGGCGTTGTTCCAGCAAGCGTTTCATCACAAGTCTAACAATCAACATCTCAATACTGAGAAAAAGGTTCAATTCAACAACGAAAGGCTTGAGTACCTGGGTGATGCTATACTAAGCACTGTTGTAGCTGAGTACCTCTTCAAGAAATATCCAAATGCCGATGAAGGCTTTCTGACCAAGATGAGAGCCAAAATTGTCAAGCGAAAAACACTCAACGACATTGGGGATAAGATGGGTTTGGATATGTTGCTTTTGGAATACAACAACACAAGATTGAGTAAATCCATGTTGGGTAATGCGCTGGAAGCATTGGTTGGCGCGGTTTACCTGGAAAAAGGTTATGATACTACAAGAATTTTTGTGATCAATCGAATTCTCAGATCCTACCTGGACATTCATAAGTTGGAGAAGAAGGATGACAACTTTAAGAGCCAGCTTCTGGAATGGTGTCAGAAAAACGGACATGACATTAACTATCAGGTACTGGACCGGTTTAAGGTTGACAAGCGTGATCGCTTTCGTATTGCCGTGGTGATAGATGGACTTCAACTGGCAGAGGCTGAGGACTTTAACAAGAAGAGTGCCGAGCAGATTGCTTCCAGACTGGCATTGAAGGAGATTCGTACCAGGGAGCTCAGTACCGATGAAA
>JAUILF010000028.1 GCA_030433135.1 Bacteroidia bacterium | reverse complement strand
TAAAATAGCTGATGATGAAGAAATCACTGATGGGTGTTATCCTGCTAATTTTTGGCCCACTCGCATTTACCGTTGAGGATAGGCCGGTGTTGAAGTTGGGATTGCTCAAGTATTCGGGTGGAGGGGATTGGTATTCAAACCCGACTGCCTTGCCTAATTTGGCTCGTTTTTGCAATGGCCAATTGGGAACCGATTTTTCTCCGGATTATGCGGTAGTGGAAGTGGGCAGTGCAGAATTGTTCAATTATCCTTTTGTGCATATGACCGGTCATGGAAATGTGGTCTTTAGTTATGCCGAAGCCCAAAATCTACGCAAATACCTCCTCGGTGGAGGGTTTCTTCATATTGATGATAACTATGGGATGGATCCGTATGTACGGACAGCTATGAAGGAGGTCTTTCCCGAACTGGACTGGATTGAGCTACCTTTTGAGCATGAGATTTATCACCAGAGATTTCCTTTTGATGACGGTTTGCCTAAAGTCCACGAACACGATCAAAAAACACCGCAGGGATTTGGACTGTTCTGGGAAGATCGAATGATATGCTTTTACACCTATGAGACTGATCTTGGCGATGGCTGGGAGGATCCCGATGTCCACAATGATCCACCCGATGTGCGGGACAAAGCACTGCAGATGGGTGCCAATATTATTCAATATGCTTTTTCGGAGTAATCGAAGAAGTCGGAATTAGCGTACAAGCCAAAAGTACTGCTGTCTCACAAACTTGCGAATATTGATCCAGAAGGCCAGTACCAGGTAAAAGATGATGGGAGACCCAAGGGCAAGGATTGAAGTGTAGATGAAATATACCCGAATCCTGGCGGTGCTGATTCCCACCCGATCCCCAAGATAGGAGCATACACCAAATGCCGATCGTTCTACCAGGTCCTTGCAAATAGTGAACAACATATCTTTCGTATTATCCAAGTAGGGTATAAAGATAATGCTTCCCGGCGGTATTTGCACATCGGATTTATGGAGGACAACCAACAATGAATAATCTTCATAAAGGCATCACCCTTATAATTCTGGGATACGAATGTGACTGGCTTCCAGCAACTGTTGGTTTCGAAAAAGTTTTACCAGGTAGTTTCCGGGAGTGAATGAATCGATAAAAAGCTCACTTTCTCCCACCGGGATTCTTTTGCCATTACCAAGATCAATCAGGAATTGATCCGTGTGATTAAACGAGGGAATAGAGATACAGATGCCGCGATAATTGCTGTGGGGTTCTATAACCATTGATGGTTGCCAGTTGGCGGTTGTTGAAACCGGATGGGAAGCTGGCATCTCGTAAAAAGCACTGGACACCAGGCGACTCTCGCTCTGGCTATCACTTACCTCGTGATGAATAGTGAGTAATCCTGAAAATCCAACAAGAGCAATAAAAGAGATGAGTATGTGTTCACGCATGTTTTTGGAGTCTTGTTATCTAACTAGTTCTTCAGCCATGCAGATTATCGTGTAATAGGCTGCAATTCCATATCAAATATATTAAAAATAAATTTAATATGTATATTGGGGAACGTAAAAGTGAACTGAGGATTTCTGCCATTGAATAAGAACTGGAGATGGTAGGGGAATGGCATTTATATAAAGATAGGTGGAAGCAGCCGAGCCATAAAAGACTTTCTTCTTACTTTTGCTGAAATGTACTATTGTATTCTAAGGAATAGAATGAACGGATAAAAGAGCATATGGAAGACAAGAAGGTTCAAAACCAGATTAATATTGAATTGCCTGAAGAGGTGGCAGAAGGCATCTATTCAAATTTGGCCATCATATCGCACTCTCACTCAGAGTTTGTGGTTGATTTTGTACGGATGATGCCTAATGTACCGAAGGCAAAGGTTAAATCCAGGGTGGTCCTGACCCCTCAGCACGCCAAGAGGTTATTGCGTGCACTAGCGGACAATGTCAAAAAGTTTGAGTCGCAGTTTGGAGTCATAGCCGACAATGATTTACCTGTATATCCTAATATGAATTTCAATACACCCCCCGCACAGGCCTGACCAGGGCAATCTCAATCATGTAACCAATTTATCATGCCAACACTTTCAGACAGGGTTGTTAACACATTCTCTTCGCCTTTTAGAAAATATCTGCCACTGGCTCAGGAGGCGAAAGACAATGGCATAGAAGTAATTCATTTGAATATTGGCCAGCCTGATTTTTCCATGCCGATCGAGTCCATGGAAGATCTTTGGGTCGATCGTCAGCCTTTTGTTCCTTATGGAATAGCCGAGGGTGAAAGTGCACTCAGAGAAGCGTGGATTGGTTATTATGAAAAATTTGGGGTGAAGCTCGGTTTTGAGGATTTGATGGTAACGACCGGAGCCTCTGAAGCAATCCTGTTCACCATGCTGGCAATCGCAGACCCCGGAGAGGAAATAATTGTACCCGAACCATTTTATGCCAACTACAATGGATTTGCCCAAATGGCAGGCGTACGTCTTGTGCCACTGTTTAGCTCAATTGAAGATGGTTTTCCCATTCCGGCATTAGAATCGTTTGAAGCAGCTATTACCACCAGAACCAGGGGTATTCTATTGAGTAATCCCAACAATCCATCGGGTAAAGTTTATGACGAGCAGACATTACAATCGTTAGCTACATTGGCGCAAAAGCACAGCTTGTATTTAATTGTAGATGAGGCTTACAGTGAGTTTGTTTATGAAGACTTTCGCTTTTTCAGCTCTATGCGTCTGAAGAACGTGAATGACCATGTCATTGTTATCGATTCCATTAGCAAGCGATTCAATGCCTGCGGAACCAGAGTTGGTGCGATTATCACGCGTAATCATGAGCTTCATGAGGGAATGGTAAAGTATGCAAGGTTAAGGCTAAGTCCCCCCATGCTCGGCCAGGAATTTGCGAGGAGAGCTTTGCAGCTACCAGCAGCCTATCACGATAACGTGCGGACTGAATTCAGTGTTAGAAGGGAGTATCTGTTGAGCAGATTGGGACAGATGACAGAAGTCCGGTTTCATGCGCCAGAGGGGGCATTTTATCTTTTCGTTCAGCTCCCTATAGATGATTCTGACCGTTTTTGTGCCTGGCTCTTGACAGATTTTTCACATCAGGGCAAAACTGTTATGCTTTCACCCGGTACCGGCTTTTATGCAACACCCGGTAAAGGGAAAGATGAAGTTCGGTTGGCTTACATCCTGGATCGGGAAAAGCTCGGTGAGGCAATGGATTGCCTTGAAGTGGCGTTGAGTGTATATCCGGGTATTATGGAAAAAGTGCTAGTTCCCACACTTTAGTTAGATTATTAGGACCCGGGTAATTTCTATTTCTCTTGCAACTATTCACAAGAGTTTTGCATCCTTATTTAAGGAAATAGTAAGGATTTCTTAAAAGTTTTCTAGAAAGAAAAACTCTATTTTGCGAAAACCCACCATGTTACCCTGATAAAAATGAAGAACACAATCCTCATCCTGGCCACGATTCTTGGCTTAATTGCAGCTTATTTCATGATAAACCGTTCTTCTTCTGTGGAAGGAGTAGACATCATAACCACCGAGGTTGATCGGGGACTGTTCCAGATCTATGTAAACGCTACCGGAGAACTTAAAGCCAAAAAATCTGTCAAGGTCAGAGGTCCACAGGGTATGCGCAGTGTAGGTATTTACCAGACCAATATAACAGAGTTAATACCGGAAGGTACGGTTGTTAGCAAGGGAGACTTTGTAGCATCGCTGGATAAGAGCGAATTGGCAACCAAAATGCAGGAAGTCCAGACTGAGTTGGAAAAAGTCATGACGCAACTGGAGCAGTCAAAAATTGATACAGCCATTGAGCTAAAAGCCATCAGGGATGAAATTGCCAATCTCCAATTCACCATTCAACAAGAGGAACTCGAAATTGAAAAGAATCGCTTTGAACCTGCTATGATCATTGACCAGTCAAAGCTCAAGCTCGAAAAATCGCAACGGGATCTGGCACAACTGGAGGACAAATTAAATTTGAAAAAAATACAGTCTGATGCCATTATTGGAGAGCATGAAGCAAACATGAGACAGCAGCAGAATAAATTGGAGCAGTATAATAGCATAGCCGCTCAGTTTACTGTGACGGCCCCGGAAGATGGAATGCTAATCTACGAACAGTCCTGGAATGGAAAGAAAGGGCCGGGGTCACAAATCAGTGCATGGGATCCGGTGGTTGCCGAATTACCAGATTTATCTGATTTTATATCAGTTATCTATGTCAATGAAGTAGATATCAGTAAAGTCAAGAAAGGGCAGCAGGTGGACATCAAGGTGGATGCCTTCCCCGAAAAGGAATTCAATGGTTATATCAGTGACGTAGCCAATATTGGTCAGCAGTTAAGAAATCAGGATGCCAAGGTATTTGAGGTAACTGTACAATTAAACTCAATAGATAGTGTACTCAGACCCGCTATGACAACCAGTAACGAGGTCCTGGTTTACTCTTATGAAGATGTGTTCTCGATTCCACTCGAATGTTACCAGAAAAGTGATTCCCTTGAATTTGTGGTGAAAAAGGAAGGAAAGAAGTATGTGAAACAGGAAGTCATAGCTCATGTGTCTAATGACGACGCGATTGTGATTGCTGCCGGTTTATCAGAAAGTGATATCGTATGCCTTACCTTTCCGGGAAACTTGCCTGAATTGCCGGTAGTCTTACTTGATGATCAAACCAGGGAAGAAGCAATGGAGCGGCTTGCCCTGGCAGATAAAAATCGTATTGATCAGGAGCGAGCCTGGGCTAGAAACGTCAGGGAGGAGGCTCCGAGCAGGGAAAGCTTCTCCGGTGGTGGGATGATCATTATCAATTGATCGTTCATGCAGGCTGTACTTCTTAATTTCAAACTGGCCCTGGAGGGAATTTTACAGAATAAGCTCAGATCCGTTCTGACTGCTCTCGGGATCATCTTTGGGGTAGCCGCTGTGATAGCGATGTTGGGAATAGGTACCGGAGCCAAGCAGTCGATCATTGATCAATTGAGTCTTATCGGGGCCAACAGTATAGTCGTTAGTGCTAAAATGCCTGATCCCGCTTCAGTCGATGAAGAAAGTGAGGAAGATGATGGTGCACCCAATACGGATCCGGAGGCCCAAAAGGGCTATACACCCGGGCTGTCTCTCCAGGATATGGATGCACTGCGTAAAATCATGCCTACGACAGACAAAATCAGTCCTGAGATAGTGCAGAATATGACGGTCATTCAGGGCAAGACCAGTCAGAGAGCGCGATGTGTTGGGATCACCAATGACTTCTTTGCCATTAATAATCTTGAGGTTTCTGAGGGACAATATTTCCACGACAATCATTTTGTCGATGGATCTAACGTATGCATCATTGGTACGGCACTTGCCACGCGGTTATTTAAGGGAGTGAACCCTCTGGGTAAACGCATAAAATGCGGACAAGCCTGGTTTAGAGTAATAGGTATGCTCAAACCTCGCCGTATTCAAAAGTCTAAGATTGAAGAACTCAGCATACGTGATTATAATGACGACGTGTATATTCCCATATCCTCCTTTCTGCTGCGTATTAACGATCGAAAGCGCATAGATGAATCGGATGTGGTCCAGGGCAGGCGTGACCGACGCAATGATCAGGTGCAAAACTATCACCAAATTGACCGGGCTGTGATCAGGATTTCGGAGCCTCGCTATGTAGAACCAAGTGCAGAATTAATCTCCCGTATTTTGAAACGCAGACACCATGACAAGATTGATTTTGAGATTGAAGTTCCTGAGCTACTCTTGAAACAACAACAGCAGACACAGGAGACCTTAAACTTTGTGCTGGCTGTGATAGCCGGTATTTCCTTGCTGGTTGGAGGAATTGGTATCATGAATATTATGCTGGCCAGTGTACTGGAGCGCATCAAAGAGATAGGGATTAGACGATCATTGGGAGCTAAGCGCAGTGATGTTATACTACAATTTCTGTTTGAGGCTGTGGCAATCAGTCTCATTGGCGGTCTGATTGGGGTTGTGCTAGGTATAGTCGCTGCAAGGGTAATTGCCTCGTCGGCAGATATCCCGACCATGATTACCTGGTGGTCCATCGTCATTTCGTTTGTGGTGTCTGCCGGTATCGGACTCATTTTTGGACTATTGCCGGCAAGGAGAGCTGCCAACCTGGACCCGATCACTGCCTTAAGAACTGATTAACCATTTGCATGAAATACCTTCATTTCTTTCTGTTTTTAGTTGTCATGGTAATAGGACATGCCCAGGAGAGGGTAGAAATTTCTCTTGATGAGGTTATTGCGATTGCTCAGGGTGAGGCACCGGTGGCACTGATTGCTGAGACTCGCTTTAGCAACAACTTTTGGCGTTATCAGTCCTTTCTTGGAAACTACAAACCACAGCTGTCTTTTAATGCGGGGACTAATCTCGATCGAAGTATTGAAGCGATCACCTTGCCCGATGGTTCGGATGCTTTTACCAATCGTTCATTGCTTGCATCCGAAATGGGTCTTCAGATGAGCCAGAGAATTCGACAGACTGGTGGATTTTTATATGCTGGTACGGATCTGCGAAGAATAGATTTGTTAGAGGGATCGAGCAATAATCCCGTGTCTTATCTATCGACACCGATTACCATTGGTTTTGTTCAACCTCTCTTTCAGTTTAACCAGGATAAATGGCAGCGCAGGTTGCAGGATCTGGATTTTGAAATAGCCAAAAAGGAATATGTGGAGGAGAAGGAAGAAATAGCGTATGATGTCGTTAATCTTTTTTTTACGGTCTACATTTCGCAATTGAATATGGAAGAAGCCCAGAGGCAAAAGAGCTATGCAGATTCGTTATATGATATATCCATAGGTCGTTTTGAGGTAGGTAGAATTGCTGAAACAGAACTCTTGCAAATTGAATTGCGATCCCGAAATGCTGAAGCCGCAGTGGCCACGCAGTTGCTCAATTATCAGACTGCCAACCAGCAATTGAGAAACTTCCTGGGTATCAAGGAAGACATCTTATTCGATCTCCTCCCCCCAAGAATTTTGGAAGATTATGAAATTAATCAGGAACTGGCTCTGGAGTATGCCCAAAGATACCGGAGCCTTACCACATCGTTTCAGTACAGGATGATTGAGGCCGAGATGGAGGTGGACGATGCAGACAAATCGAATGGGGTAAATCTGGATTTAAGTGGCTCCTTTGGGTTAACCCAGACAGGTGAAACGGTTGGTGAAGTGTATCGTTCTCCGGTCGATCAGGAAAGGTTAACCTTGCAACTGACGGTTCCTATTGCTGATTGGGGAAGGACCAGGGCCCAGAGGGAAATTGCCAAGTCGAACCTTGAACTCACCCAACGGTCTATCGAGCAGGAAAACAGCAATTTTGAGAGGGAAGTTGTTCTTAGGGTACAGCAAATTGAGCTTAGGAGATTGCAACTTGATCTGGCAAATCGGGCCTTCGAAGTGGCAGAAAAACGTTTGCAGATTGCCAAAAACCGTTACCAGATCGGTAAAATTGGAGTTACAGATCTGAATATCGCTCTCAATGAACATGATACCGCCAGGAATGCCTACTATCAGGCTCTATGGTCCTTGTGGACAGCCCACTATGAAATCAGAAACTTAACCCTATACGATTTTATCAATCAGCGTCCTATTGCTGATGATAATCGCATTGTGATTCCGGAGTAATATTGGCTATCCGGGGTCCAGCCGGCTTTCGTAACCCGGGATCACTTGTGCGATATGATGCTCCATATGCCTGAGATAATCTTCCAGTAAATAAGCCAGTGTAGCTTTCTTGGATCCGGGCAATGGGTGCATACAAATTTGGTCAAAATTATGATTGTCGACTTCTCTTTTCAGTAGCTCATCATCAGTGTTTTTGATCACATGGTAGAACTGACTGTTAATCAACATCCATGTCATAATGATCTCGGGTAAAGGCCTTTCCTGATAGTTATTCCTGGTAACCCAGTCGTCCTGATCGTAACCTGAAAAGCAATAACTATCCGATGTGATAGCCTGCATAAAGCGCATATAGTTATTGCTGGCTGAATCGATAAGATGTCCTATAATTTCCTTCCCTGACCACTTGTCTGCAGCAGGCTTGCTTTCTACTGTATCCCTATCCATATCCAGGATCTGAGTACCGGCCGTACTTGGCAGTTCTATCATTTTAGCAGTGAAGTTCATCGCATGATCCTTTTAGTCAAAGAGTGTGGCCGTACCTTCGCTGGGAGGGGCTACATTGAGATGGCGATAGGCTTTTTCGGTTACCTGCCGGCCCCTGGGTGTACGGTGAATATACCCTTCCATGATCAGAAATGGTTCGTGAACTTCTTCAACTGTGCCGGCATCTTCACCTACAGCCGTAGCAATGGTACTCAACCCCACCGGGCCGCCTTTAAACTTGTGAATAATTGTGCTCAGAATGCGGTTATCCATTTCATCAAGTCCACTCTCATCGACATTGAGAGCTTCAAGGCCATATTTCGCAATCTCAATACCGATCGTTCCATCACCCTTAATCTGGGCAAAGTCGCGCAGTCGGCGCAACAAGGCATTGGCAATACGGGGCGTCCCACGGCTCCGGCGGGCTATTTCACTGGCGCCATCATCGGTAATGGGTACTTCCAGTATGGAGGCTGATCGCAGGATAATTTTTTTCATGGTGGTGGCATCATAGTAATCCAGGTGACAGTTAATACCAAACCTGGCCCGCATCGGAGGGGTCAGGAGCCCCATCCGGGTGGTTGCCCCAATTAGAGTAAAAGGATGCAGACTCAGCTGAATAGAGCGGGCATTGGGACCGCTATCAATCATAATGTCAATTCTGTAATCCTCCATGGCAGAGTACAGGTATTCTTCAACCACATTATTCAACCGGTGGATTTCGTCGATAAACAATACATCATTTTCCTCGAGATTGGTGAGTAGACCTGCCAGGTCACCGGGTTTCTCCAATACCGGCCCTGAGCTCAAACGCAGGTTGGTATTCAATTCATTGGCTATGATGTAAGACAGCGTAGTTTTACCGAGTCCCGGAGGGCCATGTAGAAGTACATGATCCAGGGCTTCTTCACGTTGTTTGGCCGCTTCTATAAAGACTTTCAGGTTATCAACGATTTTCGGCTGACCTGAGAAATCTGCCAGTTGCTTAGGCCTCAGGGCCTTCTCGACCTTCTTTTCTTCCGGACTTTGGAATTGATCTGTAGGATCTAAAAATGGATTACCCATGAAAGTTCATTTTTTCTAAATCAGTTCTGTCAACGACACAGCTGGGTTGTACCAAGTTATGCAATGATAAACATATGAGATCACGTAATCATATTTTCATCAGGTAAATGATTAGCAAAGTGAAGGGGACACTCTCGAACAAGTAATCTTCACCTGAAGGGATGAATGTAGGATATCGGGGTAAAACCCAATAGATTTAGCATATATTTTACTTTTGGCAGGTATGGCAAACCAATTAAATTCTTAGTTTTGCACAGCTTTTTCCGGACGGTCCGGCTGTCCAGATTCCTTAATATAAACTAGAAAAATACAGATATGGAAGGTGCAAGAATAACAATTGAAAATGGCAAGTTGAACGTACCCGACAACCCTGTTGTTCCATTTATCGAAGGTGATGGAATTGGTCCTGATATCTGGGCCGCCTCAGTGAGGGTGTTTGACGCAGCGGTTGAGAAGGCATTTGGAGGCAAGCGAAAGATTGTCTGGAAGGAAATTCTGGCTGGACAAAAAGCATTTGACCAGACTGGTGAGTGGCTACCTAATGATACCTTGCAGGCAGTTGATGACTATCTGGTTGCTATCAAGGGACCCTTGACTACACCGGTAGGTGGAGGAATCCGCTCGCTTAATGTAGCATTACGACAAAAACTTGACTTATTCGCTTGTGTTCGTCCGGTTAGATGGTTTCAGGGTGTTCCGAGTCCGGTAAAGCGCCCTGATCTGGTCGATATGGTGATTTTTAGAGAAAACACGGAAGATATCTATGCCGGTATTGAGTATAATAACGGTACTCCTGAATGTGATAAACTGAAAAAGTTTCTGGTTGATGAAATGGGTGTTACTCAAATCCGTTTCCCGGACACTGTTTCTCTTGGTATAAAACCTGTTTCTGTAGAAGGTACGGAAAGAGTCGTGAAAGCCGCTATCGATTATGCCCTGGATCAGGGAAAATCGTCGGTGACACTGGTGCATAAGGGCAACATCATGAAGTTTACCGAGGGTAAGTTTAAAGAGTGGGGTTATGCGCTGGCAGAAAGAGAATATGGTGATAAAGTATTTACCTGGGCGCAGTATGATCGAATAGCTGCTGAGGAAGGAACAGCTGCTGCCAACGAAGCGCAAAAGAAAGCGATCGATGGTGGTGCCTTACTGGTTAAGGATGTTATTGCCGATGCATTTCTGCAACAGATCTTGTTGCGTCCGGCAGAGTATGATGTAATTGCCACGCTAAACCTGAATGGAGACTACATCTCTGATGCCCTGGCTGCTGCTGTTGGAGGTATCGGAATTGCTCCGGGCGCCAATATTAACTACACCACGGGTAAAGCCATTTTTGAAGCAACTCACGGAACTGCTCCTAAATATGCCGGGCTGGACAAGGTAAATCCAAGTTCGGTTATTCTGTCCGGGGTGATGATGTTGGAATACATGGGATGGAAGGAAGCCGGAGATCTTATCATCAAAGGTATCGAAGGTGCGATCGAAAAGAAGGAAGTCACATATGATTTCCACAGGTTGATGGAAGGAGCAACTTTGATGAAATGCTCTGAATTTGGCTCAGCGATCATCGAGAATATGTAATTGATCTTCAGATCAATTTTGAAATAAAGGCCCTGGCGACCACTGGAAGTCAGGGTTTATTATTTTGATATAGGGCTTCGTATGAGAGACTTCCCATGTTGTACACTATCTGGCAATTACTATAAGCGCATCTATTTTCCATGTTGAAAATGGTACCTACACTTACCTGATCGCCTGGGACTGGGACTTACAGTTAACGAGCAAGCTATGGAAGCACAGAGACTGGACTAACAGGACCAGGGAGAATTAACCTTGATTGTTACATACGATGAAACTGGCAGTCAGAGACCAGGAAGGTAAGTCTTAGGCTGAAAAGCTGGTGCCGCAACCACAGGTATCTGTAGCATTGGGGTTGTTAAAGATAAATCCCCGGTTATTGAGACCATCCACATAATCAATTTCCATACCGAGGAGATAAATGCCATGTGCCTTGTTCATGAGTACCCTCATACCATCGAATTCATATTCCTGGTCGTTCTCCTTCATGGAGTCAAATCCAAGGATATATGAAAACCCTGAACAACCACCTCCTTTCACTCCAATACGTAGCCCATAGGTGTCGGGAATGTTTTGCTCCTCCATAATCTCCCGGAGAGCGGTCATGGCACCCTCGGTCAGTTGTACCGGTGATGCTGCTACTGTCTTTTGTGTTGCCTGACTCATAATACTTTGGTCACTAGAAAAACAAAGGTAAGTAAAAGCCAATACTCTTAAACCTTGTTACCTTTGGCTAAACGCTGACATCGATATTTTTGTTCAAATTCTAAACTCCATATGGAAGCTCAAATTTCGGTCTGGTTTTATCTTTTGCTGGTGTGTCTTCCCGCTCTGATCATTTTTGTCATTTGCTACATGATCATCAAACAGTTTTTCAGGAACAGGGAGCAGATAGAACTTCTGGCAATTCAAAAGCAATCCGACGGAAAGACATTGGCCCTCCGGTTGCAGGCTTATGAGCGACTGGTATTGCTCTTCGAAAGAATGCATGTACCAGCTATGATCGCCAGATTGAAGACAAAAAGTATGTCTTCCGGTGACCTGCAGTCTTCACTCATGGTTACCATTGAAAGAGAGTTTGAACATAATGTGACCCAACAGATATATGTCTCAGATAAATTGTGGGAGGTATTATTTGTTGCCAAGCAGGAGCTGTTAAACCAGGTGCATCAGGTTATGATTGATATCGCATTTGCTGAAGATGTGGATGTATACAGTAATGCCCTCATAGAGCATTTTAATCAAAAGGGTATGGATCCTTCGCAAAAAGCAGTGCTTGCCATAAAGCATGAAGCCAAATTGCATATGTAAAGACCGGCTAAAGTTGCCCCGACTACTCTATATCATTCTGATCATCTTATTGTTGGAGGGGTGTAAAGTACAGCACCTTGCCCATATGGAGCATCAGTCATATGATGTAGCATCCCGGGATGAAGCAGGGTATATAGAGGACATAGTGAGTCCATACCGAATGCAGTTGCAGGAGGAAATGAATGAAGTTGTAGGTTATTGTGTGGTAGGTTTGCAAAAGAATGTTGGTGAATCGACCATGGGAAACTGGGTTGCGGATGCTGTCCTTGAATATGCTGAGCGCTTAGAAAACCTTGATTTTGATCTGGGAATCTGTAATTTGGGTGGACTGCGTATATCTGAACTTCCTCAGGGTGAGGTAAGGAAGAGACAGTTATACGAGTTGATGCCCTTTGACAACTTTTTGGTTGTCATGCAACTGGATAGTACCATGATAAGTAGGCTTTTCCACCATATGGCAGGCAGGGGAGGATGGCCAATCAGCCGCGGTGTTACCTACCAAATCGAGGATGGGAATGCAGTGAATATTACTATTAATGGGAATCCTCTTGCCAGTGATAGGGAATATGATGTGGTCTTGTCTGATTATCTGGCTGATGGAGGAGATGCCTGCTTTTTTCTACAGGATCTACCATACCGAAATTTAGGCGTCTATTACCGTGAAGCGCTCATTGGACAAGCGCAATGGTTGACTCGTCAGGGTAAAAACATAGAGTCAAAGGTGGAAGGAAGAATAAGATACTGATGGATAGAAGATCATTCCTGGTCAAGTCTGTGGGTGCTGCTGCCGGTTACATGGCATGGCCGGAGATACTCGCAATAAGATCCGCTCCGGATATTACCAGGGTAACGATTTTACACACCAATGATGTTCACAGTCGGATAGACCCTTTTCCGGCTGATGCAGGCCGCAATGCAGGTAAAGGTGGAGTGGCTCGACGGGCATCCTTGATTCAATCCATTCGTGAGGTTGAGGATCATGTCTTATTGTTTGACAGTGGTGATATCTTCCAGGGAACACCCTACTTTAACTTTTTTGGAGGTGAAGTGGAATTTAAACTCATGAGTGCCAT
Organism: Bacteroidia bacterium; assembly: GCA_030433135.1. Taxonomy (GTDB): domain Bacteria; phylum Bacteroidota; class Bacteroidia; order Chitinophagales; family Saprospiraceae; genus JABDMH01. The sequence goes on along the minus strand of JAUILF010000028.1, from coordinate 15,440 downwards.
GAGGTATGATGCGGCCACCTTGGGAAACCATGATTTTGACGGTAGTATCGAAGGATTGGTACAGCAGCTTCCCCATGCAGATTTCCCCTTCGTCTGTAGCAATTATGATTTTTCCGATACTGCCTTGCATGACCGGACACTTCCTTTCAAAGTTTTTGAGGTGGAGCAGTTAAAGGTCGGGGTGTTAGGTGCCGGTATCGAACTGGAGGGTTTGGTATCTTCCAAATTATATGCAGGGACCAGGTATGAGGACCCGGTAAGTTGCTTGAATCGGTGGGCTGCGATCTTGAGAACAGATTATGATTGTGATCTGGTGATTTGCCTATCTCATCTGGGGTATCAATACCGAAATCAGAAGATAGATGACCGAAAACTGGCCATGAGCTCTTCCGGCATTGATATCATCCTGGGAGGCCATACTCACACCTTTATGAAGGCTCCGGAGCAACTCGCCAACCAGGATGGAAAACCAGTCCTGATCAACCAGGCAGGGTGGGCGGGCATACTTTTGGGCCGTATTGATGTGTACTTCGAACATAACCGCAGAAGGCACTGTTTTAGCTGTGAAAATCAGTGGATTGAGCCCTAAATATTGATACTTTGCGAGGTATATATATCTAAAGTAATAATATTACAAATTGAAGAAATTTAATTTTTTTTTGAAGCTAAGTTTTTGGTTATTAGCACTATATGCATTTACAAACTCATAATTTATGGATTTGACCAATAAATCAAATGCATCTATTCGGTTTACAGATATTTTTTCACAAATTTGTTTTCAAGAAGAGGGACTGTAGTAAATAGAAAGGTAGAAATTGACCTAATTTTCTCCCTGTTTATCCGGTTAAGGTTACTTAGAGTATAACTGCTTTAATTCTAGAAATAGATTATAAGAATGGTAAAGGACTGCAATATCGTATGGGGGAACTGTCTTCAGACAATACGTGAAAACGTGAATCCTCAAAGCTACAAGACCTGGTTTGAGCCCATCAAACCGGTAGGTCTTGACGGACAGGCATTGACGATTCAGGTTCCCAATAAATTTTTCTATGAATGGTTGGAAGAGCACTATGTAGGGCTCTTGAAGAAGAGTGTTCGAAACCAGCTTGGTGATGATGGTAGATTAGAATATCAGATATTGCTCAGGACTGATGAGTCCCAATATAAACCTGCCAATGGTCGCAGGGAATCCAGAAATGGAAATGGTTCGGATCAAAGTGAGATCAAGAACCCATTTGTGATTCCTGGGATCAAAAAATTGAAGGTAGACCCTCAATTAAACCCCAAGTATACCTTTGAAGCTTATATAGAGGGAGATTGCAACCGTCTGGCCCGCTCTGCCGGTGTTGCTGTAGCCCGAAAACCAGGTGGTACGGCATTTAATCCCCTGGTTATTTATGGAGAAGTTGGACTTGGTAAGACCCACCTGGCCCAGGCGATAGGAAATCAAATAATCTCAGAGCAAGAGAACAAATCTGTACTCTACGTAAGTAGCGAGAAGTTTACCAACCAGATTATTCAGGCGATTAAGAATAACGCCATCAATGACTTTGTCAATTTCTATCAAATGGTAGATGTGCTGATCGTTGATGATATTCAGTTTCTGGCCAATAAAGTAAAGACCCAGGAAATATTCTTTCATATATTCAATCAGTTGCATCAAAGTGGTCGTCAGTTGATTCTGACGTCAGATCGTCCTCCCAAGGACCTGGATGGAATGCAGGAGCGACTTATATCCCGTTTCAAGTGGGGATTAACAGCAGATTTACAAGCGCCTGATCTGGAGACCAGAATGGCCATTCTCGAATCCAAGATGGTAGATGAAGGTCTTGATGTACCGTCAAATGTCCTGGAGTTCATTTCTTACAATGTACAGAACAACATAAGAGAACTTGAGGGTGTGCTGATTTCCATCATTGCGCAGGCTTCCCTCAATCGAAGGGAAATAGACATTGACCTGGCCAGGGAAGTGATACAGAAATTTGTTTCTCAAATATCCAAACAGGTAACTGTTGAAACCATCAAGGAATTGGTGGCTGAATATTTTGATATGCCCGTGGAGAAACTACAGAGCAAGACCCGCAAAAGATCCATTGTGATCGCAAGACAACTTTCCATGTTTCTGGCCAAAAAGCTTACCAATCAATCACTGAAAGCCATAGGTGCCAAGTTTGGTGGCAGAGATCACAGTACCGTAATATACTCGTGCAATGCCGTGCAGGATCTGATGGACACAGATGCCATTTTTAAAGACACTGTTCAGGAGCTGGAGAAGAAATTGTCACTCAGTCTGGCAACGGGGTAGAGATCCAGTAGCCTGCGAGATTGTTGAGAAACTCAGGTTGATGCTGCTGCAGAGATGGCCATTCTGTTTTCATTGGGACAACAATAAGGCCTTGATGTGCATATGGTAGATTATCCTTAGAGAGGAAAGACATGAGTAAGCAATTAGAGAATCCGCATCCGGGGATCATACTCAAAAAAGAGTTTCTGGATGAACTAACAATGCCAATGAGTCATTTGGCGCGGGCGATCGATGTACCAGTAAACCGGATTCACCACATTGTCAAGGGTACAAGGAGTATAAGTGCTGATACTGATTTGCTCCTGTCACGTTTCTTTGGCATGTCCGAGGGCTTCTGGCTTCGACTACAAAACCAGTATGATCTTATGGAAGCCAAAAGAGGAGGCAAACGATTTTCAAAGATCAAGCCTTACAGCTACGAAGAAAACAAATAATAAGCAGGGAACGTGCCCTATCTACGGATTTCGCTTGACCGCAGTCATTGGAAATGCATTGTAATCAACGCTCACTTCACCATCAAATTTGGCACCGGAGAACATCCCACTCAGATCTACTGTGTATCCTTGGTATGAAAAGTTACCTGTCATTTTATTATCGGTTATGACAACATCATTGATGTCCAGAGTACCAGCAGCCGATTTCATCATGGCGGTATATTGATCTGAGTCCATGGATATGACCAACTCTCCTTTGATTTCCCCATCCGGAGTACCTGTAACGACGTAATCCCAGGTACCGGCATATGGATCCATGGGAGGTGTACCCGTAGTTGCTCTTTTACCCATATTACAACTGATAATTAAGGTTGCGGCAAACATAAGAGAGAGCGTGACCAAGAGATTGATGTTGGCAGACTTCATTGATTCAATTTTAGCTGAAAAGATAATCATCTCAATTCAAACAGACATCACTTTTTCAAGAGCCATTGACCATTTTTCATAAGCTTCCAGATAGGGTTGAGTTTCACTGTCAGGATAGATGGTATTGAGGATCTGCAACTGGCTCATGGCTTCTTTGAGATCCTGGTAGATACCCGTCGCAACCCCGGAGGCAAGAGCAGCTCCCACCGCCCCTGTGGTTTCTGCCATCTCAATGTGCGCACCTGATAGGGTTGATATTGTCCGAGAAAATATCCCGGACTGAAAAAGGTTGTCATTTCCGACCCTGATCACTTCCAGGTTCAGACCCATATCCTTTAGGATGTTGATGCCGTAGATAAAGGAAAAGGCAATACCTTCCAGCGTGCTTCGGTATAAATGTCCCTTATGGTGTCGGTTTAATTGCAAATTGAGAATCTGAGACCCTATGTCCTGGTTACCCAGCATGCGTTCGGCTCCATTCCCAAACGGGATCACCACCAAGCCATCAGACCCGATCGATACCCGGGAGGCCTCTTCTTCTAAACTTTGATAGGTAGTACCGGGAGCAGTGAGCTGATTTCTTACCCATCCATATTGAATACCTGATCCATTGATACAAAGCAGTATCCCAATGTTTTGATGGTCTGCATTATAGTTGACATGGGCAAATCCATTTACCCTCGACTGTTGATCGTAAATGGGTTGGTCAACAATTCCGTACACTACTCCCGATGTTCCACCCGTGGCCGCGATCTCACCCGGCTCCAGGACATTCAGGGCCATGGCGTTGTTGGGCTGGTCACCTGCCCGGTAAGAGACAGGAGTGCCTGTTTTCAGTCCTGTGAATTGAGCAGCTTCTGCTGTGAGCGTGCCTTGAATCGACAAAGTTGGATTCAGGTCGGCTACAAGCTTTTCATCTAACTCGTAGGTATCCAAAACCATATCTGCCACCTTCTGCTGCTTGAAATCCCACAGTATTCCCTCTGATAAACCGCTTACGGTAGTGCTGATCTCACCTGTCAATTTGAAGGCGATGTAGTCGCCTGGTAGCATAAATTTGTGACAGCTGCGGTAATTCTCAGGTTCATTTTCCTTTACCCACCGCAGTTTGGAAGCAGTGAAGTTTCCGGGTGAATTGAGCAGGTGAGATAAGCACTGGTTCTTCCCAATATCCTTCAGTGCCCGTTCTCCTATTTTGACAGCTCTACTGTCGCACCAGATGATGGATGGTCTTACCGGGCTTCCATTCTGATCTACCATAACCAGACCGTGCATCTGGTATGCAATGCCAATTCCTTTGATGTCACCCGGGTCGATTCCGGTTTCTGCAAGTAATTCTCTGGTCGCACTGCACACCTGTTTCCACCATTCCTCCGGATGCTGTTCGGCCCAGCCGGGCTTCAAAGCTGTGATGGTCATCTCCACTTTGGGCTGTTGCACTACCGCTAATTGCCTTCCGGTGCCTGCGTCAACCAGCGCAGCCTTAATAGAGGAACTTCCTATATCATATCCGAGTAAAAACATGGCAGTTGATTTTTCTACCGCAATGTAACAATACCATCTGGGAAGCTCAAGAGGTCCTTCATTTAGGGTGCAGTTGATTTGGAAGCTTCCTGTTTCAGTTTGTAGTTTAGCATGATGATCCCTGATAATTTTGCCTCTCGTATTATTGATTTTCATCAAAGCCTGGACCGGTCTCTTGCTCTTCCCGGGGGTGTAGAATGGCTCTACCCTTATGCAAATACTGAAGTTCAAAGGGTAATGACCCTCTTTTTTAACAAATACTTCTCCGATAATTTGCCCAGGATCATGCTGCTGGGGATTAATCCCGGTCGGTTTGGTGCCGGAATTACCGGATTACCCTTTACTGACCCTATCCGTATGGAAGAAATATGTGGCATTGACAATAGCTTTAGAAAGAGGCAGGAGTTGTCTTCCGTGTTTGTCTACGACGTGATCGATGCCATGGGTGGCCCTGAAGCTTTTTACAGTCGTTTTTACTTCACATCAGTTTGTCCACTTGGATTTGTGAAAAGCGGTAAGAACTACAACTATTATGACGACAGGGAACTCTACGATACGGTCAAACCACTTATTCTTGAAAACCTGTCAAAACATCTTGATATGGGAGTATCAAAGCAGGTGGCATTTAGCATGGGCCAAGGGAAAAATTTCAAGTTCTTACAAGCATTGAACAAGGAGCATGGATTCTTTAAACAAGTACATCCTTTACCACATCCACGCTGGGTGATGCAATATCGGCTCAAGCGAAAAAAGGAATTTCTAAAGGTCTATACCGACCAACTAAATAAGTATCGAGAGCTTACTTGATCACAACCTGTTCGGAAGCAGCCTCGTTAAAAGGTATCTGGTTATGTCCCTCCAGCTTGTAGGTATCGTTGATACGTTTTAAATGATGGTCTACACCGAGTTCTGCGTCAGGCACAAACCCAGGTATCGTGATCACCTGTGCCAAAACTCCACCGACTCCCCTGTGGATAACACCTCGTGGTAGGTATATGATATCTCCCACATTTAAGGGTGTAACTGTAACCAGGTCACCAAGTTCACTTTCATCAAACTCCCAATCCGGATCGATAATGGCCTCGGTATGATGGCTCGTGACAATCCTGGCATCAGGTAAAGCCATCTGTACCAGGTAAAATTCATCAAATCCACCCTCCACCGGGTGGTAATGAGTAAAGGAATCCATAATGCGTACTCTATGTGCATTGATGGATTTATACAGGTAGGGCCCCACATTTCCCAGCCATGTAAGGAGTATCCTTCGATAGGCATTGGTTTCTGTAGCACAACCTCCGGGTGTGTCTGTAATGTTTTCATCCCAATCAGGTCGTATAAATACCGGGATGGTATCAGGGGGGGGCTCAGGAACGGTAAATATCACATAGTCAATCAAACTGTCTGTCCTGGATGACACTCCCTGAGAAAGTAAAATGATGTCACCCACAGAAATTTTGGAAGATTCACCTGTCGAAAGAGTGGCAGTTCCTCCCCCTTGCTGTACGAAAACTACCTGTTGTTTAGATTGTGTTGGAATTTCCAGTGTTTGCTTCAGGTAACTGAGACCGTATCCCGGGTTGTTATCGGAGAATGACTGGCTAATTTTTGCAAATTGCTCTGGTGAATCATCCAGATTTGTCATCATCATTTTGTCCTCACCACCAGCCCTGGTCAGAACGGGAAGTGCATCAAGTTCAGAAGATTCCCCTTTCTCGGACTGGGATTGACATCCAAGTGTCAAGATGATCAGAATCGGTATGGCAAGCAGGGGTAATCGCATAATCTCTATTTTTGGTAATACAAAGTTAAGGAAATCCAGGTGTTCCTTCAGCGGCTTCAGCTCCTGATTTGTTTCCGGGCATTTCTCCTCTGGGTACCTGATTGAAAGCCTTGATGCCGGGCAAAAGTTCTCCGGTAGTCCGGTCAAATCCGTCCCCGGTAATATTAGCCGGTATATCATCTCTTGTGATTGACATCCATTGGTCAAACACTTGCCGGTATTCTTTCAGAACATTTTGAAATTCAGGGACACTGGCCAGGTTTAGCAATTGCCAGCGGTCATCTTGAACTTGAAAGAGTTCCTCCCGGGGCCGGGGAGTAACAAAGATATCAGCTTGCGCCGGGGTTAGGTTTTCTTCTTTCCGGGCCTGGTTTAGAGATGCCTGAGACGGACTTCTTTTGGAATCTGCTGGTCCGCCATTGGGAAGATTTGGACGTGCATTAAAGACGTACATAAACTCTTCTGACCTTACCATTCGCTCGTAAGCTTCATAGTCATGCCAATTATGTTCCGCAAAAACATACTGTCGAAATGATTGATCAGGATTCTTAAGTAGGGGTGCCATGCTCTTTCCCTGAAAATAATCCGGCAAATCTACTCCGGCTAACTCTATGAAAGTAGGAGCCAGATCGATAACGCTGACCAGACTTTCGCAGACTGAACCTGGCGTTGGTATTCCCATAGGCCAGTGGATGACCATTGGGGACTGCATGCCACTGTCGTATACCCTGGTTTTTGCTCTTGGAAAAGGCATTCCATTGTCAGACATGATCACCACCATGGTTTCATCTACGATTCCTTGATTTTCCAGTTCTTCCATGACTTTTCCGACATAGAAGTCAAACCTGGTGATCTCGTTGTAGTAAGATGCCAGATCATTTCTGGTGTTTTCATCATCAACCAGGAATGGCGGTACTTCTATCCTGGAAGGATCGTGTTGGATATGAAAATCATCAGCTCCCCAATCACGGTGTGCATCAATGGCTGCAAACCAGGCAAAAAATGGTTGGTCTCGGGGTCTTTCCTGTAAGCACTGCACCCATCTTTCTTCTCCACCATTTCCGGCATCTTCCATACCATATGGTTGGTCAAAAGCACGGAGAGCCGGTTGACCGAAGTGAGTCTTTCCAGACTGCACGGTGTAGTAACCAGACTCTTTCAATAGAAGGGGAAAAGGAATTTGTGTTTCCGGAAGTGGACTGTGCAGTTCTGCCGCCCCGGTATTGTGTGGATAGCGACCGGTAATGATACTACATCGACTCGGACTGCAAGAACTGGCAGTGAGAAATGCACGAGTAAAGAGCAGACCCTGGCCAGCCAGCTTGTCTATTTGAGGTGTCTTGACGGTTGAGTTTCCGTAACAGCCGAAATCATTCCACCCTATATCATCAGCTATGATAAAGACATAATTCGGACGTTGGTCTTGCGCTGTTATAGGTTGAGGGAGCATTGTTGCCAACCAGAACAAAGTACACAATGTTAGAAAGGATCTTTTTGTATGGATTCTCATTCGATTGATCTTAATTCTTGATTTGTTCAACGGGTTCAAAATCACTCTCGTTTACCCAGCCGGCGGGAATTTTCTCACCATTGAGCCAACGCTCATAAAAGTTGGCAGAGGCACTGGATGCCGGGTATTCATCAAAAATGTCACCATTACCCATAATACGAGGGTCTCCTTCTTTTTCCAATTGGTCATACATCTCCTGACGCATGGACGAAATCAGGGCAGTCATTGAAGGATCGTCAATCAGGTTATCTATACAGTATGGATTGTCAGCTATTTCATATAATTCACGGGAAGGTCGCTTACCAAAGTTGAGGTGCCATAAGCTGGTATCAACACCCGATCGTCTCATATTCAAAATGACGGATTTGGTTGGACTTCCATCTGTGTTGAGGTAGCCTGTCTCAGGATTGCCGGCAGGCCATCGATCAGGTTTGAAGTTTTCAGTGTACAGGTATCCGTTCTTGACGATCCCTCTTACTGGATAACCCCAATCATGGGGTCGGCCCACGTCATGACGCTCCTTACCAATAATCATGTGATCTCTGACAGGATCCGGGGCACTGCCCGGAGGTGAAACAAGATAGGGCATCAGCGAGTGACCAGAGATCGTCTCCATACCACTATTACCCTCCGGTATCCCGGCCAACTCCAGAAAGGTAGGTGCGAAATCAGAAAAGGATACGAAATCATCAACCGTTCGTCCCGGCGCTTGTATGCCATCGGGCCACATCATTGCCAGCGGAAGGTGATGATTCATTTCATAAACCTGGCCCTTGACTCGTGGAAAAGGCATTCCGTTGTCTGCTGTTACCACAACCAGGGTATTGTCTAATAGCCCTTTTTCCGAAAGAATGTCAAGCATCTTACCCAGGTGTTGATCAAAGTACTCTATCTCAAAAGCATAGTCCAGCATATCTGTGCGTACGGAATCATTATCCTCCCAAAAAGGAGGTATGGAAGGGATGTCACTCAGTTTTTTCCCACCATTTCTGATACCGGTTCCAAATTCATAAGCACGATGTGGTTCGGTAGAACCATACCAGAAAAAGAAAGGCTGATCTTCTGGTTTGGCATCCAGGAAAGCGGCAAAGTTGGCAGCATAGTCATTATTGGACATAAACCTGGCCGGTGGGTCAGTCTTATGGTCATTATATGCCTTGCCGATCAGATCCCGGGGCTTTCCATCTTTTTCAGCTGATCCCGGAGCCCATCCCTTGGCGGTATAACCCACAAAATATCCGGCTGATGGCAAGGCTTCGGGGAAAGTTTTAAATTTTTCGGGGAAAAAGGGCATGTGATTGCAAGCCGCTTCCAGTTGCCAGGAATTTCTGCCGGTTAGAATTGTTGCTCTCGAAGGAGCACATTTGGCATTGGTGGTATATGCGCGATTAAAAAGAATTCCACGAGAGGCGACCGTATCAAAGGCCGGTGTGATAGTCCATGTAGTCCCATAAGCACCCATATGTGGATAGGATGCGTCATCTGCTATAGCAAACAGTATATTGGGTCTGGTGGGTGCCACCTCTTCAACATGGCAGGCCGCAAAAACATATATACTGATTATGAAGAGCAATAGGTGGCGGAGAGAGAAATTTTGCATAGAGGTCAGTACAAACAATCTGTAATAGTTTCTGAGGTAAATGATTCGTTTTCTTCTTTGGTATGGCATACGGTTATGGATACACATTGTCCATCAGAGATACGGAAAATAGTTTTACCTGATCCTTCGGTCATAGCATAGAGATCATGATATTGCAATTGGACCTGATTCATTTTCAACAACCGGTTGCTTTCAGATTTCTGATAGAAGGTTTCTAACCAGACTTTCTGACCAGGCATAAACACATTTTTGTCATCAGTCAGCAGAACAGGCTGCCTAAACGGACTCATGAGATCCAGATGCTCTCTGAGTTCCAATTGGTTCAAATCATAAACGATAACTGCCGTATCTAAGTAAAACTCGTTAGACTGAGCCATAGCGGGATAAATCGAGATAAGATTCACCCAGGCCAATAGGTGAAAAAGGGTCCATTTCATAGCCAGAGTAATATAATCAATATCTTTTTGGTCGATTCATGCGAAATCAGAAATTATGTATTTTGGGTGGGAGATGAGGATCGCTGCAGAAGGTCGATCCATTACAAGATAATTGTATAAGAATGAAACAGATATCAAGAAGAGATACACTGACTGGTTTGGGTTTGGGCCTTGCAGGATCTATGATGCCGGGATCCAATGCCCGGAGTTATTCAAATAGTATAAAAAAGGATCCTGCATTTCGATATTGTCTGAACGCCAGTACGATTCGGGAGGCCCAGCTAGGTATTGTCAGAGAACTGGAGATTGCTGCTGAAGCGGGTTACGATGGGATGGAGATATGGGTTCCTGGCCTGCAGAAGTATCTGGAAGAGGGAGGATCACTCGCGGACCTAAATAAGAAAATTAAGGACCTGGGCTTAACCATTGATGATGCCATTGGTTTTGCACAATGGATCGTGGATGATAAGGAAACTCGTATGAGAGCCATGGAGCAGTTGAAGATGGAAATGGATATGCTGGCCCAGGTTGGTTGTACGCGCATTGCTGCCCCTCCTGCCGGGGCGACAAATGAACCCGGTTTGGATCTTGATGCTGCCGCCGAACGCTATTGTGCCATAGTTGAGTTAGGAAAATCAACCGGAGTGATGCCCCAGTTGGAGGTTTGGGGCTTTTCTGCCAATCTCCATAAGATAAGCCAGGTGATGTATGTTCTGGCGGAATGCGGGCATCCGGATGCAAGACTGCTACCGGATGTTTATCATCTCTACAAAGGGGGAAGCAATTCCGATGCCTTAAAATTAGTTAGTCCCGATACGATAGAGGTCTTCCATATGAATGATTATCCTGCCAGTCCGAGTCGCGAGGAAATGAATGATAGTCACCGGGTTTATCCCGGGGATGGAGTGGCCCCTATTTCAGATATCCTCAATGATCTGGCTTATGAGGGTAAAACCACCACCTTGTCTTTGGAATTATTCAATAAAGAATACTGGGCTCAGGATCCACTGGAGGTAGCCAAAACCGGTCTGGCAAAAATGAAAGCTTCAGTAAAGAAGAGCATGGGGTAGATCAAAACAATGCTGAAAACAAGAACCTGAGAAAGACGAAAATCAGCCATCCAATAAAAACCAATAGAATAAGGAGCGTAGCCATTACCCCCAGGATGACTGGCCATGCACTCCCTTGATGTTTTCCTTCTTCAAAGTGATCCTGAAAGAGATCCAGGTTGCGTTTGTTTGCCTTAAAAAACAGATCAAAAACATTACCGAACAACGGAATTGATCCGAGTGTTGTATCCAACAATATGTTCAGGATCATAATGGCAAGAGCACGACCACTGGCCCCCCTGGTCACCATCATGAGTAGTAAAGCAGAGGAAAGGGCGAAACCCACCATATCCCCTGCACCAGGTATCAGACCCAGTATAAAATCCAGACCGAAAGTGATCTTCGTACCCGGAATCCTGAACCGGGTGTCCAGGAGGTCGGCAAACCTGGACATACCACTATCTGGTAGTGCAGACTCCTTATCATTTGCCATACTCTAAGATACGTATTCTGATGATCGTATAAGACCAAAAAAAGAGACCGGACTAGCCGGTCTCTAAAAGTATGCTGAAGGGTTGCTCTCTTTTTTGGTAATACGCTTAGTTGCAGGGATCTGTTTCCGTGTCTACCTGGATTCCACCCTGGACTCTGTTCTTTTCTCCGCAATCCTTGATCACCTGGTCCGAATAACTGTAAACACGGTTTTTTTCGCTGGTGGGGGTTAGAAAGCCGAAGCGATAAGAATCACCCACCAGGTCAACGTCATATGCGCCATTGTTTGACCCTGTATTGGCGAGTAGGACATTTTTAGCTGCACCATCAATTGCAACAATTCCGGCATAAATATTATCCGATGCTTCATTCATGGCAAGCAACCAGTTACTACCTGGTCGATCAGCACCGATTAATTCGCCATCGAGACTAAGACTTTCGGCCGGTACTTTACACAGTATTTGACCATAAAGGCAGTTGTTGGTAGTATTGCCCCAACTCACACCACTTTTATCGCAACACCAAATGCCAAATTGGGCACCACTGATGTGGTTTCCTACAATCGAAGTGGAGTGTCCGTTAATTACTGTGATTCCAAGAGGACCGATAAGGGGTATACCAATGGTAATGGTGTTATTGCGGACATTGGTATGATTACTTCGATCTATGTTTACCGCAAATTGGATGTCGGTAAATGAGTTGTTTTGGATGGTAACCATATTGGATTGGTAGACCATGATACCAATTCTTGCATTGTTTCCAACCGGTTGGAAATCTATGTTCTTGATCATAGATTTATCAGCGCCGGAAAGCAGAATACCACCATCGATAACAATGGTGAAGTCGGGGGTTTCTTCAATACCCAGTTTTATTACAGCTCCTTTTTCACCGATGATGTTGATCCCGAATAATATGTTTACACGACTGTTTTCAATGTGTTCTCCGGCCTCGACAATGACCGTTCCACCACTTCCGGCTTCCTCTACCGCTGCCTGTAGAGCATCGACCGATCCCGCCGGTAGATTGACGGTCTTACCTTTAGCTCTTGGAGTGATATTCAAATCCCCGGCTGTGAGCATTTCTTTCACTCGTTTTATTTCACTTTGGGTGAATATGTCCGGTTCATTCGCTGCCAGGAAAGCAAAAACATCTTCCTCGTTGTTCAGGTCCGCCACAGTCACTGCTTGCGCAGTCGTATTGTCCGATAGTTGGAGTTGATCATCTTTGTGACAACCACTGTTGATCAAAACAGAAATGAAAATCAGGGCAAGGAAATAATTCTTTTTCATGAGTGGTGTTTATTAGGTTATACAATGAGTTTTCTGAAACCAGAGATCTGGGCCGAGTTAAGAAGCACCTAATGATCATGTAAAAGGTCTTACTTGTTCGCCGGAGTGACTTGGACTATTGTTGCCATTACATGGACTTATGTCCACGAAGACCGTACTGGGAAGTGAATGTTTCGGTAAACATATTGTTGTCAATTTTCAGTATCAATTGACTCGATGGGAAAAGGTTTCTTTCAGGACTTAAAATTTCTCTGATATTGCCGGGGTGTCATATCAGTGAGTTCTTTGAATTTTCTATTGAAATAAGACTGGTTGTTAAAACCACTTTGATAACATGCTTCTGTGGCTGAAAACCCTGGCTTCATGAGTAATTTGCAGGCATGACCAATTCTGATTTCATTAAGAACTTGAGTAAATGTCCGACCTGTGCGCATCTTAATAAATTTGCAAAAAGCTGAAGTATTCATACTGACCAGCCCTGCCACTTCTGATAACTGGACATCCCCTTGAAAATGACCCAGAAGATAGTGATACACGCGATCAATGCGATTTCCATCGTGCTCTCTGAAAGTGTTGCGGAAGTTCACGGAGGCCAATAACTGTCCGGAACCCTGGGTCAGATCATATAAAATGTCAAGAAGTAGCCGGAGCTGTGGGAATCCATCTAGTTTTAACAGGTTTTCCATTTTTGGCCCCACTTTATCTGCTACTTCTGGACCAAATGCGATCCCTTGCCTGGATCGATGCAACAATTGTCTCAACTCATTCAATTCAATGCGATCAAAGAATGTTTTCCCCAAAAAGTCAGGATGAAAGTGCACCACAATAGCCCTGATGCGCAGGTCCGGATGACCCTCGTAGTAAATGGGATCATTGCGCATGAAATGTGGTAGATTTGGTCCGATCAGCAAAAGATCTCCCGGCTTTAAATTGTCAGTATGGTCACCAATACATCTCTTACCAGTACTTTCAGTAAAGAAGGTTAATTCGTACTCCGGATGAAAATGCCAACCTATCTTGATATACGGGAGGATCTCTTCTTTCAATGAGAAAGAGCGTATTGAACTCACAGGCACTTTTTCAAGAATTAATCCCATAATGGCAAGTCTGATACTTTACGGAAGGCAAATGGCCTAAACTTCTTGATTGTGATTCAATATAGTACAACTATTGGTAAATGGAGTGCTTATTTATATGATTTCAACTGGTTAATTTGGGTGTATGATACTGCCACGAAGGATGTCACTCATCATGGCGTCCTGCCTGACCATGTTATGCACTATGACCATCTCAGAGTATTCAGAGGATACCGGGGAGCCAGTGAAAATAGATATCTGGTATGGGAGTAGCCAGTCCTTCGGTGATCCGGGTCGTGCCCAGCGATGGATTAATATCCTGGGTAATATTCGGGGAGGGACGAATGAAGCATTCTATTCTCTAAATAATGGTCCGGCACAACCGCTGAGTTTGGGTTCGGATCTGCATCGATTGGCAAAGGAAGGCGATTTCAATGTGCAAATTGGCTGGGGAGAGGTGGTTGTAGGTGAAAATCATTTGCAGATTGGAACTCTTGATGGGAAGGGAAACCATATTGATACCACAATCACACTTCGCATCTCACCATTCAGCAAGTGGCCTTTACCATATGCTGTAGATTTCAGGTCAATAGCAGATTTACAGCAAGTCGTTCAGATATCAGATGGAAAATGGAACCTGACAAATGGAGGTGTTCGCACTTCTGAGCCGTATTATGACCGGGTACTCATGATGGGAGATACAACCTGGACCAATTATGAAGCGCTGATCAATCTGACGGTCCATGACTGGACCGATTCGGAGCCTGGACCCCCTACTTATAATGTAACTCATTTTGGTGTGGCACTTAGATGGAGAGGGCATCATGAGGATGGAAGGCAACCAAGCAGACGCTGGCATCCTTTGGGTGCTCAAGGGGAATTCTTACTGCGGGATGAGGGGGATAGTTGCCGTTGGCGCATTCTTTTTGATGGTGGTGTAAAGGACAAGCCAGCAGTCTATATGAACGACTTGAAGGCTATAGATGTGGGTCAGCAGATCCAGATTCGTGCACGGGTAGAGACAAGGAAGGATGGAAAATCTATGTATCAATTTAAGCAATGGATGGCCGATCAACCAGAGCCTGCAGCCTGGGATTTGACCGGATACGAAGCAGATGATTATCCATCGGGAGCCCTTTGTCTGGTTCCACATAATTCAGATGTCACCATACACAGTGTAGACATAAAGCCCATACATTAAGTAGACAAGAGTGAAATGAAAGCACAGGAAACAGACCATATAGACAGCTTGCAGGCAAAGGCAAGATACATCAGGAAGCAGATTGTAACCATGGTGCATAGGGCAAAGTCAGGGCATGTGGGAGGAAGCCTGGGCGCTACTGATTTGTTGGTCGCCCTCTACTATCAGCTAATGAAACATGATCCCGAAAACCCGAATTGGTCTGAGCGGGATCGATTTATTTTATCGAAAGGTCATTGCACCCCGGTATTATATGCTATTCTGGCCGATTGTGGATATTTTCCGGTCTCTGATCTCGAGACATTCCGCAGACCCGG
>JAUILF010000027.1 GCA_030433135.1 Bacteroidia bacterium | reverse complement strand
GACACGGATCCTTACCGTCTGGCACAGGTATTTACACCGCAATCAGCCTGGAATGCTTCGACACCAGTGTTTAGAGAAAATACACAACTGGCAAACCAGGATCTTAAACCAGAGTTAACTACCGGAATTGAAGCAGGGGTGGATCTAAGGTTTTTTAATAACCGGTTGGGTCTTGATTTTACCTTGTATCAACAATCAACCACCAATCAGATCATGAATATTGCCGTTTCGCGAGCCACAGGATATGATAGTAAATTGATCAATGCCGGTGAGATTGTAAACAAAGGATTTGAAGTTGTATTGAATGCAACGGTATTACAGACTAATGATTTTTCCTGGGACATGACACTTAATTACGCCAGGAACAACAATGAAGTTGTAGAGCTATTTACGGATGCCAGTGGAAATGATCTCGAAACTATCGTACTGACTTCACGGAGGGGGTTGAGTCTTGAAGCCAGGGTAGGTCAACCTTATGGGACATTATTTGGAAGTGCATATAAACGAGTTCCTGATGGTGAGTATGCCGGACAAATTGTTTTTGAAGATGGAGTAGCTGTGAAAGAAGCAGACCTGCAGATTATTGGAAACATTACGCCTGACTGGTTAGGTGGCCTTCAAAATACATTGCGATACAAAGGTTTTACTTTATCAGCATTAATTGACGCGAAAATTGGTGGTGATATTGCTGATGAGAGTTCCTCTACCGGTATGCAGACAGGCATTTATCCCATCACGGCCCTGGGACGTGAAGAGGGAGTTATTGGACTCGGTGTGAAGAATGTTGGCACAGAGGAAAGTCCTGAATACGTACCAAATGATGTTGTTGCTCCCACTAAAAGTGTAGTCCGTCAGCTCAGTGTTCGTTCAGTGAATGAAGGTGCTATCTATCCAGCCAGTTATATTAAACTGAGAGAATTGCGATTGAGCTATTCGTTTAGCCAGGAAACGCTCAGTGGTATTGGATTTATCAGGGGACTGACATTGTCACTGATCGGACGAAATGTGGCCATGTTGTATAATACCCATTCTCAGATTGATCCTGAGATGAACTACTTCGGAGGGAATCTCCAGGGAGCACTTTATTACGCAACCCTCCCTTCGACAAGAAGCCTGGGCGCGAGCTTAAATATTTCCTTCTAAAATCCAAACGAGATAATTATGAAACATATATTAAAAATACCAATTGTACTATTGGCGCTGATATTGTTTTTGCCAGCATGTACTGACGATTTTGCAGAGCTAAATACCAACCCTAATGAGCCAACTCTGGTACCACCTGATGTGATTTTTCCATTTGCGATGCGCCGAACGGTTGATCGGTTGCATGGTCATCGTACCCGATTGCAGCGAATTAATCTTGACGGAGGAATGCTTTGGGTTCAATACCTGGCTCGTAATCAGTATACGAATGAGGGGGATACATATGATCCGGATGCCTCGATGCGAAATAATAACTGGGAAGGTTTCTATGTTGACGGATTGATCAATTTTCAAAAAGTGATCGATTTGTCCTCAGACCCTGAGAGTGAATATTACAATGAGAATATGGCTGCTATCGGTCTGATCTCGCGCGAGTTTTTGTATGCCATGGTGACTGATATTTGGGGAGCCATTCCCTATAGTGAAAGTTTGCAGGGTGCGGCAGGTAACCTGGCTCCTTATTATTCGTCTCAGGAAGAAGTCTATACAGGTGTTCTGGAAAACTTACGACTGGCCACTGAAATGTTGGATGAGGCTGGTCCGGCAATTAAGGGCGACATTCTCTTTAATGGTGATATAAGCAGATGGAAGAAGTTTGCCAGTTCGGTGAGATTAAAACTGGCTAACCGTCAGGCAGCCATGAGTCCGGGTACATCCTCGCAGGTATTTAGCGAAATAATGTCAAATCCAACTTCATTTCCCGTTTTTGAAAGTAATGATGATTATGCGGTCTTACATCATGAAGCCCGACTAGGCGAAAACAACAATAACGCCTGGCATGAGGTGATGGTCAATGATGCCAGGGAGGACTGGTCTATCAGCCGGACGCTTATTAATCACATGACCGACGGTCAGGGTAATCCTACTGATCCACGTATCACTGTTTATGCAGAGCCTGCTCTGGCAGGTGATATGGCTGGTCTGTACGTAGGTGCTGAAAACGGATTGCCGGAGGCATTGGCCAGTGTATATATTAATACAGCTTCGAGACCTGGGCATGCCTTTCTCCAGGAAACAGGTCCTGCCAATCTGATGACTTATTCTGAGTTGTTATTTGTTCTGGCCGAGGCTGCCATGACTGGTACTTATACGGGTGGCTTGTCTGCCAAGGAATATCTGGATATGGCCGTTCAGGCATCCTTTGATCAGTATGACCTGGAAATGCCTGAAGGATATCTTGACGATCTGACTCCCGATTTGGAGACTATTATCACCGAGAAATGGAAGGCACTGTTTGGTCAGGGAATTGAAGCCTGGACCGAATATCGTCGCACAGGGTATCCCATCCTTTCGGATCCAAGCCCCGAGGCAATTTTTGCCAATGATGGAAAAGTGCCAACCCGGTTGAAATATCCGGAGTCTGAATATTCTCTTAACCGAGCCAATGTTGAGGCCGGAACCAGTATGAATGGTGGACCTGACGACAAATTGACTTCCGTTTGGTGGGCTAATTAATGGATTGATTTAAAAAGAAAATTGAATAAAATGAAACAATTAATAATTGCTGTATTGGGAGTGATACTGCTGGCTGGCTGTTATGAAGATGAGCATGCATTTGACGTGATTGAGTCACCTGTACTGGCAACATTCGACCAGGTAGATGATCCTTCCGGAGAAATGATGGTGGTGGAAGCTACCTTTTATGAATTAGATAAATCAGGGATCCTGGATAAGGATATTGGCATTGACTCCATAGCACTTAGTAATCTGGTTCTTCAGGTGTTTGTAAACCAGGATACAGAAATTGCGGAGCTCACGACTGACTCTGAAGGTGTGGCCACTTTCGAATACAATATGGATGACCTAAATGGAGTGTCCAGATTGGAGTGGGTAGGAAGTCATAAGGAAACCCCTTTTAGGGTGTTTTTCAACTTTTGAGAGAAAAATCAAAGCGAATTAATCATTAATCAAATAAAATACTGAGATGGAAAAAATAATGAATAGAAGAAAGCTTCTAAGGACCGGTTTTACCGCGGCAGCCAGTACAGTGATGCTGGGCACTGCTGCCGGTGCCCGAAGTCCCAAATTGACCCGGGATCGTAAGGTGGGTATCGACAAAGTTCGAATCTGGGAAAAATCACTTGCTCCCAGACCTGACCGTAGTAAGTTGAAGGCAAGACTGCTGGCGAACGAAAACCCATACGGACCTAGTGCAAAAGCACAGCTGGCTATGATGAACAATGTGAAAATTGGAAATCGATATGGACATAGTCAGTCTGCACAATTGATCAAAGTATTGGCAGAACTAGAAGGTGTACCTGAGGACTACATTTTGTTGGGACCGGGTTCTTCAGATCTCCTGGAGAAAACGGCCATCGTCATGTTTCAGGATGGAGGAAACATCGTCATGGGTGATCCTTCCTATATGTCGTTGGTGAAGACGGCCATGTATTTTGATGCGACTATGAAAGCAGTTCCATTGACTACCGATTATGCACATGACCTGGACAGTATGAAGAAGGAGATTGATGATGACACAAAACTGGTGTACATTGTCAATCCTAATAATCCAACCGGGACTCTCACACCCAATGACAAATTGAGGTCATTCTGTAAGGATGTGGCCGATGAGGTGCCGGTATTTGTGGACGAGGCTTATATCGAATTTCTCGAAGATGGCAGAAGCCAATCCATGGTGGACCTGGTGCAGGATGGTAAGGATGTGATTATTTCCAGGACCTTTTCCAAAATACATGGTATGGCCGGACTGAGAGTCGGATATATTGTGGCCCTACCTTCTACGATTGAAAAAATCAAGGATCTTTCCCGGCCCAATATGGGTATGAATGTGGCTTCTATCGAAGCGGCTATTGCCAGCCTGGGAGATACGGAGTTTCAGGAAATGAGCCGGTTGAAGAACACAGAATGCCGCGAATTTGTCGAGGCCAGCCTTACCAGTATGGGGATAAGTTTTATTCCTTCGTATACGAGTTTCATGATGTTTCCACTGGCCATGGATGGTGAAGATTACTTGAAGAATATGTTTTCACATGGTGTAGGGGTAAGGCTTTTTGAGATAGATGATGCTCCCTGGAGCCGGGTAAGCATGGGCACCATGGATGAAATGAAATTATTTATTGAAACTTTGAAAACAGTGCTTGTTTAAGTTTATGGATCCAGCCATACATCAAACCCTGGCATTCCTGTCTCTCCTTGTTATCGGCCTGTTGCTGAAACTTAAGATCAGGGACAAGAAGGAGTTAAAGGGCATAAAGACCCTAATTTTGGCAGTTGCACTGCCGGCGACTATCTTTGTGGCATTGCTCAAGATTCAACTGAGTAACTCACTGGTATTTCTGCCGGTTTGGGGATTTACTGCCAATATTTTGCTCTATCTCTTCAGTTTATACTTTATAGTCCCTCTCCTGGCCAGGGCTGAGGCTGGATCCAGAAAACGAACTTACCGACTTTTGTTGCCCTCATTTGCTCCGGGGCTGTCGTGTTTCCCATTTATCATAGAATATCTGGGAGATGAATCACTGGCAAATGCGGCCCTGGTGGATGTGGGCAACAAAGTCTTTGTGCTCATTGTCTTGTACCTGGTAGCCATGCGATGGTATTACAATCGTAGAGCAGTTGCAACTTCAACGCCCATTAACCTGACCCAAAGAATCGGATCTTTGGGTCTTTCTCTGGTTAAGGAGCCTGTCAACGCAGTTATCATTATCGCTCTGATTCTCCTGGGTATGGGCTATCATATGGAGAATTTACCTTTGTTTGTGCAGAAGTTTATTTCCAGAGCTCATGCCCTGACTACAGGGATGGTTTTGATATTTATTGGTGCAGCATTCAACATCCAACGATCCGAAGCTCAATCCATTTTTAGTATGTTGTTTGTCAGGTCCGGAGTTGCTTTCTTGCTAAGTGCTTTGATCCTGTACTTCTTCGGATCTGGTATGGCTACCAACATGGCCTTGCTGGTAGTCATCTTTCCTCAAAGCTCCTGTAGCTTTTGGCCTTTGGCACATATGTCCGCTGTTGACGAAATGGAATCAAAGGCAGAGGGAGATAAATCCAGAACATTTGATTTGCAAACAGGCCTGAATGTACTTGCCTGTTCGCTGCCATTTTCATCTATGTTGATACTCGGGGTATGCACAACAGGTGCCTACTTTACCCAAAGTATCCCCTGTATCCTTTTCGGTTTGTTGTTTATGGCAGCGGGATTTGGATTGCGCTTTCTACCGGTTAGGATTCAGTCATTTACCCGGTCTTATCGACGAGAAGTTAGGGAGATGCGCAATTCCAGAAACGAAGCTACTCAGGTCAAAGTTTGGGAAGTACACCGGGAGTATTCCGAAAGTCATTCATGACCGAGGCTAGGGGCTACAATCCACCCAAGGCAAAGTGGATTACTTCAGCTTAAGGATCAGATCAGAAGCCTGATCAATCTGTGCCGTTCCTTCTTTCAGTATGCCGTCCAGGACGTGTCCACCAATAGTACGATCTGTAGAAATAAAATGAAAGTGATACCCAGCTACATTGATATCATCTGCATAGGATGGATAGCGAAAACCTACGAGCGTTCCTTCGATGTTCTGATGATTAAAAATGATTTGTTGGGCAACCACTTCTGCCAGTGGAGGGTATGGTTCCGACTGACGGGGAACAGATCTGAGCGTCAGTGAATCAAATACACCGCTGATGCTAACGGCATAAATATGATCTTCGGTTTCCAGTGAGGTATCAATATAATCTCCGATCTCGGCAATAGTCAGACCGGGATTTAAATCAATTTTTTCGTCAGCTTCAAAGTGTTTGAGGGTAACAAAGGGTGATTTGTCACCGGGTATGGCAATGGTAGCAATACCGTCTTCCCGGACTTGATAAATTACACCATCAAGCATGATCAACTCACCATCAACGGCTTCGAATGTGCCCAAACCAAAGTCACCTTTTGCCTGAAGGTTTTCAAAAGACTCCAGACCATCATACTCACCTTCAAGTAAAGCGGTTATAGTCGAAAGCTGAAAAACGGCATCACCTTCAACTTGCTGTGTCTGGTCTTTTTCACATGACAAAAGGAACATAACCAAAAGGATGCTCAGCATGAGAAGAGATAGTCTGTTTCCGTCCCTTACAATGATTTTTCTAGCCTCGGATTTTTTCACCTAAATGAAAGCTTGTATGTGAGAGAAAACACAAAAATAGTGATCTCCCGGCTCGGTATTCAACATATTGTTGCAATGATTCTCATCATTGTCTCAAATGATGAATTGAGGACAATTTCCATCACTGATTATTTTTTCTTTAAAACGGGAGGAAAATTGTCAAAAAGAGCTAAAAAGTATGGTTAATTCGGGTAACCTTTTTATTTTAATTGTTCGTGCCATTTTTACAGAATTTTCCTTTCATAAGGGTCTGATATTTATGTGATTGGATCGAACAGAAGGCACTTCCAATATTTATCTAAAATCAAAAATTGCCATGAAATTTAAGAACAAGAAACTGGAGAAGTTGTTGAGCTATACTCCCGGAAAGGAGCGTATCGAAAACAAACCGAAAATTGAGAATCAAAACGGGAGGAGGTCCTTCCTGCAAAATGCATCCCTGGCTGGTTTGAGTCTGGCTGCCTTACCTACCAACAATGTGCAGGAGCAGATCGAATACGTCACACAAAAAGTGAGTCGAAATTCTGCACCCAGTGACCTGAAGATTACCGATATGCGTATTGCTGAAATTGGTGGTGATGT
Source organism: Bacteroidia bacterium (assembly GCA_030433135.1). Classification (GTDB taxonomy): domain Bacteria; phylum Bacteroidota; class Bacteroidia; order Chitinophagales; family Saprospiraceae; genus JABDMH01. The sequence continues at coordinate 21,710 of JAUILF010000027.1, read as the reverse complement.
CGTATTTCGTACACCAATTGTGAGAATATATACCAATCAGGGTATTGTTGGGCATGGTGACGTACGAGATGGCGCTGCCAAAGAATATGCACTCTTTCTCAAAAGCAGGTTACTAGGTGAGAATCCTTGTAATGTAGAGCGTCTTTTCAAAATCATAAGTCAGTTTGGATATCATGGCCGGCAGGGTGGCGGTGTATCCGGGGTTGAAATGGCCCTGTGGGACCTCGCCGGAAAAGCCTACAATATTCCTGTTTATCAGTTACTTGGGGGTAAATACCGGGACAGGGTAAGGGTTTATTGCGACACCACAATTTCAAGTGATCCGCAGGAGTATGCCAATCGGATGCAGGAGAGGATTGATAAGGGATACACTGCCCTGAAAATGGACATTGGCATCAATTTGCTGCGTGACATCCCAGGAGCTGTGATTAACGGACCGAATAATTCGCATGATCCTTATAAATACGAGTACAAAAAATATAACCTGACCGAACACCCATTTACGCGGGTGCAGATTACGGATAAAGGTCTCGATAAGTTGAAGGAATTTTTGCAGGTGATGCGAGATCAAATTGGCTATGAAATACCTATGGGGACCGACCATTGGGGGCACTTTGGGGTAAATGAAGCGATCAAGATAGCCAATGCCGTGGAACCGTACAATCTGGCTTATATCGAAGATATCATCCCATGGCACTATACGGATCAGCTGCGAGAGCTCACCCAACACAGTACAACACCTATTCAGACAGGTGAGGACATCTTTAAACTGGAAGGAGGCTTTGAAGAATTGATTGATACCAGGGCGGTCGATATCGTGCATCCCGACCCCAATACTGCCGGAGGAATACTGGAGACCAAGCGAATCGGGGATTATGCCACTAAACATGGTATCGGTTTTATGCATCATCATGCGGCCGGTCCCGTTTCATTCCTGGGTTGTGTCCATAGCGCAGCGGCAACTGAAAACTTCATGTGGTTGGAGCATCATGCTGTTGACAAAGCCGACTGGGAAAAACTGGTTACCGGTTTTGATGGACCGATTGTGGAGGACGGATATGTCAAAGTTCCTGAAAAACCAGGTATCGGAGTAGAGCTAAACGAAGAAATGGTCAAGAAATATCTTGTCGAGGGTGAGGAGTTATTTGCACCGACACCGGAATGGGACGAAATGAGAGCCTGGGATCGACTCTGGAGCTGATCCTTTTTGTTATTTTACCAAACGGATGACAATGACAGGAGTTCGGGGTTTCACCTGGACTCCTGTTCATCTTTTATATCAGATTTAGTACACATAAAACAATGGAATTATACATTGAAAAAATAGTAATTACTCCAATTGCTATTACAGATCCACCTTTGTTAAATGCAGCTGGGCTGCATGCATCTTACGCGTTGCGGACAGTAGTCGAAATAATTACCAATACCGGCATTGCGGGAGTAAGTGAAATTCCGGGTAATGAGGAGGTAAATAAAGCACTTGAGGAGATAGCACCGCTCTTGCGTGGATGGGATCCTTTTCAATTAAATGGTCTTCAGCGACTTATACATAACACTTTTGGAGCAGATAAACCCGATGCCAGGGGAGATGCTCCATGGGATCAACGTAAGGTGGTTCATATTTTTAGCGCCCTTGAGGTAGCTTGTCTGGATGTCATTGGAAAATATACGGATAGACCGGTCGTGGATTTATTGGGTGGAAAGATGCGTGATGAAGTACCATTTGCAGCATATTTGTTCTATAAATATGAAGGTGCCGGAGGTAGGCTGGGTTTTGACATGGATCCATCAGCTAAGGGATGGGCTGCCGCTCGTCAGCAAGCTGCGATAGATCCCCAGGGAGTGGTTGATCAGGCAAAAGCGATGTGCAGGGAATTTGGTTTTCAGTCGATTAAATTGAAGGGTGGTGCCTTTCCTCCGAATGAAGAAGTCAACGCAATGCTGGCCCTTCATGAGGAGTTTGGAGGTATGCCATTGAGACATGACCCGAATGCCAACTGGACTATGGGTAGTGCTCTGTCATATGGAACTAAAATGCAAGACGTACTTGAATACTGGGAAGACCCGGTACGGGGACAGAAAAACATGGCTGAACTGCGCAGGCAAATGAAAGTTCCATTTGCCACCAACATGTGCACCACCTCCTTTGATGATTTTCCGGAGAGTGTTCGCCTTCATTCAGAGGACATCATTTTGAGTGACCATCATTTCTGGGGTGGGTTGAAGGCGTCCATGGAGTTGTCTCGGTTGTGTATGACTTTTGATCGGGCCCTTTCGATGCATTCCAACAGTCATCTCGGAATTTCACTTGCTGCCATGGTGCACCTGGGTGCGGCTATTCCCAACTTTTCTTATGCCCTGGATACTCATTATCCCTGGCAATCTGAGGAAATTATCAAAGGAGGCCGCCTGGCTTTTGAAAATGGTGCGGTTGCGGTGCCGGAGGGTCCGGGTCTCGGAGTTGAACTGGACCATGCGGCTCTGCAGTCCTTGCATAATAATTATTTGGAATGTGGACTCACCGAGAGAAATGATGAGATTGAGATGCAAAAAGTGAATCCCGATTGGTCGTTTAAACCCGTGAGATGGTAAAATCTTTAATACAATGATATTGAGATCAGTTAAAATTTGTCTTTTCCTCGGATTGACATTGGTAAGCACTGGAATTATTGAGGCACAGTCCAATGCTGAAAAGCCCAACATCCTTTTTCTGGCAGTGGATGACCTGAATGACTGGGCGGGATTTTTGGGTGGACATCCCGATATGGAAATTGCTACGCCCAATATCGACAGACTTGCAGCACGCTCTATGGCTTTCACCAATGCACATACGCCTTCTCCGGCATGTGCTCCTGCACGTGCGGCTATCTTAACCGGAGTACATCATGCACGTTCAGGTGTTGAAAATGTACATTGGGGAGATGGACCAAAATGGAGAGAATTTCCGGCTCTTGCCGAAGTGCCAACTATCGAGCAGTTCTTTCGTGCTAACGGGTACAAAACCCTGGGTGCAGGTAAGATTTATCACAGTCAGGCTCCTCCCTGGGCTCCTACAAGTCAGGTAGAGCCTGAAAACTGGGATTTCTATTATCCAAGCCCTTACATTTCTCACCCTTACCAAATGAGACCACCGGAGGATGTCATTTTTCCCCCTGATGTGGATAATGAGAACCGGCCGGGTGGTCAGTGGTGGACCTGGGGGCCGATTGATGCTGATGATGAGAAAATGGCAGACTATCATGTCATGGACTGGGCTTCCTATCAATTGACCTTACATCACGAAAAGCCATTTTTTCTGGCAGTGGGCATCTGGAAACCACATGATCCCTGGGAAGTTCCACAAAAGTATTTTGATATGTATCCCCTGGAGGATATTAAACTACCTCCATACAGGGAGCGTGATCTTGAGGATGCTATGGATCATGGAAGAAGGTGGATTCAGCAGTGGGTACTTGATAATGACCAGTGGAAGAAGGTGGTCCAGTCCTATGCAGCTGCCATCACATTTGCTGATGCTATGGTGGGAAAGCTCCTTGATGCTCTCGAGAATTCATCATATGCTTCCAATACCATAGTGGCCCTGTGGGCTGACCATGGAATGCACATGGGCGAAAAAGACAATATTGAGAAGTTTACACTCTGGGAGCGCTCCACCCGTGTCCCGTTGATTATCCATGCTCCCGGTGTCACCCGGGCGGGTGTCCGTTGCGATGAACCCGTGAGCCTGATGGATCTTTATCCCACTCTCGGTGAACTGGCCGGCTTCTCTCTTCCCGATCACCTGGATGGACACAGTCTGTTGCCGCAGATTCAGGATCCCACCACGCCTACCGGTCCGGTCGTGACTTCGTATCGATTTGGATGGACAGAAGAACCGATTGAAGGACATGCGGTTAGAAGCAAACGCTACCGGTATATTTATTACCCTGACCTGGGGTTGGAGGAATTCTATGATCACGACACCGATCCCAACGAATGGCAAAACCTTGCCTATAAAAGTGAATGGGTAGATGAAATTGAGATTCATCGTCAAGCATTGTTAGAACTCTTGCCAGATATGCAATTTGGCAGTCCCGATAAATCACTATACAGATTAACTGAAGAGCAAAGTGTTGAGATGATCGGATTTGAACCTTTAACCAGGGAGTAAGGCTTTTGGAGTTTTGTATATTGACTTCCTTAACCATAAACTAGTATTAAAGATGAGAGTAAGCCTGCTATTGATCGCCTTCCTGTTTGCACTTGGGTGTGGCAGTGAGAGTCAACCAACAGAAAGTCAGGACACAACCAAGGAACCCCCACAAGTTGCTCAGGCAGGAGATTGGATTTCGTTATTTGACGGGACTTTAACTGACTGGAAAGTAAACGAAAACCAGGAATCTGTGAAGGTGGAAGATGGTATGATTGTGGTTAACGGCCCCAGAGCTCATGTTTTTTATGATGGACCAGTGGAGAATCATGATTTCACCAACTTTGAGTTCAAGGTCAGTGTGATGACTACTCCGGGATCTAACTCCGGGATCTATTTCCATACTGAATACCAGGAAGAAGGCTGGCCATCCAAAGGTTATGAAGTACAGGTCAATAATTCACAATCTGACTGGCGACGAACGGGGAGCCTCTATTCAATCGATGATGTTCGTGAGGTTTATGTTGATGACAATGTATGGTTTACAGAGTATGTCAAAGTTGAGGGTAAACGGGTCATCGTCAAAATCAATGACGAAGTGGTTGTTGATTACACAGAGCCGGAAAACCCCGAAAGGGGAGAAGGTTCTGAAGGAAGGATCATTTCCAGTGGTACCTTTGCTTTCCAGGCACATGATCCTGACAGTAAGGTATTTTATAAGAATGTTATGGTGCGGCCGTTGCCGTAGTTTGGCCTTTTAGCTTGTTGGCTTGTTGGCTTGTTAGCTTGTTAGCCTTTTAGCTTGTTAGCCTTTTAGCTTGTTAGCTAGACGCAATACCCAGCACCTAACACAAGATAACCATAAGAATTGGCTGCGATCTAAGAGTGGGTTCACGCAAAGATCGCGAAGATGAAAACATGCTAAACAATGGGAAGTTTTACCACGCAAAGGTCGCAGAGATTGTTTTTCCTGAGTTAGCATCATTTTTCCTTCGTAAGTGTTTGATGCTTCACCATAAAACCATTTCAACTTCTGTGAAATTCACCAATCCGTGTGGATCTGTGATTCAGACAGAGGGGCTGCAGGGTTGGGCTGTTGAACGATGAGTTGACCATCGGAAGCTACTACGAGGCGACTTTAAAAACGGCGAAAACAAATTCGCCGTTACAGGCATCTGAGAAACTTAGTTTGGTCATACTACTCCCGCCGACTTACCATATGACTACTAGACCCAATACTCAATACACAACACCAGATAACCATAAGAATTGGCTGCGATCTAAGAGTGGGTTCACGCAAAGGTCGCGAAGATGAAAACATGCTAAACAATGGGAAGTTTTACCACGCAAAGGTCGCAGAGATTGTTTTTCCTGAGTTAGCATCATTTTTCCTTCGTAAGTGTTGATGCTTCACCATAAAACCATAATACCATAGCACCACAATTCCTCCTACCTTGGCCAGTACTGGCCAATCTTGTTTTTGAGGAATCCAACACTACGCTGTAGTTGGTCAAATCCATCGACACCATCTTCTACGCTGATCCATCCATTGAAACCTTCATTTGACAGGATGTTAAAAATCTGGTCATAGTCATTGAGGCCTTTACCGATTTCACCATGACTCAACCGGCGGGCATAACCTTCTGCTCCTGATTCTTCTTTACGAAGGTCGTCGAGTGTTCCTTCCAGTAAGAACCGGTCACTCGCATGCATGGTGACCACCCTTGATGCGACTTTTTCCAGAAGTTCAATAGGATCTTCTCCTGCCAGGTAAGTGTTACTGGGGTCATAGTTCACCCCGAAATTTGGGTGATCTATAGCTTCCACAAGACGGCAAAAGATGTCCATTTTTTGGGCAAACTCAGGATAGGACCAGAAATCATCCTTATAGTGGTTTTCGAGGATCAAGGTAATTCCTCTGTCTGCAGCATAAGGCAGGCACATCTCAATACACTCGGCAGCCAGTTTGATTCCTTCTTCTTCTGAGAGAACGGGTCTCGCCTGACCGGAAAGTACTCTGCAATAAGATCCTCCCAGGACAGAGGTCATATCGATCCATTCCTTTTGTTTGGAAACTTCCCGGTTTCTGAATTCCTCATCGGGATGAGTGAAGTCCGGGCTGCAGCACATCATAGGGATGACCATTCCATGATCTTCGACTTGTTTCCTAAGCCGGGTCCAATTTTTCTTATCCTGCATTTCAATAAATCCGGCATACCATTCAAGTCCGTCGACATTCAGTGATGCAGCCAGTTCTATCCATTCGGATAGTTTCATGGATCCATCCTTGCAGAGGGCCTTCATATAGGCTTTCGGAAACACAGCAAGTTTGGGCATATCGGAAATTTTGGTTTTTGTTAGTTGGGCTGCAATATGCTTTTGACAACTTCACCATGATGCATTTTTTCAAATGCTTCCTTCCATTGTTCAATACCCCAGATCCCACCGATGATGGGTTTCACATCAAGCTGACCACTGGTCATGAGCGCTATGACTCTTTCCCACATAGTCCAGTTGTGGCTAAAGCTACCCTGCAAAGTCACATTTTTCTGTACCATGGTGTCAAGTGAGAAGTTTAACGGTTGTTTTCCCCAACCCACTTTACTAATGGCCCCTTTAGGCCGGACCAGGTCCAGAGCGATTTTCAGGGTGGCACTAATTCCGGCGGCATCAATGATACAATCGGCTCCCAGGCCGTCCCTTTCCCTGGCCCATTCGGACGCATCGCCAATAATAGTCTCACAACCATAGCTCTCAGCTATTTTTAACCTGGTCTGGTCTTGCTCTAGGCCAACCACAGCAACTTCAGCTCCACACAACCTGGCCATGGCGGAGCACAGTATGCCGATGGTTCCCGGCCCCAGAACGACAACACGATCACCTGGCCGGAGTCTTACATTTTCAACAACGGCATTATAAGCCACACAGCATGGTTCGGTCAGACAAGCCTGTTCAAACGGTAATGAGTCCGGTACCCGGTGCAGACACCTTGCCGGTACTTTCACAAACCGTGTCATCGCTCCATTTACTCCATAACCAAAACCTTTCCGGGTGGGATCAAGATTGTACAGTCCTTTCCTGGTCAAGGGATTATCCGGATCAATTACCGCAGCGGTTTCGCTGACAACACGATCGCCCACTTTCCATTGGGTGACCTCTTTACCGAGTTCGGCTATAATCCCGCCAAACTCGTGGCCCAGCACTACAGGGTAATTGACTGGCCAGCTATGATCAGCCGTCCATTGGTGTAGATCGCTTCCACAAACTCCGACATTGGCTACCTCCAATACAACATCTAAAGGACCTGGTTCGGGTTTGACGATATCTCTTATTTCTACGGATCCCCTGACGGGTGCAAAATTAACTACTGCTGCAGATTTCATGATGCGATATTATTTGATTGCAATTTCATCATATTGATGTACACGTTCACAGATCATACGTAGTGAGTTTTCTACATTGCCATCAGCTGTTTTGAAAGCATCAGCATCAATGGTCAAAGGTGCTCCTAATACCACCAAAGGCGCCCCGTATTCCGGACAGGATATAGCTTGATCCAACGAAAGTCCACCTACGGCCTGTACGGGGATTTTTACGGCATCTACTACTTCCCGCAATTGGTCCATCGGACTAGGCATCCTATGGCCGGAGGCAGCAATTCCTCTTCTTTCGTCATATCCTATATGATGGACAATGTAGTCGCAACCCAATTCCTCTAATTGTTTTGCTCCATCCACCATATTGTCACAACCCAGGTTGTCTCCCATGATGCCGATATTGTAGTCTTCACCAGCCTGCACTACACATTTGATGGTTTCCGGATGTGCCCGGGCCATAACGACTACAAAGTCTGCACCTGCTTCAGCCATGAGTTTCGTTTCCAGATATCCACCATCCATGATTTTCAGGTCGGCGACAATGGGTGTTTCAGGAAAAGTTTCTCTAAGCTTTCGCACTCCGGGTGCTCCCTGAGCTAAAATGAATGGAGTACCTGCCTCCAGCCAGTCCACCCCGGCGCGAAGTGCCATTGCTGCCGTTTCCAGGGCTTCATTCAAATCGGTTATATCCAACGAGATCTGGACAATGGGTTTCATCTTTGATACTGCTTCCTTCATAATTAAACTTTTCGGATGTCCAAATTATCAAAAAAGCGTGCAGGTTTTGTCCTTCACTCCTTCAAATGTCTTATGCTTGTTTGGCAATTCCTTATGGTATTTGGTGGAAGGTCAATTTTTGAGTGAAAGAACTTATATTACACCTTCATGACGTCCTGCGTATGCTCCAAACTGATCTTGTAATGAAATACCTGACTTTGATTGTCCTGTTGATGTTCTCGTGTTTACAGGCATGTCAACCAGTTCTTCCGGACGGAGACCCCGACAATGGTGGTCTATACTTACCGGATGGGTTTGAGGCGGTTGTTGTTATTGATAGTACGGGCAGAGCCAGGCATTTGGCTGTGGATGATGAAGGTGACATTTATGTGAAATTGCGTATGCCTGATCCCGAAGGTGAGAACGTGGCCATAAGAGATACGGATGGAGATGGCAAGGCTGATATTGTGAAGAAGTGGGCCGATCTGGAAGATGCGGGGAGGTATGGATGTGGCATGAGGTTGTATAATGGATATCTTTACTACAGCACAGCGGGGACCGTATACCGGAGTAAGCTTGAGCCGGGCGAACTGGTACCGGGGGGAAAGCCTGAAATTATTTTGACAGATGATTACCGCAATGCCAAATGGAGAGGTGCAGGAGCCCACATAGCCAAACCACTGGCCTTTGACAATAAAGGGCATCTCTATGTTCCTTTTGGAGCCCCGAGTGATGTCTGTCGTGAAATAAGCAGACAACCCGGTTCCATGGGCAAGGACCCTTGCCCTGAACTGGAAAGACATGCAGGAGTTTGGAAGTTTGACGCAAACAAAAGAAATCAAAACCAGGACGATGGTGTGCGTTACGCCACAGGAATCCGCAGTATTGTAGGCTGGGCGTGGAATAACAAGGAAGATGCTCTTTATGCCTTGCAGCACGGGAGAGACAATTTTGTGAATACCTGGCCAGATAAGTACAATGCCTGGCAGAGTGCTATGTTACCGTCAGAAGAATTTCTGCGCGTAGATGAGGGAATCAATGCCGGCTGGCCCTACTATTATTATGACCAATTGAAAGGCAAGAGAATCTTGAATCCCGAGTATGGGGGCGATGGGGAGATCGAAGCAGACGGAGCAGATTATACTCAACCGATTTATGGCTTTCCCGGACACTGGGCTCCCAATGATTTACTCTTTTATGAGGGTGACCAATTTCCCGAACGGTATCGCAACGGAGCATTTATTGCTTTCCACGGTTCAACGATCAGGGCACCATATCCACAAGCAGGATACTTCATTGCTTTTATGCCTTTTAAAGATGGTTTGCCTTCAGGACCCTGGGAAGTTTTTGCTGATGGTTTTGTGAAAGATACACTCGTCAATACCAGCGATGCTGTTTACCGACCCATGGGCCTGGCAGAGGGACCTGATGGATCTCTGTATATTACGGAGAGTGAGAAGGGAAAGATCTGGCGGGTGATGTTTAAGGGGGATCGTGATGATTTCGGTGAGGAACATTTGATGGCTATGGAGGAGCGTAACTCCAAACCGCACATAAAACAACCTGATCCGGTAGAAGATAATCTCGATAGGTTTCGCCTGAGTGAAGGAGAAAAGTTGTATAACTTGTACTGTGGTGCCTGTCACCAGAGGGATGGCAAAGGAGATGGCAATCGCTTTCCACCCCTCAACGAATCGGAATGGGTTAACGGGGATCCCAACAGACTGATTGAAATCGTATTATTTGGAATGGATGGTCCGATCACCGTAAAGGGATTGCCCTATAGTGGAATGATGCCTGCCAATCAACACCTGGGTGATGAAGTAGTTGCTCAGATCCTTACCTATGTTCGGGAAAACTTCAACAATGATGGCGGAGCAATCCGTGAAAGAGAGGTGCGTCGTGTCAGACATCAGAGCGAACGAGAGCAAAGAATGCAGGAAGATATTTAGGGCACTTCTATTTACTCCTCGGTCAGCGGTTTACTTATCTGGAGGGGGGAATAATAAAGATGCCCTTTAACCGGAAATATGCATGTGGTCAGTCCATTTTGATATCTACCACCCATCAGTAGCTTTATCTAATCGGGCAAGTACATGTCCGTTGTCTTCACCTTGTCGTAGTAAAGGGCAGCCGCTCCCAGCACATAGCTCAAGTCATTTTCCGAAAGCTCCACTCTAAACGTGGGGGCCATATTTTGGAAAACATTTGAGTTTATAGTTTCACGCATACTTTTGCCAAAATAAGGGAAGGCTTTACTGACAGATCCACCCAGAATAATAATCTCCGGATCTAAAGCGTAGAATATTGACTTCATGGCATTACCGACATGTTTGCCAAATGTCTCATAGATAGCCAATGCTTCAGTATCTCCATCTGCCGCTCGGGCTGAGACCTCTTCACCTTTGAGACCATACTCCCTCATGAAATACTGTCCACTACAATAGTTTTCATAGATGCTGTCCCGATAAGGCATGCATCCAAACTCTCCTGCAGCACAATTTACACCACTATGGAGGGTACCGTTTATGATAATTCCACCGGCCATGCCCGTTCCCATAATGACTCCCACCACATTGGAATATGCCCTGGCTTTTCCAAAGTACTTTTCACCAAGTGCAAAGCAATTGGCATCGTTGTTTACCACTGTCGGCACATCAAAATGATTGGTTAAAAACTCTCCGAGGTGCACTTCCTTCCAGGATGGAATATTCTGCACATCGTAAACTATGCCTTTTTCCAGATCGACTACACTCGGGACACCAATACCTATGCCTTCGACTTCCGGTGTCCATATCTGAGAAATACATTCCCGGATCTCGTTAAGTACATCATCCTGACTTCCTTTAGCGGTAATATTTATCTGGTAATCCTCGAGCACTGCACTGTCCTGAATCCTGGCTGCTTTTACTTTTGTTCCTCCCAGATCAACTCCAATAACGGTAGGAGTGTTGGTAAATTCGTTCAAACTCATAGATTTAAGTATTCAATAATGGCACTATCCGCCTCCCAACATAGGAAAAAGTGCTCTGATATCCTCATCATTTGGTTGTCGGCCATATTCGGCAATTTCAAATGCTTCCGTAAACCGGATGTTGTCGGCTTTTTCTCTGCCGTACCATTTCTGCAGTGAAACTTTCTTGGCTTCGTTCATTGATCCGGATCTTCGTTTATTTTGTTCCAGTAACCACTCCTTTCGCTCTTCAGGATCATCCGGAACCTGACTTAGGGTCCGGTCCTGAGTCCATGGAAGCCATTCGTAGAATTGAGATTGGTGGGCATCCATACCGTGCGTTTTTTTCTCCAAAACACTTTCGATATCGATGGCAATATCAGGTGAGAAGGGATTCGGATTCTGAAAGTGATCTTCCATGTAAAGGAAAACGGGATTTTTTTCTAATGGAGGAGTGTCCGGGCAGACATTGGGGACAATGACCAGGTAGGCTGCGTCTTGTACAAGTTTTCCTGCATTTCTGTGATCAGGGTGGTAGTCATTGGGCCTGTGGCCAATCACAATATCGGCGTTCCATGCCCTGATTTGCCTGATGAGTTGGTGACGGACCAGGAGTGTAGGTTGTAATTCTGCATCATGGTTGTCCAGAGTCTGATAGGCCACACCCAATCGTCTGCCAGCTTCTTCTGCTTCAGCTCTTCTACGTTTGGCCAAAGCTCCTCCTCCTTCTGTTTGATGACCTGCATCACCATTGGTCAGGGATAGAAATTTTACTTCGTGCCCCATTTCAGCAAACAGTACGGCCGTGCCACCAACTTTTATATCACAGTCATCGGGATGAGCTCCCACCACCAGAATACGCAATGGTTCGGTTTGACTGTACCCTGCACTGGCATACATCAAACCAAGTAAGAAAGTAAGAATCTGAATTGCCTTGATTTTCATTTTTTTCAACATCTTATTGACTAGGAATCAATCTGAGTACATTATTCAACTTGGCCTACTTCCCGGTTTTCAGAGCCGGTGCGATTAGTCAGGGCATCCCCCAGTTGTTGACGGGCGCTTTCAGCCTGAGCAAGTAGCTTTTTTGCCACATCAGGATATTCTTCAATCACATTTTTCGTTTCACTGATATCCTTTTCCAGATCGTATAGTTCATTTTCGGTTATGTTAACATATTCATAGTCAATGGGCAAACCGTCATCTGTGCCTTCCCTGCCATTGAGGGTTCGATACCGATGAGGCAGGTACAATTTCCATCTTCCATCACCACTGAGGATCGCTTGCAATTCGTCACGGTGGTAATAGAACCAATAAGAATCATGGTGTTGTCTGTAACTACCAGGATCCAGGAGCAAATCAGACATATCGCTCCCATCAATTTTTAGTGACGGCAGGTCAGCACCGGTAATCCTGGCAATGGTGGGTAAGAGATCGATCGTCATAGCCGGCTGATCTATGACCGACCCAGGGGAGATATGTCCCGGCCATCTCATCACACAGGGTACTCTGACACCTCCTTCCCATACTGTACCTTTTCCTTCGCGCAACGGCAATGCTCTGCCAGAATGAGTGCCGTAGGACAACCATGGCCCATTATCGGAGGTAAAGATGACCAGTGTGTTATCGTCAATCCCCTGGTCTTTTAACGTTTTCAGGATTTCTCCTACCGACCAATCTATCTCCTGTATCACATCCCCATAAATACCAGCCTCTGACTTACCTGCATATTTTTCCGATACAAACAGAGGTACGTGAGGCATACTATGAGGTACATACAAAAAGAAGGGATGGTCACTATTATGCTCAATGAATTCTACTGCTCTCTCCGTGTACCATGTGGTGATCATGGATTGCTCTTCCAGAGTGTCAATCACCTTTTCATTTTCCAAAAGAGGTAAATCCGGAAAATTAAAGTTTTTCCCTTGCCACGGATGATATGGCCACATATCATTGGAATATGGAATACCAAAGTATTCATCAAAACCCTGACGAGTAGGTAGAAGTTCCGGCTCCGAGCCCAGATGCCATTTTCCATAAATGGCAGTACGATACCCCAAAGGCTTTAACATCTCGGCAAGGGTGGTCTCATTAGGATTCAACCCCCGACCTGCCGATGGACCATAAGCACCATGGATGCCCAATCGACTGGGATAACACCCGGTTAGAAGTGAAGAGCGTGAGGCAGAACATACAGGTTGTGACACGTAAAACTGAGTAAATCTTGCCCCTTCATCTGCCATTTGGTCGATATGGGGAGTTTTAATATCAGGTGAACCGTAGCAAGCCAGGTCCTGGTATCCCTGATCATCCGTAAAGATGATCACAATATTGGGAGGCTGATTGCCTTGGGCATGAACCTTTAAGTGAAGAGCATCAATTAGTATGGTGGTTAGGATAAATGCAAGTATATTGTGTCTACTCATATTGGTTGAGAATGCTTTTAGCTCGTTATATCAAAGCCAAATTAGAGAAAATTAAAGAGATGTATTTCATGAATCATTTATTTAGCTTTTTGTTCCGTTCTGCAAACACCTTACTACTCTTTGGCTTCTTGCTATATGCAGGATCCCTGATGGCGCAGTCAGGCTCAAAAACCAATGTAATTATTATTTACTGTGATGACCTTGGATATGGCGACCTGGGAGTCTACGGTCACCCAACGATAGCCACTCCCAATCTGGATAAGATGGCTCAGGAGGGATTGAAGTTCAACCAGTTTTATGTAGGTGCTTCTGTGTGTACGCCCAGCCGTGCGGCATTACTGACCGGACGGTTGCCCATTCGGTCTGGTATGGTGAGTAGTGAAATCAGGGTTCTGTTTCCCTTCTCGAAGAGTGGCTTACCTGATACCGAGATCACCATGGCAGAAGCACTGAGATCACAAGGGTACAAAACGGGTATGGTCGGAAAGTGGCACCTTGGTCATCTGGAACCATTCCTTCCCTTGCAGCATGGATTTGACGAGTATTTTGGAGTTCCCTACAGCAATGATATGAGACCCAACCCCAATAGTAAGGGAGCTTCTCTTCATTACCCACCATTACCGTTGGTAGAAGGAAATCAGACCATCGAAACTGGCATTGACCAACGGATCTTGACAAAGAGATATACACGACGAGCCCTCACATTCATTGAAGAAAATCAGGATGCACCATTCTTTCTCTATTTCGCGCAGAGTTTTCCCCATATACCTCTATATGCATCGGAAGACTTTGAAGGTAAGAGTCGCAGGGGATTGTACGGAGATGTTGTGGAGGAATTGGATTGGAGTGTGGGTGAAGTATTAAATAAAGTGAGAGAGCTGGGGCTCGAAGAAAATACCCTGGTGTTTTTTACCAGTGATAATGGTCCCTGGCTGGTCATGAAGGAGGAAGGCGGATCTGCCGGTCTCTTGAGAGAAGGCAAGGGAAGTACCTGGGAGGGGGGCATGAGAGAGCCTGCCATCGCATGGTGGCCCGGAACGATAGAAGGAGGTAAGAGCACTCAACATATTGCCACCACGATGGACCTTTATGCCACAGCACTCGATCTGGCCGGATATTCACTGCCTGATGATTGGGTTATTGATGGTCATAGTATGCTGCCCATTATGTTGGAAGACAAGTCAATCGGCGATGAAGTATTGTACTACTGGGGTGCTGAAATTTACGCCGTACGCAAAGGACCCTGGAAAATGCACTATAAGACCATTACTCCGTACGTGGGAGAAGCTGCTGTAGCACATGATCCTCCACTGCTCTTCAACCTGGAAACCGATCCGTCAGAATTGTACAATGTTGCGGATAAATATCCCTCAGTGATCCCTCAGCTGCAACATGTAGTAGAAGAGCATCGCAACTCTTTTTCGCCACCACCCTCAAGGTTGGAGATCGTTGACAGTGATCTCATAAGTGGCAAGAAGGCATACAAATAGCAGGTCTACATGAATCAACATGCCTAATCCTGTTAAGATATCGTCATTTGTAATCACCTTTAATGAGGAAGATAAGATTTCCAGATGTCTGGAATCCCTGGAGGAAGTATCGGATGAAATACTGGTCGTAGATTCTTTTTCTACCGATCGTACGGTGGAAATTGCAGAGCGTTTTGGAGTCAGGGTGCTTAAACATGAATTCCATGGATATATCGAGCAGAGAAACTATGCCATGGAAAATTCCCGGTTTGATCATGTCCTGGCTCTGGATGCCGACGAGGCATTGAGCATTGAGCTGAGCCGGGAAATTCAAAAGATCAAACAAAATTGGGATGCTGATGCTTATGTGTTTAATCGTCGAAACCACTTTTGTGGAAGATGGATCAAGCATGGATTGTGGTACCCGGACAGGAAACTTAGGTTGTGGGATCGCAGAAAGGGTCGATCCAGAGGCGAAAACCCCCACGATAAAATTGTCATGGAACCCGGGGCAGTTACGAGGAAAATAAAGGGAGATTTGCTTCACTACACGATTTCGACGGTCAGTGATTATTTTGATCAGTTAAATAAATTCAGTTCCATTCAGGCCAGAAGTACAAAACTTAGAGACATGAACCCCAATTTCTTTCATCTTTATCTCAAGCCCTTCTACAAATTCGTATTGGCTTACATCTTCAGATTGGGCTTTTTGGATGGTTGGAGGGGGTTTTGTATTGCCATAGGGCAGGCATGGGGCATCTATTTAAGATACGTAAAGATCATTGATGCAAAACGCTCCAATCCTATGGTCTAAAGCGGAGATCTGGCTTTATCAAGTCGTTCAGCTGCAGACTCATTTCTTAGCCGGACTCGCTGATCGTTCTTCCATCTTATAAGGCATCAAATAATGTTCTCCCGAATCACTACCGAAATAAAGAAGTGAAGTGCTCGTCGTATCCGGATTGCCATCAGCCCAGAAAAACTGAAAGGGATAGGTTCCATTTTCAACCCTCCTGATATAGTTGTGGTTGCGTTCGCTATCCGCAGTAAGTTGTAGATTTCGAGTCCAGGTCTTACCCTTATCGTAACTGATCCAAATGACGATCTCTCCTCCAGCTCCGTATGGCTGTGGACTATTGGTGGTAGGTGCTACGACCATCCATCGATTTTGATCAACCCATAGACTACCCATGTCATAATTATGATCGGAAGTGGTGACTACTGAGCATCTCCAGGTGTTATTTTCCCGGACTGCAACTGTCCATTCTCTGGGGTTGTTGGATGGTCCTGGCTCGTGACCTCCACTGGTGATGAAAAGACAAACCGGGTCTCCATTTTCTTCAAACTGAATGTCCTTGAGGTACACATTTTTGCCCTCCTGGTAATAATCCCTGACCAGCGCCGGAGATTCAACCTGTCTTAGCGGAGTGGTTAAGGGAGTTTGTGCTGCTGTTTGCCATGTATCCCCAAAGTCCGTGGACTCCATGTAGTACAGGTTCGTCCTCGCGTCGACGTTGCCATTGGGATGCCAGTTGAAAAAAGTGCCCACCTTACCCTGAAATTCTGCGCTGATCTGGTAGTGGCCACTATTTTCCATATTATCACCCTTGATTGATGCCAGTAGACGATCTTCACTCCAATCCCTTCCGTTCTCGCTTTTTTCATAGTACAGCTCCCGCACTCCGGTGTATTTGGTGAAGAAGTGAAAGAACCCCTTTCCGGATACATACCATGGCTGTGGGTAAGTCATCTCCTCACTGGTTATCAAGGTAAATGAATCGATGCTGTATGGATGGGTACTGCGGTATTTGAAGCCTGGTCTTTTTCTGCCCCGGCCACTGACAAAAACCCATAGATATCCATCGGGATCAATGAGTAAGCTTGGATTATCATGTGGATCATCCACACCATCTTTATCGTGAACGATGACCGGTTGGGAAAGTGTGTTTGTCGAATGATCATAACTCCCGATCATACAGAGGAGATGCTTTTGTGCGGGACCGGTGGTTCCTCCGTATACAAAAAAAGTTGTTTGAACTGAGGGAGCATAGATGGCCAGAGGAGTATGCTTGGCGGTATAGGTCCCCAGCCCACCCGAGTACTTATCACCATACTCCGAAAACTGCCCCAGGGTGAACCATATACCCTGGTATCCCTCATGTACCTTTCCGGTCAGTGGTCCCGGACCCTGTGCCCGAATTGATTGCGCAGAGATCAACATACCTGTTATCAACATACAGGGTAAGGGAATGCGGGATATCGGCATCAGTACCGCCTTAATGAAAGCCTTCATTTGAAAAATTTAGGGTCCTTATTACCAAGGTAGCAATTCAATCACTCTGCACACAAAAAAAGCTGGTCCCGATTTCTCAGGACCAGCTCTAGTCTCAGGAAGCTATCTCTTTATGGTGCTTCCCCAAATAGCTGCCCCACGGGGGCAGTTACATACCTGGAAACACTAGTTAGAAGCTGCAGGTGCAATGGTAAAAGGTACTTTGGTATGATCCCATTTTATCATGATATGGGATGTACCTTCCTTTTCCTTGAGTGCAATCTTCATCTGTTCTGTAACCTCTTCTGTAGTCTTTGGGGTTACTTCAACGCGCAAGACATCCTTGCTTTCGTCATAATCGTAATCACCCCATTGATCAGCAACGCTGTTGAAAATAATGGTCCACCTTTCCTGACCGGGGATGGTAAATAAGGCATAGGTTCCGGCTGCCAGTTCTTCACCTTCAATCAGTACATTTTTACTGACTTCAAAAGTGGTAGCTTCATTGGCACCGGTTCTCCATACTTCATCCCAGGGTTCAAGATCTCCAAAAATGGTTCTGCCTTTAACAGAAGGTGCACTGTAGTTGATCTTTACCTCTACATCACCCACCATACCGGTAGTTTCCATTGGAGGGCTTTTCCGTTGAGACTTGTCATCCTGGGCCTGAAGTCCTACAGCCACAAAGGCAATCAGTGACAACAGAAAGGAGAGTTTGATAGCATTCTTAAGCATAAATGTTTGATTTTAACAAAAGTTAGAAAAAATTGTGATCCTGGTCTTGGGAATATTCGTTGAAGTGCGGTCGCGAGATATTATTTCCTTCAAGTGATAACGTTTAAGTACGATTTTCGTTCACTTGCCGAGCTAAATTTGATAGAAAAAAGGTTCGGTAATTATCATATAGGGTCAATAGAGGTGCCCATTAGTCTTTTTTCAGGTCAAGCATACGGAGAAAAGACCGTCATTAAATCTGAAGCAACGAACGAGGGACTCAGGGACAACCCTGGATATCAATAATGAGCTCTGCGCCTTGAGGTACTTCAAACCCCTGCATGACCTGAACATAATTGGGACTGTGAATGGATACAGGCCCCGGCATTTTAACCTGTCCCTGTACTTCGACATGATCACTACTTTGATATTGTCCAGGATACAAAACACCGCTGAGATTCAGTACAGGCGGACAATGGCTGGCAAAAGCTGCCGGCATATAAATATAGGCAGCACCGGCATCAGTATTCAATACATCCTGGTTCTGTGCACCGGTAAATACAACACCGGGGTCAGCATCTACGGAATTGCCAAATTTGTCATGTGCCATCCCATCTGAGGCAGTATGTTTGGCCATCTGAGCCCATGCATCTATAGAACCATTAAATACATACATCGAACCAGACTCCGCTCCGAGATCATCATCAAGTGGAGCCCCTACAGCTGCGATACCAGGATCAATTGCTACGTCCATGCCAAATTTGTCATGAGGGGATCCATCAGCGGCCGAAATTTCTGCAGACTGTGTCCAGTATCCACCGGACTGGTGATAAATGATGGCAATTCCTGCTTTGTCCAGCGCAAATGGAGCTCCTGCAATGATGTGATCATCTGCGATATCAACACTTTGTCCCAGGTGATCAAAAAATCCGGCATTCTCATGAGTCAATCTTTGACTTTGCTCCCAGATATAATGATATGGTTCGAAAACATATATAGCTCCGGAATGTCGCCATTCAACACCTACGTTTGCCGGCGCCCCTGCAACAATAGTAGCACCGTCGATAGCGACTCCGGTACCAAATGCATCTCCCTCAGATGCATCAGAGGCATGAAGTTTATCAGCGAAAAGCCAATTGAAATGATCATAACGAAAGACATAAACAGAGCCGGATGATGTTCCATGGTCGTCGTCATTGGGTACACCTATGACAGCATGGTGCCCATGTATATCGACGATCGTCCCGAATCTGTCCTGCGCAGCGCCATCCTGGGGATAGAGACTACCATCCGGAAACCAGTTGGTGCCCGAACCACTGTACACGTAGGCCGATCCTACATCATCCAGACCATAATGATCCCGACCAGGTGCACCGACAATTATCCTGTTGCCATCAATGGCGACACTATAGCCAAACTGTTCACCCGGCATTCCGCCGCCCGGGGGTACCAGCTTTTTTACATAGGTCCACACTCCACCAATGTTTTGAAAAACATAGGCAGCACCTGCATTCATAGTCCCGAATCCCCCTTGCAGAGGAGCTCCCACAACGGCATACTCTCCATCTATGGCCACATCAAATCCGAACAGATCGGCAAAATCTCCATCAAAAGCTGTCAGCTGAGTTTCCTGTGCTCTGGTAGATAGGCTGAGGATCAAACTGCCTAGCAGGAGCAGGTATTGGTGGGATTTCATATAGTTAGGATGTTCTCTCTGGGGAAGGTAATGAATCTCTCCAAGAAAACCATACCTAACTAGCTGATCTTAAGTGTATAAGAGAATTGTTTTATATGTTTCAAGAGCCTGCACCATGTTCTATTCCGGAAGATTCAGCGGTTGAAGACTTAATCCCAACTCATTGTTTAGCTTTTTGATGAAATAGTCACACAATACGATGGTGTGTTCTTCATTAGCCTGATGCATAAAGAAGTAAACTCTTTTTAAGCCCCGATCTCTCCATTTTTTCAGTTGTTCAATCCAGTCATCCAGCCTGGAATAATCTGAACTGTGTAATGCATAGCCATTGAAACGTACAAAGGCATCCTGCCGGCAGAGACACATATGCAAGACATCTCTCCGCAATGCTACATCCGTCATAACAGCTCCCAGTCCTTTGCTCTGTAGCTTTTCCATAGTACGTGTGAAGACAGGTTCTTCAAACCATTCCTTGTGCCTGAATTCAATGTGTACCGGGTAGTTGTCGGGAATCAGGTCAATAAAAGCATGGACCCTCTCTTCATGTTTGGCTCCAAAATTGGGAGGGAGAGTCAGAAAAGTGCCTCCAAGATTGTCGCCCAGCATGGCCATGGAATCTATGAAATACTGGACATTTTCCTCAACCTCATTGAGCCTTTTGAAATGAGAAATTCTTTGGGACCATTTTGGACAGTACAAAAAATCATGGCCATCGGCTGCCTCAGACCATTTTTCAATACTGGATCTGCTCAGGCGATAAAAAGTGCCATTTAGTTCAATGCCGTTGAAATGACGAATGTAGGATTCCAGGTAATCCTTTGATTTGGTTCCTTCCGGATACAACGGCCCGACCCATTGTGGAATTCCCCATTTGCCACAGCCCACCCGCACATCAAAGATCTCGGCAGCCCCCTCCATTTTGATAGAGGCTGAATGCATTTCGGGTAAGGCAAAATCTACTGAAGCAATGTCATCCTGTGATACATGTCCAAATTTCACGACCTTCTACTTTTATGTTCGATACGATGCGTTAAATCAAGTTTGATGAATACTTCAAAGTGAGGAGCTGCCAAAGGTGTCTCCATCGTTGAGATTGCCTGATCTGATACCTTTGGTAAGCCAGCGCATTCTTTGCTCTGAAGTACCATGGGTAAACGACTCCGGTACTACATAGCCCCGGGTCCTTTTCTGTATGTGATCATCACCGATCGCACTGGCTGCTCTCAGGGCTTCCTCAATATCTCCTGCCTCCAAAATTTGTTTCATCTTTTCAGCATGATGAACCCATACTCCGGCCAGGAAATCAGCTTGCAATTCCAGTCTGACCGAGAGTTGATTGTATTCCTCCTGGCTAATTCGCCCACGTTGCCTGGCTACTTCTCCGGATATGCCTAGCAGGTTTTGCACATGGTGTCCCACTTCATGAGCAATCACATAAGCCATGGGAAAATCACCGGGTGCCTTGAAAAAGGAATTCAGCTGCCGGTAAAAGTCAAGGTCAATGTAAACTTTACTATCACCGGGGCAATAGAACGGACCACTGGCAGCGCTGGCGTAGCCACATACAGATTGTACCTGCTCATCAAAGACCACCAGGGTAGGTTCAACATATTCACGGCCCAACTGCTCACGAAAGACCTTATGCCAAACATCTTCCGTGTCCTGCAAGACTACATCTACGAATTCTTTCAATGGAGCCTCACTGGGATCAGGCTCAGATGTCTGAACATTTGTAACAGGACCCGTGTCACCACCTACCAGATTCAAGAGGGCGGCTGGATCTGCACCAAAGAGCAATGCCAGTATCACAATTACTATGGAGCCAAGTCCGAGGTTTCTACCGGTTCGGCGTGTAGTCCGGCCCCTTCTGTCTTCTACATTGGAGCTTCGTTTCCTTCCTTGCCATTTCATATGCCTGGAGTTTTAGGGTCAGGTCTAATTTAATGCATTTTGAGTA
>JAUILF010000419.1 GCA_030433135.1 Bacteroidia bacterium | reverse complement strand
AAAGACACAGAATTGCTCAAAAAGTTCCTTACACCTAATGCTCGAATTATGGGGCGAAAGCGAACAGGAACCTCAGCTAAGTCACAACGACAACTAGCTAATGCAATTAAACGTGCACGTTTTATGGGACTTCTCCCATACGTACGAAGTTAAAAAACACTCTTTAAGAGTGTTTTTTTATGCCTTACTTCTGACCAGGGTTTGAAAATATTGAAGGGTGTAATGAAGAGCTTCTAAAATGCCGAAAATAAAATTCGAGGCAAGGCAGGTTTATTCAATGACAAACTCGGTTCCTAACGGCACCTCAAAACCAGCTGCCAGGGAAACGGAGCCACCAGGTCCGTTGACAATATGAGGAGCTGAATCAAATTTGTTTATGCCAGTCAGGGTAATCACTCCGTTGTCATTTTGAATATTAGGTGCTGTATCTGCGCTTGTGTTGCCTGTAAAGCAGCAATTCTCCAGACGCAAATTGCACAATCTAACCCACATCGCTCCTCCTGCCAAACCAGTGGAATTGGAATCGAATGTACAATTGACAAAGACTGCATCGTTGGTGTCAATAGGCATGATGGATCCATTGGTACTGATCACGGCAGCCCCTCCCCTGGATAAGGACTCGTTTTCTGTAAAACGACAGTTTTCGAAATGAATGTCCCGGTTTGCCCAAACGGCTCCGCCATTACCAATTCCACCAATTTGCCTGGCCGTTCCTTGCAGGAATTCAATATCATACAGCCAGCTGGTGGCTTCATTCTGAAAAAACCGTCCAGTGTCCTGCGTCGTCCACACTACATTGTTCCCAAATATGATGAGGGTGTCGTCCCAGGTGAGATGACTAATCCCAAAAGCATCTGAATACGTAGTTAATATTATCGTATCCACAGCAGCATCGATGGATATAGTATCTCTTCCCCCGGAAGTCTGGGCGTCATTTATGGCCTGTCGCAAAGAACCCACTCCATCGTCTGCACCATTGCTCACTGTGAAGGTGGTGGCCCAGGATACAGAACAAAGACATAGGGCGCTAAACATCAGAAAAGTAGAGTTTTTGCCTTTTGTCATTTTGAGACTTTTGATGCACCGATAATATGCTCTCTTATCAACCAGGAGATTCTTGACTATGTAAATATAAGGTTTAGTCAACATACTATCCTCTGTTGAATACGTCATCCTGGCCTTTTTCACATATCACCCAAATGGGTGATTTATGACCCGTTTTGCCGCTATAGTTTTATGCCGCGATCATACCGGATGGTACTACCAAACATACTTGAACTAGATTAAGCATGAATACTCGATTCCGAACCATTTTATCCGCACTTTTACCCATTCTTAGCTGCGGGCTGTTACATGCCCAATTTTGTAATGACCCGGGTTTCTCCCCTCAACTGGTTGATGACAATATCAAAGATCTTGTCGACCTTGAAGTCATTGACATGGATATGGACGGCGATATGGACATGGTGGTAGCTTCCACAGATGAAGACAAAGTAAGTTGGCTGGAAAACAACGGGCAAAATGTATATACAGAGCGTGTGATGTCTACCAAGATGACTGGTGTCACGGACATTGCAGTCGTGGATTTTGATAAAGATGGTGATCCCGATGTAATTGCTGCTTGTAACGGTGATGGAGACCTATATTTTATTGAGAATTTGGGGGAGGCGCTTGCCTTTATAGACAGGTATGTGGGTACCGTTGTTGGTATCAACAGTATAGATCCGGTAGATATAGATAGTGACGGTGACTGGGATATCGCCTATGCTGCTTCAGGTAGTGCAGATCTCGTCGGTTATATTCGAAATGATGGTGGCAGTTACGCAGATGTGTCCGTTGCTACTTTAAGTGATGCAACTGCTGTAAGGGCTCTTGATATAAATAAAGATGGTGCCATAGATATCGTAGCAGCCAGTCCGACTGATGGTGCCATCTTTAGGTACTCGAATGATGGAAGCCTGAGTTTTACTGAAGACAAATTGGTCTCAGAACTCGGTGGAATCATGTCTTATGAGCTTGTAGATTTGGATCGGGACGGCGATTTGGATATTGTTGCACCGGCACCGTCCGAGGACGAACTTTATGCATTTTTGAATGACGGAGCTTTCGACTTTAGTGAAGTTATCATTGATCCAGCGGCGGAAGGTAGCACCTATGTGAAAGTGGGAGATATCAACGGAGATGGCAACATCGATATTATTATCTCCAGTCCTGATGCGGAGGTACTGTTCTGGTACGCGCACGATGGTCAATTAGGTTTCAGTAGGGAAGTGATCTTCGAAGAAATTCCCGATGTAGTGGCAATAACCATAGGTGATCCGGATATGGATGGGGACCTGGATGTCCTTTCAGGCAGCCCGGATGATGGCAGTGTACTATGGCTTGAAAATACTTGCGAAAAATGTGTAGGCATCTCCTTTAGTTCAGAAGTTATTGCAAACACCGTCATAAATAATCCCATACGAGGCGACATGGTAGACCTGGATATGGATGGTGATCTGGATGTAATTTGTAATTACAATCCGACTGCCGGGCTCTACTGGGTCGAAAATCTGGGCAGTGGCAACTATGAAGAACCGGTACTAATAGGTGGCACCGCTAACACCAACTGGATCGAAGCCGGAGATATGGATGGGGATGGTGATCCGGATATCGTAGTCGGTTCGGCAGCTTTGCCCGGCTTAAGCTGGTTTGAGAATGATGGTTCACCCCCGTTCACCGAGCATACTATTTCCAATACTAGTTCTTACCTGAAAATGGATGTTGGTGACCTGGATATGGATGGTGACCTAGACGTCATCGGTGGTAACGGTCAGAATATTGAATGGTGGAGTAATGATGGTACCGGTAGTTTTACACAATCCACAATTTCTCCAGCTGAGATCATATACAATATGGTTAATATGATTGATCTCGATCAGGATGGAGATATGGACATTTTGACAGCTTCATCCACCGACGAGCGTATTTATTGGATGGACAATCAGGGCAGTGAAACCTTTTTACTACGCACCATTGCAGACGATCGGGAGAGTGATTATGCAATTGCTATCGATGTGGACAAAGATGGTGATCTGGATGTAGTGTCAGTTGATAACGGAAATGACCGGCTGGATTGGTATGAAAACAATGGTGCGGAAGCCTTTACGGAACATGATATCGATTCACCCAATGGACCCTACGAAATCCATGCTGCTGACCTGGATCGAGATGGTGACCTGGACCTGGTGACGGGTAGTATTAGTAGTGGTCCGATCCGTTGGTATGAATGGAACGAGACTGCTTTTGTAGTTCATGAGTTTGGCCCAGGCACCCTGCATGCCTACATTCGATCAGCGGATATGGATCACGATGGTGACCTTGATCTCGTTTCTTTTGCCTCGCTAGAGGATGCCATTTATGTCCACTACAACTATTGCAGCACTTCCTGTGGAGAAGATGATCTCGTTATTTCAGATATGGCTACATCAGGAACCTATCATGGTGTCAATACGGTTACTTCTGATGCCGAGATTCCGGATGATGCCAAAATCATTTTTAAAGCCGGTAGCACCATAAATCTCGAGGATGGTTTCGAGGTTTCAACCGGGGCCCTGTTTGATGCTCTGATTGAAGATTGCCCGGAGAATTGAAATTGTCAGATGGACTGTATGCATGAAAACTGTTCGTAGTCTTGGCGTTCTATTTATTGACAATCGTTATTTGATGCTCTCGATATCGTTTAACTTCCAACTCTTGTTGAAAAATTCCTTTTTCGGGGCATACAGTCTAAAGTATGGAAACCACCCTTCATCGCGATTCGTCTTCATCCAGTTATTAGTTAAATCATCAGGAACTTTACTGTTGTCGGGACCAAAGTAAAGGTCAATGGAACGATCATTGTTAAAGACTAGCCGGTCATCCCTGGAATCTCTATTTGCGTCAATAAATCCAGTTATTCCAGTCATTTGGCAGCATTGTCAATTGTATTTCACAAATCAATTTTCCTTCAATACCTCAAAATTGGCAATCTAACCAATATTTTGATGTAGCTGTTTTCAGTGGTTACAACGATATAGTGATGTTGAGCGAACAAGGAGCCTGCACAGGGAGAAACTACATCTGGATCTGTTTTGCTCATGAGCCTGTCACGAAATCGATCACTTGGAATTTACAATATTCTTCGTCATCTTACTCCTGCTTAAATCGCAACTCTGAGTTGCTCGTATAAGGATTGATCTCATGAATAAGACAAAGAATTTGAAATCATAAGATGAAATCAATACACGACTTTATTGTTCTGTTACTGGTTTTTGGGATCGTAATCGCAGCATGTACTACGCGGGAGTCGCTTTACTTTGAACAGAATGATAAAGTGGTCTTTCTGGGAAATGCTTTCTTTGAAAACGCCCTTGATAATGGAGAAATTGAAACAGCATTGTCCATTAGATTTCCCAATAGCAACATCACTTTCCGCAACATTGGCTGGAGCGGTGACAATGTCTATGCACATGCTCGTACCAGAGCACGGGGAGGTGGAAGATTTGGGGATCCTGCCAGGGGTTATGAGATATTGGACAAACAGATCAGTGACCTCCAACCGGATAAAATTTTCATCGCCTACGGATTTAATGAGTCCTTTGATGAAGAAGCTGGGATTGATGCTTATAGAAAAGGACTAATCCGTCTTTTGGAAATGCTAAGCCTGCACTGCCAGGAACTTATTCTTGTTTCTGCCTTTCCTATGGAGGAGGGTTTTGGCATACCCGGAGAACATATAATCGCTCGCAATCGGGAGATCGAAAAATATGTTAAAACCACCAAAGCCGTAGCTACGGAGAGGCATTATCCTTTCATTGATTTATTTACACCGTTTGGCAAAGAGACTAAATACACTGCAAATGGTATTCACCTTTCAGTAAACGGATACCGAAAAGCGGGAGAGTTTATGGCAGAAGCATTGGAACTTTCTGAGCCAGTCATTGAAATTGATTCTGAAAAGGCAGACCAAATCCGTAATTC
>JAUILF010000418.1 GCA_030433135.1 Bacteroidia bacterium | reverse complement strand
AAAATTCTTTGACCGTTTTGGAAAATGGAAGAGCTACCTGGCGTTTTATATGTTGAGAACATTGTACTAATTAAATACCATTCTCCCAAGCCAACCAAATAGCACTATGAAGCGTCTTTATTTAAAAATGAAAGTCTTCATGCGATTTCCTAAGTCAACTATCATTCTCCTGGGCCTGCTTTCGATATTCTGTTCAAAGAGTTCCAAAGAGGATCTGGCACAGCCGCAACAGTCTGCAGGTCTGAAAACGTGGATAATGGGTGCAGAACACAGCATGGATACCACCATTACTGTTGCAGTGGAAGGCACAATGAAGATTCTGATAAGTGAATTCTCTCTTTGCCCTTCTCATCAGGTTGAGGTTACAGTTACAGACGATCAAGACACCTTAAAACAAGTGATCTTTGACAAAGCTTCCGACATCATCGAACTACAGATTCCAGTAGAGAAACCCATTTCAATACATGCCGAAGTCATCGAGGCTGACAAGACAGTGAACTGCATTTGGTTGGGCCAGGCCCATTTTCAATTGTCGCAGTAACCACCATGGTGTCCATTCACTAAGTCTCTCTTCTGATTTAAGCCTTTGGTAACTTCTTGAGGGTAGCGTAAAAGCTGAAAAAGCGTTAAATTAAGAAGAGACTCCGTCACAGCCATAAAATCAGATGAGATGAAACTAAAGGATTATGTCAAAAGAGACCTGAAGGATCCCAATCTCATATTTGCTTCCAACAAAGAACAAATAAGTATTGCCAAAGCCATTATCCAGGAATATGCCAGGTCGCTGGCTTTCAGTCTCGATTTTCAAAATTTTGATGAGGAAATTGAAAACCTGGCAATACACTATGCCAGGCCCATGGGCTTTATCTTGCTCGCTATGGATAAAGACCGGTGTGTAGGTGTTACCTGTCTCCGCAATCTGGGTAACTTTATTGCTGAAATCAAGCGAATGTATGTCCGCCCTCATCACAGAGGTAAAGGTTATGGCAGAAAAATGCTCGACAAGGCTATCACCGAGGCGAAAAGTATCGGATACAGGTATCTCAGGCTGGATACCGTGCCCGACATGGAAAGTGCCAATAAACTTTATGATTCACGGGGCTTCTATGAAATTGAAGACTACACTTACAATCCTATCCCTGGTGCCCGGTTTTTGGAGTTTAAACTGTGAGGCTTAGGGATTTGTGGTTTCGTGGTATTGTGGTGTTTTGGTTTTGTGCTCCCCTGCCCCCTCTTGAAATAGCTTGACAGCCTCCCTTGGCGGTCTTTGCGTGGACATACGCAGGAATTCATGTGGACCGACTGACCTTTGCGATCTTTGTATGAACCGTGTCAAGCCTCCGCGGGAAGGAAAAGGTCTGGGCATCAGGAGTTAGGTAATTGGGTAAATCAGGCAAATAAAAATGCCTTCTTTCTCAACTTCTCAACACCTCAACATAACATCTAAACCCTCACTAAGCCTCCGCGGGAAGGAAGGGCGTTGGGTGTTGTAGTTAGTTATGATGATTCATGTCATCTTGATGTATCAAGTTGTGAACGCTCAGATTACTCCTTAGTGGTCTTCTTCCAAACAAAGTCCTTTGTGCTCTTAGTGGTTAGATGTTGCAGCTGAGTACTGCCTGCTGAGTACTGAGGGCTGCTATTCAGTATCATACATATCTCCTATCTTTAATTCACGATCCCCATTTGACCATCAAAATTCGTCACTAATGTTGTAGAATAGACCCACTTCTATTCCACAATTTTGCGGATTCTGTTTATTTCTTAACGATTACATTAAAGCTCTATGATTTCTATGAAAGAATTAAGGATTTACATTTTGCTGATTTGCCTGGTTATTGGACCAGCGCTGGTCAGTGGTCAGGAACAGGAACAACTCCTATTTGCCAAAACATTAAATGGACTGCAATGGAGGAACATTGGGCCTGCCTTTGCCTCAGGAAGAATTGCTGACATAGCGATTCATCCCGACTTGGAACACATCTGGTATGTGGCAGTTGGCTCGGGAGGTGTTTGGAAAACCGAAAATGCCGGTACAACCTGGGATCCGATCTTCGACGGTGAAAATTCATACTCCACCGGATGCATTACCATCGATCCAAACAACCCACATACGATTTGGCTGGGAACCGGTGAAAATGTAGGTGGCAGACATGTTGGCTACGGAGACGGTGTATACAAAAGCCTTGACGATGGCAAAACCTGGAAAAATATGGGTTTGAAAAAATCCGAACATATTTCCAAAATCATTGTCCACCCTTCCAATCCCGATATTGTATGGGTCGCTGCACAAGGTCCTCTTTGGGCTCCTGGAGGAGAAAGAGGATTATATAAAAGTACCGACGGTGGTGTAACCTGGAAAAAAACCCTGGGTGACAGCATCTGGGTCGGTGTGACTGATGTCCTTATCGATCCCCGCAATCCCGACTGGCTGTATGCTGCTACCTGGCAAAGACATCGAACCGTCGCTGCCTATATGGGTGGAGGACCCGGTTCAGGCCTTCATCGCAGTACCGACGGTGGGGAAACCTGGGAAAAACTGACTTCCGGAATACCAAAATCCAATCTGGGTAAAATCGGACTTGCTTTATCACCCCAAAATCCCGACCGGATTTACGCTGCGATAGAACTTGATCGTACCAGCGGTGGACTGTTTATGTCTGAAAATCGAGGAACCTCCTGGAAAAAGCAATCCGATGCAGTTTCGGGAGCTACCGGCCCACATTATTACCAGGAGTTGTATGCCAGTCCTCATCATGAAGGTCGTCTATATCTGATGGACGTAAGGGTTCAGGTATCGGACGATCATGGCAAGACATTCCGCAGATTGCAAGAGGAAGACAAACACTCTGACAACCACGCCCTGGCATTTAGAAAAGACGATCCGGATTACCTTTTGATCGGAACCGATGCCGGTATCTATGAGAGCTTTGATCTGGCTGAAAACTGGCGATTCATCGACAACCTTCCACTCACTCAATACTATAAGGTGGCTGTGGATGATGCTGAGCCATTCTACTTTGTATATGGAGGCACCCAGGACAATGGATCACATGGAGGTCCTTCCAGGACAGATACAGAGCACGGTATCAGGAATGCTGAATGGTTTAAAACCCTCGGTGCTGACGGACATCAGTCAGCCACTGAGCCAGGTAATCCAGACATCATGTATGGCGAGTTTCAGCAAGGGGTATTGCACCGTATCGACCGCACATCCGGTGAGGCTGTATCCATCCAGCCCCAACCGGGAGAAGGAGAACCCTACGAAAGGTTCAACTGGGATGCTCCCATAGTAGTTAGTCCTCATGATCCGGCGACTTTATATTTTGCGTCCTCCCGGGTTTGGAAATCAACTGACCGCGGTGACAGCTGGGAACCCATTTCAGGAGACCTAACTCGCAACCAGGAACGTCTGGATTTGTCAATTATGGGTAGAGTGCAGAGCTGGGACAATGCATGGGATGTGGGAGCCATGTCTAATTATAATACCATCACTTCCCTTTCAGTATCACCCGTACAAGAGGGATTGATCTATGCTGGAACTGACGATGGCATTATTCAGGTTTCATCAGATGATGGTGCCAACTGGACTAAAATTGAAGTCGGCACGATCGATGGTATTCCCGAAACTGCCTTTATTAATGATGTTCGTGCCGACCTATTTGATGCCCAAACTGTATACGTCGCATTGGACAACCATAAGTATGGTGACTTTCAGCCTTATCTCATTAAAAGTACTGACGGAGGTAGTTCATGGACATCCATAGCTGATAATATACCTGATCGCACCCTGGTGTGGCGAACTGTACAGGATCATGTGAATCCTGATTTGATGTTTGCTGCAACTGAGTTTGGCGTGTATTGTTCCTTTGTTGGTGGAGGTGAATGGGTCAAGCTAAAAGGTGGCTTGCCGACCATTTCTTTTCGGGATATCACTATTCAGCGAAGAGAAAATGACCTTGTGGGTGCCAGCTTTGGAAGAGGTTTCTACATACTGGATGACATCTCTCCCCTTCGCGAAATCTCCGAGGAAGCACTGGAGCAGGATGCCCAGCTCTTTGCTGTAAAAGACGCTCTATGGTATGTCCCCCGAATGGTGGTAGGCACTATGGGGGCTTCCTACTATGCAGCAGACAACCCACCTTTTGGTGCTGTCTTTACGTATTACCTGAAGGAAGGACTCTCCACATTGGCAGATGAGCGGAAGAAAATGGAAAAGGAGCTTGCCGACAGTGAGGAGGATATCCCCTTTCCAGGCTGGGAAACATTGGAGTCCGAAGTCAGGCAGGAAAAACCCAAAATCGTACTGGTTGTGAAAGATGCTACGGGTGAAGTCATCAACCGTGTAGATGGTAAGACTTCCAGTGGGATTCATCGTGTTGCCTGGAATCTCAGGCGTACAGCCAGGGGAGGTATCGAACTCGGTGACACCCGGGTTGGCCGCGGATTTATGGCTACCCCAGGCACCTATTCTGTGACCCTGACCAAGGTGATAGATGGTGTAACCACTGAATTGGCCGGACCTCAAACTTTTGAGATAGTGCCCCTGCGTGAAGGAGCTTTGCCCGGTAAATCTTACGATGAGATTGCTGATTTTCGTCAGGATTTAGAAGCCTTTCAACAAGAACTCACAGCTGTATCTACTGTGATGGACAAGGGCATGGACAAGGTAAAAGCCATGGAACTGGCAGTCGCAACATTGCCATCCGACAATGGAGACCTGACCAGTGAAATTCATACCTTGAAAGGTAAGATGCTGGACCTGGAAAAAGCGATGAACGGCGATCCGGTCAAGGGGGAGATTGGTGAAAGATCCGATCCAACCCCGAGAAACCGGATGTATATGGGCTACCGGGCATTAGGCACCACCTATGGCCCCACAGACATGCACATTCAGACCATTGCTGCCGGCCGAAGTGAACTGGCATCTATCAAAACAGCCTTGCAGACATTAATCGAAGGTGATATACCCGAATTGGAGCAAGCTTTGAAATCAGCAGGAGCTCCATGGATCGAA
>JAUILF010000417.1 GCA_030433135.1 Bacteroidia bacterium | reverse complement strand
CTAAATAATCCCACAGAGTTTGTGGGAATAGCATTTTGAGATAAGATCCGTTAGTAATTCAGATTCACCACTGTATATGCAGTAGTATTATTTGATATGAAATATAGTACCATGAAAAAAAGTCTACTCTTAATGCTTTTTCTATTGGGTATGATGTCTGTAACGATATCAGCCCAAGGCAGTATGACTGTTCGAAATGATTCTGATTCGCTCATTATGGTATCCGCCAATTACCTGGCTACACTGGAAAATTTCCATCAATTCCAGGAGTTCACCCCTCAAATGAATGATGATATTACAGCTCGAAGCGCTGAAGTAAGTAGGGACAGCGATGACTCAGAAACTCAATTCCTGTCTTCTTATGTTGCCAAAGAGCATCTGGAACTATCCCTTCCGGACAGCAAAGAATTTAAACTTGAGTTGCGCGACCAAAACAATGAAGTGATCATGTCTCATCCTTCTATTTTTGGAGACAATCAGATCTACATAGGTCATCTGCCAGGCGGGACGTACCAGTTGATCCTGCACACAGAGTCTGAAAATATTACGGAGCGCTTTATCAAATTTTGATCTGCATAATCCTTGACGGACATGAAGTATGTTCTGAATCTGGGAAGTAAACATTTAGCATGTCAATTGTAACCAACTAACTACAACAGTTTATTTTCATTTAGCAAAAGATTTTCGTAAACTAGGGATTGACTAATCCCTGGACATGCCTGACCTCAACTATAATAGGATATACCTTCTATGTTTGCTACTTCATTTGTCGTTATGGTCAAATTCAAACAACCTGTATCCAGTCCTGGAATCAGCTCCT
Organism: Bacteroidia bacterium; assembly: GCA_030433135.1. GTDB lineage: Bacteria > Bacteroidota > Bacteroidia > Chitinophagales > Saprospiraceae > JABDMH01. The sequence continues at coordinate 4,207 of JAUILF010000417.1, read as the reverse complement.
GACAGTCTGAAGGATCATCAAATCAAGTTTGCCAACAACTCAGGTATTTCTCCTGAACAACAACTTCATCTACCCTCACATTACTCACAGGATATACTTTCATACGGGGAAAGTGTGGAAGCCAGGCCTCCAGACAGTAAAGATATTGGATGGTTATCTGAACTTGATCTGGGAATTTCAAAAAATGAATCGGGCACCCGTGCTTTGCAAAGAGTTCTTGCAAGAGTCCAGAAAGAGGGCCGGCTGGTCAGTCAATTTGATGGAAGAAATCTGCTTAATGTACCCTTTGGAATCAATGGTCACTTCGGTTCGTTTGAGTATCAAATTGTTTTTGATAATCTTAAGCTGTTCTCTGAATTTGCCCAAATGGATGTCATTGCATCCATTATCCATCCCTTGCTACCCGATACATTGATCTTTGCTGCGGAGACCATCAAGTACAACAATCGCAGTGGCTTTATAGGAGAAGCAAAACTGGGTCTGTTTAGCGATTTTCCCATAGAACTCCATTCCGGAAAATCAGCTTTGATCTTCAGGGCTCCCAGATCCGACAATGGAGGAAGTTTCATCCGTTTTGACTGCAACGGTATCAGTCAAATAGGATTGGCTGTGAGTGTGTGCTTTAACCCTGAGATCATTCTGGCTGCCCATGAGGAGGAAAAACTTGTACAGGCCTTTACCGAGTTTGATTACGACCCTCAGAGCGGCTTAATCCTCGAGGATTTTAACATGATGCCCTTCCGCTTTTCAGGTCTGGAAAATGTCATCTTTTCCGTAGACAATCTGACACTTGACCTCGATGAAACCACGAGTCCCTTTTTAAGGATTGGCAACTATTTTGAGAGTCTCCGTCAGGTAGATCCTTCATCATCCCCACCAAACTACAACCAATGGACCGGGTTTTACTGCCAGCGCTTCTCGATGCAGATAGAACGAAGCCAATTTCAAAATAGCAGAGAAGACCCAGTACTCATTGAAGGACGGGAAATGGTGGTAGATAAAATGGGATTCAGTGCATCTGTCTTATTGCAAAACAAAGGATTGGTGAGTCTGGATGAGGGAAGGCTGGGAGGTTGGTCCTTCTCCATCGACCGATTTCATCTCGACATTCTGGCAAACTCTCTACGTGAATTTAGATTTGGCGGCGAGATAGAGATACCCATACTCAGTAAGTCGAGAATAACACCAAAGGCACCTGCTCCCGGGGGTGAAGTCACGCTCACATCTTCTGATAATATTTCAACCCTTCAGTACGATGCAGGATACAATCAAGATCAAGAATGTCTGGAGCTTTCCATTGCCAAATTTGATGAAGAACCTCTGAAAATTCCGGCCCTTCTGTCCGAGGTTCTTATTCATCGTGGTTCCTACCTTCAGATTGCTACCGGTAAAGAAACCACAATCGAAGCTTACCTCAATGGTCAGTTGAAACTGGCAGGACAGGTTGGTTCCTCCAATCTGCAATCGTCACCCATTGAATTCCAGGGCCTATATGTCAGTAACAGAGCTCCTTATCTGGAGCTAAGAGGGCTTATGACCGGAGGACAAAGCGCAAAAATCGGATCGTTTAACCTGTCACTTGGGGCCATTTCCCTGATAGATCATGAACCATCGAAGTATCGGGGACAACTCAAACAACTGCGATTTGATAGTGCCAGGGTTGAGGTGGGTGACTTTGATTTGGGTGATGGCTTGTCATTGACGACTTCCATGAATGTAGTGCTTGGACTTCAGTCGGTTGATCACAAACAGGTTTGGAATTGCCGCGGTTTTTCGATGGACTATTGTGAATTTGACGGACAGCTACCCGGTACAGAATACGTGAGGGGCGGTCTTCAGTTTTTTTATGATGATCCTTCTTATGGTGAAGGATTTGCAGGGGTCGGAAAAGTGAAATTTGATATTGTCCCGGTTACTATAGACATGCAGTGCCTGTTCGGCAGCCATAAAGATGGATACAAATACGGATATGTAGATGTGGTTGCGATGCTTGGTAGGGTGGGGGACACCAGGGCTACCAGACCTGGCGGTTTACAGATTCATTCCATGGTAGGTGGCTATTACAAGAATATGGCAAGAGAGGAATTAACCGATTTCAAGATAGATCAATCAGCAGAAACTCGGGCACCGTTTCTCGGAGGATGTTTTCCTGAAAACCGATACACGCCGGTCATGGGTGGACAGGGTATTCGGGGAGGGTTGTTAGCTAGTATTGGAAAGGCTACTGTCACAGGTTTGCGCATTGAGCACGAGGTCTTCCCATCAGATGGGCGGGGCATTTCATCGCGCTTTTTCCTCGAAGGACTGGTTGAATTTCTCCCAAAATCAATGGCAGATAGTAAAGTACAGGATCGAATTATTGCCAGGAATGAAACGGGAGCAGATGTGGCCAGTACCATACCGGCAGATTTCCTTGGTTCAGGTACCCTTGGCGGTTATATCCAGATAGAAGTGCTGAAATCCGGATCTGGAAAGACCCTGGACGGGCGATTTGGTGTACATGGTCAACTGGCTTCACTGGCGTTCAATTTCTATGGTGAATACTATCACAGCCCCCATGATTGGCATTTGTTTCTCGGTAAACCTGATCCGGCTAAGAGACTTCACTTGGCCTACCAAAAAAACATCGCTGAATTTCTACAGGCTTCGCTCAATCTTAGCGCTTACTTCATGATGGGTAATTCGGGATCCATGCCTGATCGAACGCCTCCTCCTTACAGCACCAGCAGCCTCAATCAGGATCTGCTTATGGCTGCATATGACAAGCTCCAGCAAGAGGGAACTCACGATATTTTCACCAATGCCGAACACCAGCTATCCTCGGGAAGATCATTTGCATTTGGCAGTTCGTTTAACGCCAACCTGGAACTGGACATACATTTCCTCGTAGTTAGTGCGGCAGCGAGTATTGGATTTGACGTATTGCTTAGCAAGGGCATAACTGAATGCAATCAGCAAAACCTGCAGGAAATCGGAATGCACGACTGGTATCTAACCGGTCAGTTCTATGCAGGCCTGGCTGCCCGGGTTGGGTTAAAGGTCTCTAATCGCCTATTTGAAATCTTCAATGCCGGAGTTGCACTAACCATAAACGGTGCAGGATTTAACCCCACTTATGGTGCCGGAAGCTGGACTTTTCGCTATAAAATTCTGTGGATTGAAGGTCGGGCAAACGGACTCTTTAAATTTGGCCAACCATGTTCAGAATACGCCACATCCATGCCACCGGGAGCCTTTCTTGAAAGTATTTCTGCTTCAAGACCTGTGGAAACCGGTTATACAGAAACTATAGAAAATCAGATCAATATGAATTCTGATTTCCATATTCAATTTACCGTACCCGCTGATCGCTCTTTTGCCGAAAGTATCACCGACTTTACCACAGGAGACGTTGAGTCTTTTCAATTAATGCTGCTCAGTGACATCATACTGACTGGAAGCGATGGAACCTATATCCCCCATGATAAACTATATGACCACCAGGGCACGGAGCTCATTGTCAGACCCAGAGACATGTTGCCACCGGGAGAGGTAATCACTCTTCATCTTACCAGCAGGATTTCGCAAGGTGGTCAGCCCTTTGAGGTAGGTGGAGTCACCTTTGAAGTTGATAGCAGTGTACAATTTCTGGTATCATCTGCAGGTTTAGAATCTTTGTCTCATGAGGATCTTGTAGCCAGTTATCCCTTGCCAGGACAAAGCTATTTTCATCCGGATGAATTTGATCAGTGGATAGTGGATTTTGGCAAACAACTTCCGTTAGGAGATCAGTCTCTTTCCTCAGAATTGTTGCTGGATGATGGCACTGCCCATTTGATAGGCAAGTACACCCTGCAGTTAGATCAGGGGGCATTCGTACAAACCGCATATAAGAAATTGGAGCTCGATCAAAGATATATCTGGAGATTGTATTTAGAGGATCCGGATGAGGGCAAAAGTCACTTTATGGACATTCCCTTTTCGACCAGCAGATATGCTACTGCCAGGGAAAAGTTTGAAACATTGAGTATTCACCCGGTTGCTCTGGATAGTCTCGGTGAAGATCTCCATCCGCTGCTATCATGGGATTCCCATCTGGAAGATCTCGAGTTTTACAGGGGATCGGTCCTTACTGATTTCTATGGAGACCAAAAAGATGTAGATAAACAACCTCCGGATAACCGACCGATAAAAGTGGTCGACCCTACCAGATCAGTCAAGGGTCAAC
>JAUILF010000026.1 GCA_030433135.1 Bacteroidia bacterium | reverse complement strand
TTCATGACCTTAAACTGGTCCAGAAAGTCATTGATTTGGGGATTGATATATTCGACAGTCATACAATGCATCCTGTACTTCGCCAACGTTGATTTTTCGCTTCCCTGGCAACCAATCAGTGTGATCGGTATTGCCGTAGCATTTTATCTGGGTTTCAAGAATAACAGTTCTTATGACAGGACCTGGGAAGCCCGTAAGATTTGGGGCAGTATTGTGAATACCAGTCGTACGTTTGGCGCCGCCGTGGTAGCTTTTGTTCAGGGAGAAAATCAGGACCAGATCAGGAAGGAACTCATCTACCGTCATGTTGCCTGGATGACCGCACTCAGACATCAACTCCGACTAAGCCGGCCCTGGGAGCACCAAAAGAACCGGCTAAATCTTTATGCCCCAACAGCAAGTGAAGCGTATACCGAAAGACTGGAGGACGAGCTCTCAGATTACCTTGACGGAGATGATCTCAAATCAGTTGAAGGCAAATCCAACACGGCCACTCAGATCCTGCGGATTCAGTCAAGGAGATTGCAAGAACTTCGCGAAATGAATTACTTTGAAGATTTCCGGCACATGGAGTTTCATCAACTGGTTACGACTTTTTATGCTGACCAGGGCAAATCTGAAAGAATAAAGAATTTCCCTTTTCCACGACAATATGCCTCAACAGCACTTTGGCTCACAGTTGTATTCTGTCTGTTGGTTCCATTTGGGTTGATTGATGTTTTCGACCAGTACGAAGGATGGGTTTATTGGCTATGTCCTGTATTTTCCGGGTTGGTCATTTGGGTTTTTAATCTCATGGAAATGATCGGTGATTTTTCCGAAAACCCCTTTGAAGGCAGCTACAATGACGTGCCTATTACCGCTATTGCTAGGGGTATTGAAATAGATATGAGAGAAATGATCGATGACAAAGTCATTCCCCAACCTGTCGAGGCTGTTGACGGTTTTCTGCTCTAAAAAGAACTCAATAAACAATTTTGGCCTTCGAATGCTTCTAATAAGAAAAGTTATACAATGGGTAACGATATCCTTCATAGATCAGATACGCGTGGCCATGCTGACCACGGTTGGTTAAACTCTTATCATACCTTCAGTTTTGCTGGTTATCACGACCCGGCACGAATGAATTTTGGTGCTCTTCGGGTACTAAATGATGATACCGTGGCTCCTGGTCGGGGATTTGGCAAACATCGGCACGAAAACATGGAAATCATCTCTATTCCCCTGGAAGGTGATCTGGAGCACAAAGACAGTATGGGTAACAGCTCAGTCATAAGAGAAGGGGATATTCAGGTGATGAGTGCAGGTACCGGAGTATTTCACTCTGAATTCAACAAGAATCCCGACAAACCTGTCAAGTTCCTGCAAATCTGGGTTTTACCCAATCAAAAAGATGTCACCCCCAGATACGATCAGATCAGTATTCGCGAAATGGATACCGATAATCAATTTGCCCAAATTCTTTCACCGGATCGCAATGATCAGGGAGTTTGGATACATCAGAATGCCTGGTTTTCCATGGGTAACTTCGATGCAAGCAGGCAGGCCACCTATGAACTGCATCACGACGAAAATGGTCTTTACATTTTTGTTTTGGAAGGAGGTGTGCTGGTCAATGATCAGGAGTTGTCCACGCGGGATGGTCTGGGACTATGGAATCGCAACAGCATTTCCTTTGCATTCAACAGGCCCAGCAGGGTCTTGTTGATGGAAGTCCCTCCCCTCAATTAGCAACAGTGGAAAAAAGTGAATGAAAGCAGAACTTTTACAGAAGTACTTAGAAGAAGTAGAGCTGGTAGCTCAGCGTACCTTGCAAAAAACTCCTGCCCAACGAGCTCGGTCAAAGAAAGGGTTTTCATTCAGTAAACAATCTCCGGAAATGCAATTTCTGATCTGGGATTACATCTGGAAGAACGGCAAGTGGTTTTGGGTCAAAATACAGGCTTTCTTCTTTGTTGAAAAGTTCTTAAAAAACGAACAGGTACTTCTATCCTTTTGGCCCGGGATCAGTACGTGGCAGGATCATGTAGACGGATGGGCACTATGTGATTGTCTCTCTAAAATCTATTCCCGGCTACTGGAAATCGATGAAAGTACCGTAATGCCCCGGCTTAAGGAATGGAATGTGTCAACAGATCCCTGGAAACGAAGACAATCGATCGTATCATTGATCTATTATACGTCGGTACGGAAAGTCCTTCTGCCATTTCCGAAATTGACAGCCCTGATCAAACCACTCATTAGTGATAAGGACTACTATGTGCAAAAAGGCCTGGGCTGGACTCTGCGAGAATTGTATCGTGCATACCCCATGGATACTCTCAACTTTCTTGATCAACACCTAACCGACCTGCCGGCATTGGCATTCTCAACCATAAGTCCTGCATTGTCCAAAGAAACCAGAACAAGAGTAAAACGAAAAAGAAAGAGCGATCGGAATTAGGAGAGTCTTATTATTTTAGGGAATGATGAAAAATACACTCCCGATCATGCCATTCCCTTTGTGGATGCAAACCATGATCTTGATGGCACTGCAACTGAATAGTGTATGTAGCCAGTCACCACCTTACCCGCAAAGTAACATCATATCCGGTATGGACTTTCACTGGCCTTCTCACATCCGTATGGCTTCCGGGAGCGATAACTGGCCAATCACCTGGGCTGATGATGACAACCAATACACTGTCTGGGGTGATGGTGGAGGATTTTTTGGCACCAATGGAATAGGTAGGTCGAGTATGGGTGTGGCACGAATTTCAGGCAACTGGCATGACTGGCATCCGACCAATATCTGGGGTGGTTATGGTGGCGAGAACACACACGAAAAGGTGGGTAAAAGTTATGGAATCGTATGTATCGAAGGAGTCCTCTATATGTGGGCAGGACTATTCAAACCGCATTCCAATCCGTTCGAGGAGGTTCGTATTGGCCGCTCAGAGGATCATGGTGCGAGCTGGTCCTTTGCTGACTGGTCATTCACCAGGGAACAACTCGTAATGATGCCCACTGTCTGTAATTATGGTAAGAACTATGAGGGAGCCCGTGACCAATATCTATACAGTTATCTTATTCGATTTCAATCGGAGGAAGGACCCGATGACTACGAAGACAAGGTAGACTGGCTAAATGCACAAAAGCCCGGTCTCATCGACTTGGCCCGGGTTCATAAGGACAGCATCATGCAACGATCAGCCTACTCCTTCTTTTCAGGAATGAAACATAACGAACCCTCCTGGACCAAAAACATAGAAGCCCGGCAACCTGTCTATACGGATCCGTCCGGAGTTGGCTGGTGTATCAATGTAAGTTACAATTCGGGCCTGGGCAGATATCTCCTGACCACAGAACACACTGAGACGCATCGTGGTAACATAGGAGTCTTTGAAGCTCCCGAACCCTGGGGACCCTGGCGCACGGTTTATTATGAAACCGAATGGGGAAAAGGTCACATACCTCTAAACACATTCTACTGGAATTTTTCCAACAAGTGGACCAGTGAGGATGGCAAAACTTTTTCCTTGATTTTTACCGGACGAAAGGAAAATGACTCGTTCAATGTGATCAGGGGTAGGTTTGAAACCGCTGAGTAGCTCAACCGGTAATACTAATCCCTAAAAATTGGTTAAACGGGTTATTCCGATTTGATTTCCAGGCGGTAATTAAATGGCGTATACCCCGTCAAATAAACACTGTTGGCATCCAACTTTGGCTCTGCACCACGTAACTGTGTCCACTGATGGTCATGCAGGGCAGGTCCAAACCGAATGATGTCTCCTTCGAAGTGATACTCACCAGATCCATTTATGAGAAAATAACTATCATCTACTTGTTCATCAGGCACTACATGCATCAGATTGCCTTCCTTGCGAAAGGCCAGTTCAAGTGCCACCGGCACATGATCGGTTCCAACCACATTAAAATCGAGTATATAACCGGTATCGCGTTTACTAAGATCCACGGTATAAACTAGCTGCTGGATCTCACTCTGTGGCCTGTTACTTCGTGGCATCTTTTCCCAGTCTCCGTCATCCGGCAAAGAGTCAACAGGGTAAGGTTGGTAATAAGGCCCAAAGAGTTCCTGCCTCAACCTATAGCTTCCGTCAGCCCTTACCATCAAAGTATCAGCCTGAAATTGCCCCTTTCCAAAAAAAGAAGCTGAAAGTCGAATGGCCTGCAGTACGGCGCTTCCATTATGCATGGTAAAGAAAGCCGGGTTGCCAGCCAGAAGGGATGCATCAGTCTTTCCATCGCGAAATCGTACAATCTCAGAAACATCAAAATACTTTTCATATCTGTCAGGTAAATCTTCACCCATCGGCTGTTGGCGTAAACTACTGTCCTCCAGAAAATAAATGAGATCTCTAGATAAAGACTCAGGTCCCAGATTTTCCTGAATCATATTGCTCATAGCTCCATATACAGGATCTTCATCCAGCAGGGCCATAAAGCGGTAGGGATAAAAATAGGCAGTGGGATATCGCGCCTGGTATTGGTCCTGTCGTCTTGATATTTCCGTTACCACTTCACCATTAGGATGTATCAGATATACCGACATATCCAGGTTCCTTCTGACCGGATCATAGAGGTCCTCTTTTCCCAAAATCTTCGCTATAGTGATCAAACACCGGTCTGTCAATGGAGAATAAATCGAAGTACTTCTTTCTGTGTACTGTCCATCTTCATCGATATCAATTTGTTCATTCAGCCAGGTATTGATGCGTTCGAGATACGACTCCCTGCCAAACAGTTCGTACAGACGTGCCAGAGCCATTGAAACCACCCAGCGGTGGTTGGGAGTATGTATTCCACCTAATGAAAGTGCCTCTCCACCCCTTTCCAAAAAAGCCTCCATTTTCAGCAAAACGTCATCCCCTACTTCAGCTGCTTCCATGACTTTGTAACTCAGGGCCATGTGTTCAACTGCAAACCCAAGATCCGGTGTGGAATGGAAATTGGTAGTCAACAAATCAATGGTGCCATCTTCATGCTGCTTTCTGAGGAGAAAATCAATAGCCAACAGCATGGATTCCATTATTTGGGGACTTTGGTAGTATGTTGATTGAGGAATTACGTAGGCTGTAGTCAACAAGCGAAAGATGGATGCAGTGGAGCCAGGATTGTAGATTCCATATCGATTGGCAAACCCACCGAGATTATCACTGGAAGGTTCCATCTCCTGTTGCTCCAACAAAGAGGCTACCCTTTCATCATTTCGTTCTACCATCTGCCCAAAAAAATCAGATGGTTCATCTGCAACCTCTTCCCGACAGGCAACAGTACCCAAAAGGAGCATGATGGTACCAATCAGCAGGAAAATCGAATTTCGGGTATCTGACACAGTGGTTTATTTATCAGTAAACGATGACGGAGGTAAGGAATCCGGATCCGAAGCCCACTGCTGGTTTGGTTCAGGTCCCATCCTGAGAGTCAGTTTTCCTCCCTTCACCAGGTCTTCATGGTAGATCCAGCATTGATCCAGAGGTGTATCCTGGAAAGTGGCAGACTGGATATACATGTTTTCTTTGCTGTTGCTGACTGTTTCAATTTCCAGTTTCCCACCTTCATAATAATCAGAATTAAGATCAATGGTGATCTTATCAAAGATGGGACTGCCAATATCATAGACTGGCTGAACTGCTGCCCCTCCCCGCATCGAAAACAAGCCCACTTTCATCAGGACTGCCAATGACCCCATCAGTCCCTGGTCCTCGTCACCATTATATCCCAGTTGAGGTGAGATTCCGGAATAGACCCCATCGACTACCTTGCGACTCCATTTTTGCGTCAGCCACGGAGTGCCTGCATAGTTAAATATAAAGGCAGTTTGGATGGATGGCTGATTTCCGTAGTTAATATATCTCCTGGCATTTTGCCGGGCCGTTTCCTGGTCGTGTGATTTGCTGGCAGTAAAATCATGCTTGATGGCCTCACTAAAAGCAAAGTCCAGTTTTTGAGACATGCTTTTTCTACCACCCATCAAATTGGCCAGTCCGTCCAGATCGTGAGGTACAAACCAGGTAAACTGGGCCGCATTACCTTCCACCCATCCCTTTCCATCCAGTACATCCTCCGGAGATCTCCACTTTCCACCTTGTTCCCTGATCCACATCCAGCCCAGGTCCGCATTCCACAGGTTGCGATAGTTCTGAGATCGATTCATAAAAGTGGTGTAATCCTCATCTTTCCCCAGGGCCTTAGCCATTTGTGCCAGGCACCAGTCCTGGTAAGCATATTCCATGGTCTGCCCTCCTCCTGATTCGTGAAAACCATGTCCGCCATCTGGCAGAGGATACGGTACATAACCATCTTGCATATAATAATCCAGGCCACCACCCAATGCCGAGTTGTGTTCATATCCGGCATGCGCCATCATTCCTCCTGGCAAATGATTGCTGACCAGCCCCTCGTAGGCTTTATCAATGTCAAAATTTCTCAGACCTTTCTGATAGGCACTCACAATAAATGGCGTTGAGGATGATCCCGTCATCACATAGGTATAATTACCTCCCGATGGCCCCCGGGGAATCAATCCTCCGTCTTCATACATCATGATCATACTATTGACGAAGGCCTCGGAGACTTCAGGATAAACCAGGTGCCATAATGTATTCAGCGTCCATTGGGCACCCCAATAGCTATCAGAATTATAATGATCAAACTTTGGCTTCCCGCTTTCATCCAGTGGAATCTGTCTGATCTCGCGCCTTTCACCGGTCATGTCACAGTACTTGCCGTTTACATCACTAATGATTCTCCTACCCTGCAGCGCGTGCCAGAGATCTGTATAGAATCTTTGTTGCTGCTCCAGGGTACCTCCTTCAACCTTAATCCTGCTCAACCATTTATTCCAATCGTTCCTGGCGTCTGCTACAGTACCATCAAAATCCCAATGGCTTAATTCCTGCTCCATGTTAAGACGAGCCTGTTCAACGGACACATATGAAATGGCGACCTTCATCAGCCTGGTTTCAACCTCGCCAGAGCTCTGAAATGAAACATACGCACCGACCCTCTCACCTTCAATATGTTCCGTTTCATCCTGTACCAGTGCGCCATCCCTCCATGTCCCAAATTTTTCGAATGGCTTATCCAGGCTTATCACAAAATAAACGTAAGTGTCTTTAGGCCTGCGTCGGGTAGCTCCCATAAGCGCATATCCCTCCAACTCCTGGTCATTGACCTTTCTCACCATACCAGACTTCTGGTCACAGGGCCCCAGGAATGTAGCAAGATCAACCTGAATATGACATAATTGGTCAATGGGAAAGGTGTAACGATGAAAGCCCACCCTATTGGTAGCTGTCAACTCCACATCCACATCATAGCTATCAAGGTATATCTGATGATAACCTGCCTTCACCATCTCTCTCTCATGAGAATAGGCAGAACCATATTTGGAAGGTCCCAGATGCCCCCGGAAAGACCCTGTTGTAGGTAACACCGGAATTCCGGAGAGCTGCCAGGCATGTATATGACTAAAGGCTCTGATCGTATCCTGATTATACCGATATCCCGAATTCCAGGCACCTTCGATACCCATATCCGGGCTAAGGTTTACCATACCAAAGGGCCTGGTAGCCGAGTTAAAGTAAAACCACCGCGAGTTGGCTGCATCCACCAGGGGTTGCACCAGGTCTGCCGGTTCATCGAATTGAGCTCCAAGAGGGCGGCTGTATACCACCAGTAAAAGAATAGCAAAGCAAATTCTAGTTAATATCATTCTATTAATAATCAATTAAAAATTTGTGTAAACCGGAAAGGCTGTCTGTATTAATCAAATCAACATCGGATTCTCTGAGAAAACTCCATACCTCGGAATTATCGGGAGTTGCCCAGAATCTCACTTTTTTTCCTTCAGCATGACACTGCTTTACAAAATCGGTAGCCGCCTCGACGTCATCCGCATCGGGACTTCCTTGCTCAAGAGTGAAAATTTGACGGTAATGTGTACTGATAAAGGGCATCATCTGAGAGTTAAATCCGTTTCCAATATTCTCTGGTCTTCCATCCAGGAACATCCTGTGGAAGCTGTCTTGTTGTACTTCATCAAACGGACGGTCACCAGAAAGGACTATGGTTACCTTTCCCTGCCGGTAAATAGTCCCATCCCAAAAAGACAGCATCTCACGGTAGGGTTCGATCAAATCCTTAAGCAGTGAGTAAACCTCATCTCCATCATACTTTATATCGAGCCAGAGATAAAAGGTGCCGTCGAAACCCGGATAGATCTCACCCTGGTAATAGTTAAATCTTCGAAATAGAGGCTCCAGATAAGCTTCATCCAGCAAGGGTGGATCCTCTTCCAATTCAATTCGATCATGACCTACATAAAGTTGGTCATCCTTGAGCAGCAGGTCGGCTTCGACACTACAGAAGCCATGTGCCAGGGCATCAGTCAAAGGATTCACCTGCCGGTAATCATTGTGGGCATGTGCTTCTGGCAATGGCCTGGCTTCCACCAGTTCCATTGGCAGCACCGTCGGCTTTCCTTCAAGATACCCGATAGACCTGAGAAACTGATCTGCAGTATAGACTGTCTCCCGGTAGTATTTTTCAAACTTGTAATTAAAGAATCCATGGCCCTGATCTGTGTAGAGATATAAGTCACATCGACTTCCAATAGCCTGCATCCGCTCACAATAACTCTCTCCCGTTGAAACGGGGATCAGCCTGTCCTTTGTTCCCAGGAAAAACAAGGCCGGTGGCATTCCTGGGGTGATATTATGAAGTGGCGAAAACTCATGATACCTATCTCCTACCCTATCATAACCATAACCATTGGGTCCGTTATCCACAACGGGATTAAAGAGGATTAATACATCCGGTCGCTCTTTAGCAGCCATCCCATCTCCCAACAGGTTCATAGCCGTAGCTGCTGCTAAATGGCCTCCGGCTGATCCACCCGCCGCACAAATACGTGCTGGATCTACATCCAATGATGATGCGTGTTCATGAATATATTTCAATGCATCACGTGCGTCTGCCAGGGCATCAAATGGAGTTGTTCCATATTTGGATCGGGTTCTGTAGTCAGCCAGTATGGCCACCATACCTCGTGAGGAAAAGTACTCGGCATGAGGTCTAAATTGTTCAACCGAGCCGCCGACCCAGCCACCTCCAAAGAAAAACACAATCGCGGGACGGGGTTCGTCACCTGCCTTCAAAGCAGGATAAACAGTCAGCTTCAATTCATAATCAGCTCCCTGCTTATAAGTCTGCTCAAAATACTGAGATTTGATCTCCGGCTGACTAAACAGTATCCCTGTGCATAATAATATCAGGCAAGTAACAAGATAACGCATATGGCAGTTCCTCATCAAAGGTTTGAAAATGCTTCCTCAAATCCTTCTATTTCTGCTACCGACAATTGATCGCCACTGCTAATCAGCATTCGATACCTGAAGGTCACTGCTTCACCCTTCTCTAATGAAAAATTCAGCTCTTTCTTTCCCTTAGTAAACACACTTTGCCCCAAAGGATTCGCCGCGAATAGCCCATACGGCCGGGCATGCCAATAGGTAGGGTAGCCGACATTATCGGGATGATCGATAATTACAACCGCCACATTTTCATTGTCGATTTCACCGGCAAGTCGCATCCAACTGCTTCTGGTCCCCCAGACATCCTCTCCCGTCACACCTTCACCACTCAGATAGTCTCCACTTACACCATCATTATTTACCACCTTATCTTCCATTGGGTTTCCCTCGGAATCAGTCAACAAGACAGGACCATCCGAAGGCAATTCCAGAGCTCTGGTGACCCTGATGGCGATCATACCCTCCTTGTTATCGGTAAAGGACACCTCCTCCCTGGCTACCAATGTGGTAAATCTATCAATGACCCTGACTCCTTCCTCAACACTAAATCTAAAAGTGGTTCTCTCATCCAGCAAGGTCTCTTTGGGAGATTGCCATTCTGCTGCAATGGTAAGAAATCCTTCCTCACCGTCCTTGATCTCTACGATTTCCTGATGCCTGACCTCACCATATCTGCTTCTTCTCTCGTCAGACACCGCCGATGAGTTGTTCCAAAAATCAAATCCATTGACATCACCATAATTTAGCCAATGTCCCAGATGGTGTGGATGATCGACCCTTTCACCTGCTTTGGGATATAAGGGATAACCCCGGGTGATCATGATATTGCCATCGGCAAAAATGGGATACAACACAGGTTTTTTCAAATCATCACCATAAACATAGGAGGTAAAATGTTCGCCATTAATTGTAACAGCCACTTCCTGATGTGCTTCCCGATGGTTTAGCTTGATCATATTCTGTCCGATACCTTCAAAAACAGCCAAACTAAAGAACAATACTGGCACAAGACCGCTCATATTTACAGGCATTTGCAACTTTTTTGATGAATGATGATGATGACTAGGAAGGTGTTGATAAACTCAGGTTGATGCTGCAGCCGTAAATCGTTGTGCCTGACAAGGCGAGACGAGGAAAGATACCGGGTTGTATCTGACTGATTTATCAGCCTCTGGCTGGGGATCAACGCAGTCAGGCGCAAGGAGAACGGCTGGAAAATTAGAAAGTGCATCAAATTTTATCTTTCTTCAGCGTGACATGGGTCTTCAACGGCTTCCTAGGTTTATGAAAACATAATCATGTACTGAATGCTAAATTAGCGTGACTTCTCAACTATCAAAAGAACTGGTGAAAAATCACTTACTGATTGTTAATATAGTATATAAATAACTCTCCCCCTCAGGCCTGAACCAGATGGTAAATTTTTTACCTTACAGCTCCTATTACTGCTAACTATGAATTTGAATCCATTTACACTCCGCGGTCTGATTCTGCTATTACTCATTCCCTTCTTCATTTCTTGCTCCGAAGAGTCTAATGAAGATGCAGAAAAGGAGGAGATTGTTTACAATGTACCGGAAGGTTTTGAACTGGAAGAACTCTTTGTTCCCAGCGACCACGACATGGGCACCTGGGTATCTCTTGCGGAAGGTGAAAACGGCATCATGTACGCCTGTGATCAGTTTGGAGGGCTATATCAGTTTCAGATACCTGCTGTTGGAGAAAAACTCACTGCCGGTGATATTGACAGCGTTGCCATGGATATCGGATATGCACACGGATTGTTGTGGGCTTTTGACCATCTATATGTAGCGGTAAACCGCAGATGGGCGGATACCATCGAGACTGCCAGTGGGGTGTATCGGCTCGCAGACAGCGATAATGATGGCCAGTTGGACCATAAGGAAATGTTATTAAAACTAGAAGGAGACGGAGAGCATGGACCGCACAGTATGGTAGTCGGACCATCCGGAAATGACATTTATTTCATAGCAGGAAACCATACACTGGTTCCCGAAGAACTGGCGGAAAACAGCCTGGTTCCCAATTATTGGGGTGAGGATAATTTACTGACGCCTTATCTGGATGCCCGTGGTCATGCGACTGAGGTTGAGGCACCGGGTGGCTGGATAGCCCGAACCGATCCTGCAGGTGAAAACTGGCAACTTTTCTCTGCCGGGTACCGGAATGCATTTGATATCGGATTCAATGCAGAGGGTGAACTCTTTGCCTTTGATGCAGATATGGAATGGGATTTTGGGATGCCCTGGTACCGGCCTATCCGAATTTGTCATGCTACCAGTGGCAGTGAATTTGGCTGGCGAACGGGCACAGGCAAGTGGCCGGTTTACTATCCTGATGCTCTTCCTGCTGTTGTTGATCTGGGTCAGGGATCACCCACCGCTGTCCTGATGGGGGATCAGCTTGATTTTCCAGCGAAATACAAACATGGGATGTTTGTGGCAGACTGGAGTTTTGGCACCATGTATTTTATCGATCTTATTCCGGAGGGCAGTAGTTACACCGGAACCAAGGCAGAATTTTTGTCCGGTGTTCCCTTGCCACTGACCGATGTAATTGCCGGATCAGACGGACATATGTATTTTGCCACCGGAGGAAGGAGGTTGGAATCCCATCTTTATCGTCTTAGACCAGTAGGAGACCACACCTCGGAAGAAATCAATCGCGATACCGATGAAAGTCGCGAACTCAGAGCACTCCGGCATGACATTGAAGAATTGCATGAAGGGCCTGTCTCAGGTGGAGTTGACAAGGCATGGACTTATCTCGATCACGATGATCGATTTATTCGCTATGCGGCAAGGGTAGGACTTGAATACCAGTCTCAAAGCGCTGTAAAACAACGATTTGCATCTGAAGAACAACCAGCAAAACTAATTGCAGCAGCCATTGCACTGGCACGAACTGTTGATCCCGGTTACCAAAATCAAGTCCTGGATAAATTGAGTAGCATCAATTGGTCGCAAATTCCATTGGAGCAACAAATAGATTTGGCACGGGCCTATGAGTTGACGTTGATTCGATTAGGTATGCCTTCACCGGCTCAGAGAAACCGGCTTATTTCAAACGCACAATCCGTTTTTCCTTCAGAATCACATCCACTAAATCGTGAACTCTCTGAGCTATTGGTCTACCTTCAGGATCCACAGGCTACAGCGCAGTTAACCGATCTGATGATAGAACATACTGAAGCCGGTACTACACAGGATGTCGCGATGTTAAGCGATGAGGTGAGCAGCAGACATGAGGATTATGGCAGTAAGGTCAAAGACGTCATTGCCAACATGCCTCCGGCTGAGGCTATATTTTATGCCGTTCTCTTAAGTCATGTCGATGCCGGGTGGAATGAAGAACTTCGTGAAACATATTTCCAGTGGTTCTTTGATGTATTCAGTGCCGAAGGCGGCATGAGTTTCAAAGCCTTTATGGAGAACATCCGACAGGCAGCGGTAGCCAAAATACCCGAAGCCGATCGGGCTCGCTACGAAGAACTTTCCGGAGTGTACTCACCCGTAGAAGATATGGCAGATCTACCTCAGCCAGAGGGTCCGGGTCAGGACTACAACATGTACGACATCAACCGTGCTCTGCGGGGTTTACGCGATTATGAAGGTTCGGTCGAAGCCGGTAAGAAAATGTTTGAAGCAGCCCTGTGCAGTTCCTGCCACCGTATGAATGGTGAAGGTGGAAGCAGTGGTCCTGATCTGTCGCAGATCAACACCCGGTTTGATAGAGGTGATATTGTAGATGCGATTTTTAGTCCCAGTGAGGTTATTTCGGACCAATATGCCTTTACACTTTTTACTCTGAACGATGATAGTAAGGTTGCCGGCAGAATCTTTTCCGAAGATGATGAAAAAGTAGTGGTAATGCCAAATCCATACTCTCCTACAGTGAAGGTGGAAGTAGCCAAGAGTGATATTGCAGATCGTGGACTGTCACCGGTATCACCCATGCCTCCGGGCTTGTTAAACCGGTTAAATCCACAAGAGGTAGCAGACTTGTTTGCTTACTTGTTATCCGGAGGTGATGAAGAGTATTTCTATTATGGTGGAGAAAAGGGGTTGGAGGAAGCCGATTAAGTTATTTAAGTTTCGGCACTTCATTCAATATAGCTTTCCGAATCCCTGGTACGGCCTGAGTGGATCGGCTTGTATAACCGCTGAATCCATTAGGATTGTACTAGTCAATATGTTGTTTAACAGCAGACCTTTGGACAATCATTGGCTAGATCATTGATTGAAGCATGCAAAACTTACCAGCATTTGTAATTCACTGTATTTACTCTAGTACCGGTGAGGCTACCTTGTCACCTGGTAAAGCTGCCTCCCCAGGTCATCATAAAAGGTAAAGACCAAAGCAGGAGTATCACCCTGATACTGGGTAGCCATGTGAAGAAATCCACCCGTTGCCTGATCGGAAGTACCCTGCACATAGGGTTGTTCGATCAATCCCTCCGGATCGGTAGATTCAGGATCTCCGGCTAATCTGCCGGCTCTGGAGTTACCATCGACCAGGGCTCCGGTGGAGAACTCTTCATAACCAGAGGGATGAATGGCATGATACTGCCAGTGGCGATCACCACATACGATAAAGAACCGGTTGGTATCAAAACCTTTGGCTGTCAGCCAGCCAAAAAAGGCATCCCCCTCATAACGGAAACCTTCTTCATTACAATGATTGTCTTTTTTATAGGCATCGTCGGGACCCACCATAGGAGTTGGTGAAACCAGTACTTTGTACGGAGCATCACTTTCCAGGAGCGTATGGTATAGCCATTCCTTTTGCTCAGATCCCCAGATACTTTTGTCTGGTCCATCAGGATCATCATTGGCACTACGGAAATCTCTTCCTTCGACAAACCACAGTTGAAGATCCCGGGACATTCGAACCGTGCGATAAGTCTCAGCTTCGATATCTCCTGGTGGTACAATCGGAACCTGCTCACGGAAGATATCGATACCAAGTTGATGCGATATGGGGAAATCGGTGTAAGGATCACTGTCATTGATGCGATAATCATGGTCGTCTTTTTCCCAGTACGTCCCCAAACGGGCAAGCATTTCAATCATCCTGGGTTGAGCAAATTGCACGTGCCATTTCTGCCTCATCCCGGCAGCATCTGTGACCTCCTGCCCATCGAAGATGCCGGGCAATGGATTCTTTCCATTCTCCCGGGCACGCTGTATACCACGGGCTGCGGGGTGGTCATAATAGACATTATCACCAGTACCGATGAAATAATCGGGATCGAGTTCTCGGATTTGTTCGAGCGCCGGATAACCGAAATCGCGATCATACTCATTATACATGAGAGATGAGTCATACTTTCCATAATAATGATGGTAGTAATTCATTCCGGTTACAACTACCATATCAACAGGATCTGCAAGTGCAGGTCCGGGATTGGTCCTAAAACTACCATAGGCATTGTATGTGGTACGTAAAGTGTCAGTACAAAAAGTGACCTGATACCGATATTCCGTACCGGGTGTAAGTCCATTAATCAAAGCCTTCGCTATATAGTCATTTTCCGGATTGGCATAGATCCATGATGTAAGAACAGGATCGTTTCTCTTCGATACCAGTTCATAACGGACCCAGCCTTCAAGCCCGGGCAGTGTTCCATCCATCAGATGATCTGAGGCTGTGATCCTGGCCTGGATAATGGCAGAGCTGTCGGTAACTTCTCCTACCATCACTCCCTGCCCCAGATAAGCAAGTTGTGAAACGGCAGAAGTAACTGACATAATCTGGAAAATAGTCACAAGAAGAGATCTTCTATCCATGGGCGTTCGAATATGAAAATAAAAGTAATCAGATTATCTGATGCACCCTATCAAAACACATCAGAAGTCAGAATGAGACAATAGTGTTAACATTTGACACAATAGCTACAACCTGGAGCCTCAAAAACATCGAGATTAAGGGTACTTGATGACGAGATATGGGCATCCTGGCCGTCAAGTCGGATAATCTTATTTATAAATAAAAAAATCTCACCATGAAGATTGTAAAAGTCCTATCCCTCGCATTACTTTTTACCCTATTTCTAAGTTGCGACAAGGAGGAAGCCATCCAGCCCTCAGCGGATGTCCAGGAAAACGTTGATCCGCTGGACCTGACCCAGGAAGACCTGATGGCCATTCTGGAGGAGCAAAATTTCGAAGGCATCTCTAAGAGCAGAAAGTCCTCTGCTGTTTCCTTTAATCCGGTAATGGAACCTGCTACCGGTACAGAAGCAGGCAGATCCCTACTGGTCCGTACCAGAAATGGACTAGGTGCAGTGGTCTGTACAAAATTAATACCTGGTCACACTTATACCCTTTGGTGGGCCGTATTTAACAACCCTGGAGCTTGCAATGACGATCCATTTTGCGGTGCAGCTGGGTTTGGTGACTTCCTGAATGAAGATACCGAAGTGTCCATGCTGTATGCAGACGGAGCGCTGGTAAAAAGAAATGGCTACGGTGTATTCACAGCTTATCGAAGGAATGGAGATATTAGCGGTGCCGTCAATAATCAAGTTCTGGGCATCCCTGACCTGCCAATAACAAACTCCAAAACTTCCCACGTTTTCCTTGTAGTTCGCAGTCACGGTCCTGCCATTCCCGGTCAGATCAAAGAACAGATTACTACCTGGGAGGGTGGTTGCTCGACATTCTATATTGACTTTACTATACCTATCGTTGAGGGTGAATGCTCAGATATGCAGATGGGGATTCACATTCCGGAATGACACCTCACCTCAATACAGACCTAAGAATTCAAACTAGCAAGGTCTCTTGGGAAGGAGATCCGATCCGGTGGACGATGGTTCACCGGATTATTTTATCCCGAAACCTTACTCCCAATAAGTAACACCCATGGTTCCTGATCGGGAGCACTGAAAGTCTCACCGTTGACCTTCCCTCCTTTAAGTTGTTCTCCGGTCTTCGGATTAAACCACCAACACTCCAGAGAATGGGGTACATCCCTGATGGTAATTTCACCACCTTGATCCAGATACGATACATAGAATTCACCTTCTTTGGACAATAGTGGTTCTTCACCTGGCGTAAGGTCGGGTCTCTTTTCCATATCCGTGTAATCAAAACCGTGAAAAGCCTTCTCGACCAGTCCCACGTAGGTTGATCCTTCCATATCCAGAGCATCCTCCCAGGACAGAGGCTGATCAGTCCACTCAGGCCAGCCTTCCTCATCAGGAGTGACCTTCCATTGCCATAAGCTGGCCGCTCCGTATACCACACCCATTGTACCACCAGACATCAGCTGCATCCAGGCTTCTTCACCCTGCCACCATCCCAGACCATTTTTGCCGGCATTCATACCCTCATAGGTCGGCTCACCATTGGCAGAAGCCTTGGTAGGCTTGTTCTCATACATTCTCTCAACCTTATGGTACAAATGTTCATCTCCATGTCCGGTCTGTGCCCATTGAAAATCAAGCCAGGGTTCTGCCTGGAAGGTCTTATTATAATGTTCACAGTGTTTAATTGGATTATCGATGGCCCAGGGAGCAATGTAATCGTCACATGGATTATAATGTAGTCCCGTCGGTTGTTGATAGGCATCCCATTGTTCCATCATCACCCCACTTTCCCTGACACCGGGATCACGCCCACCATTGTCACCGGCCAACAGCCAGAAGGCAGGTTTACTTCCATACCTGGCCAGCAGATACTGGCAATATCGGACATATTCCTCAGGCTCCACATAATTCCCCAATACACGCAATCCTTTCCATCCAAAACCATGAAAAACCGGCTGATATACTGGAACAATTTCGTGCTCGAGCAGAATTTCCATCAAGGTATCCAACGTCTGATAATAGGAAGGATCAATCTCATTGAGATGACCATCTGACAGATCATCAAAGCCCCGCATGAAGCCCTGTTCCGTATTCCTGGCTTGTGGTCCCTTAGCATCCATATCTGGTTGAACCGTCATGAGCAAGGCAGCATTAAATCCCTTTTGCTGCCGGTCCTCAGCATAAATTCGGGCCTGGTCCGGGGTCGCCCTGAAAGGCAATGCCCAGGGAGTATCCCCCACCACCAGGAACGGGTGACCATCAGCATGTATGACATTGCGCTTGCCCGGTGACATAGTCAAAAGACCATGGCTGAGCAACGCATTATCTCCGCGGTAAGGCACCGATCGCAGAGATCCCTCCTGTTTATGCAAACCGGTATTTGCCCCGTCTGAACACTCCGTTATCCAGGTCCATGTAGAAGCCGTATCAGGTGGAGAAAATCGAATTTTCCAGGTACTTCCTCCATCCCAGAAACCCGGTCTGATCATTCGTTCACCTCGCTCATTCTCAAAAGTGGCTGCAACCTGAATGTCGGTGTAATTATTAGCGTAAGCAGTATCCGAATTCAGTGAAATTTCATAAGTCGTCCATTGAGGAACCTCTTCGATTTTTGTCTCGGGATTAACTGCACATCCTAACAGCACCAAAACAGAAATCACATAGATATATATTCGCATCATTCTGACAATATATCAAAATGCTTAATTTCGGCATCATCAAAAATGGGTATGGCAACGATAGGCATTGACCTGGGTGGAACAGTCACCAAAATTGGATTGGTCAAAAACAATACAATTATTTCCTCCATAAAAGTGGAGTCACATGCGGAGGATTCCATGAGTATGAGGCTACCACAGATCAGGGATGCCATCAATACGCTTCTTGAGGAAAATCAGTCTGAGGACTTATCGTTTTCAGCTCTTGGTATTGCTTTTCCCAGTGTGGTGGACAGCCGGAAGAAAAAGATTCTATCACGTTATGTCAAGTTTCAGGATGCACACAAATTTGACCTGGTGGAATGGGCCCAAAAAAACTGGAGTGTTCCCCTGGCATTGGAAAACGATGCCCGAGCTGCACTATTGGGAGAATGGCACTATGGTGCAGGGAGGGGTTTTGATGATATCGTAATGGTCACCCTGGGTACCGGAGTGGGAAGTGCAGTGATGATCGAGGGCAAACTCTTTCGGGGTAGTCAGCATTTTGGAGGCAACCTGGGAGGTCATACCATCATCAATTTGGGAGGAGATGATTGCAATTGTGGAGCAGTGGGATGTGTCGAAAGTGAAGCCTCCGGATGGGTACTGGATCAGAAATTTCGAACTCATCCGATGTTTTTGGATAGTCGACTGGCAAGAGAAGAAAAGGTGACCTTCGAAGCTGTTTTCAGACTGGCCGCTGAAGATGATTTACTCTCGAAGGAAATTCGTGACCACTGTCTTAATACCTGGGCTGCCAGTATATTCAACCTAATCCATCATTTTGATCCTCAGGCCGTCATTATCGGTGGTGGTGTGATGCACTCAGGAGACATCATTCTGACCTACATCAAAGAATACATCAACAAGTATTGCTGGCAGGAGCCAGATTCAATTGAGATCATCGCTGCTCAGCAAAGTGATTTCGCCGGTCTGCTGGGTATGGCTCATCTCGCTGAATTAGAAAGCAAGTAACGTCAGGAATGTCCGGATAGCGGTTTTACCCCTTTGGCCCAGTTGGCAAAATACCAGAGTGCTGCATCCGGCCTGGTGGACCATTCCAGTATGTCACCCAGGTACTCATCGAACTTTACATCTGTAATTCCCAGTACTTGACCTATGCCGGTTCTTGCCTGACTGATGATATCAACCAGGTTGCTGGCGTATACTGAAAAGTCTTCCTGTTGACGTGCAGCGCCAAAAAGGATAAAATCAATCTCGATCTTTTCAAAGTCTGCTTCATGAAGTAATGAGACAAATCTGCGCCCTATGTAGGGATCATTTCCGGCATCTTCATAAACCTGACAGTAGGCAGGCCACAGAAGGTCAAAAGCAGGCACTTCCGGAGAAATACGAAAATTGGCATGATCATCGTCGATCAAGTAGATTCTTCCTCCTTCTTTGAGAGCTCGAAAAGCCTGGTCAACCGCACGATCAGGGCTATCGAGGTGCTCGAGTAAAAATCTGATAAAGACGATATCAAAAGATCCCTTTTCTCCTTTATGCAAGGGCAGACTATAAGCACTACCTTCTCGAAAATCAACGAGCTCAGTTTCGTCATCATCCGCGGCCATTTGTCTGCAGGCGTTCAATTGATCTTCTGATTTTTCGATACCTACTACTTCACCATCAGGCACCTGATGTGCCAGCATTCTGCTAAAAATACCTAATCCGCTTCCAATATCCAGGCAGCGTTCCCACCCTTCAAGGACGATTTTCTCCAGACTACGTTGATTGAGCAAGAAGTTCAGTTTGGCCAGCCTCTCCTGCTCAGATTTATTCGTACCATGTATATATTGGGTCATACCTTTCAAGTTTATCCCCCAAAATTAAATTTTATCGTTGTTTCTGATTGTTTCTGGTTGTTTCTGGTCGTCGGTACTGGGTGCCGGGTGCTGGGTGTAGTTCAGGTTTGGTAGTCAAGCACCGTTTCACTCCTCTGAGCACTCAGTGCCCTCTGCGAGAAAAGGAAGGCAATTGGGCTCTGGAATGAAAGGCCAACTGGTCTAGATCGGTCTTGATCAGCCTCTGGTTGGCCTCTGGCCGGCTAACAAGCCAACTGTTAAGACATTCTCAAAGTCCCCCAACTGAACGATATCGTCACGCAATTTTTAATACTTTCGTCACCAGATATCGATTGAAGTTAATGAATTGAAAGTCAATCGTTAATAACCAAATACTTTAGAGATTTTACCTCAAACCAATATGAGCATCTACTGGTAAAACGCCATCACGATCATAAGATTCTGAAATGTCTGGTCAAATAGTAGCTTGTATTAAAAATTTGGTTCTTCTTGTCTGCCTGGGAAGTCAGGTCTATGTTTATGGTCAGATTGTTACCATTAAGGATCAACAGACCGGTCGACCGCTTGAGTTGGCTGTGTTAGTAAATCAAAACCACAGTTTGTTTGTATCGACCAATGCCCAGGGTCAGGCTGATATGATGGGATTTGTACCTGGTGACACCATTCAAATCCAGCTAATGGGATACCGCACTACACGGATTCCCCTGCAAGTTCTGGACAGTCATAATTATCACATCCATCTCCATCCTACGAATATTTCCCTGGATCAGGTAGTCGTTTCAGCGAACAGATGGAACCAACCCAAGAGAGACATTCCGGCCAAAGTGACCACCATCTCATCTGCTGATGTTGCCTTTCAAAATGCGCAGACAACTGCTGACGCCCTCAATGTCTCCGGTGAAGTATTCATTCAGAAAAGTCAATTGGGTGGAGGAAGTCCCATGATCAGGGGATTCTCAACCAACCGATTGCTTTATAGCGTTGACGGGGTCAGAATGAATACAGCTATTTTCCGCAGTGGCAACCTGCAGAATGTTATTGCTCTCGACCATCATGCTATAGAAAACACAGAAGTCCTCTTTGGTCCTGGATCAGTCATCTATGGAAGTGATGCCATTGGAGCAGTGATGAGTTTCCAGACCATAAAGCCACAACTCAGTCTATCCTCAAAACCCTTAATCAAGGGAAAATCCGTGTTGCGTTATGCCAGTGCCAGCCAGGAGAAGACTTTCCACGCAAACATCAATGCCGGCTGGAAAAAATGGGCAATTGTTACCAGTGTTACAGCTACTGGTTATGACGATCTCAAGATGGGTCAGCATGGGCCAGATTCCTACCTGCGCCCATTTTACGTCCAACGAAAAGACAATCAGGATGTAATTATTGATAATGATGATCAACGCAGGCAGGTACCCACCGGCTACAATCAGTTGAATCTGATGCAGAAAGTACTGTACGAAGCTTCTTCTGACATGGAGTTTGAATTTGGATTTCATTATTCGAGATCAGGGGACATCCCACGTTATGACCGTCATATCAGATTACGTGATGGCAAGCCTCGCAGTGCCGAATGGTACTATGGACCACAAGTGTGGGTAATGAATCAACTAAGCATGAAGCACAATGGGAAAGGTATCCTTTATGATCAGATATCAGTTCGACTTGCTTATCAGTATTTTGAAGAAAGCCGGCATGATCGTGATTTTGGAGAACCGACCCTTTTTGAAAGAATCGAGAAAGTAAATGCATATTCCATTAATGTAGATTTAACCAGAAGACTGAGTGGCCGAACTACTTTGTTTTACGGTATAGAGGCAGTACATGATGATGTCGACTCCAGGGGGTTTGCCAACAATATTGAGACCACTCAGAGGGTAGTTGGTGCCTCGCGCTATCCACTATCAACCTGGTCTTCCTATGGGGCCTACGCTTCAATGAGGCATAAGTTTTCCAGTCAATGGTCCGTTCAGGCCGGACTGAGGTATAATTACTTCGCATTGGATTCTGATTTCAGTGATAACCTCGATTTTTACCCATTGCCTTTTGAGGAGGCGGACATAAAACAGGGTGCCGTGACCGGCAGCATTGGTCTGGTCTATAAACCAACAGATGAATGGTCCATCCATGGTCATTTTTCTACTGGCTTCAGGGCACCTAATGTTGATGACATAGGCAAGATTTTCGATTCTGAGCCCGGCTCTGTTGTAGTACCAAATCCCGATCTGGATGCGGAATACGCCTATAATTATGAGTTGGGAATTGCCAGGATCTTCGACAACTTTCTAAAAGTGGATGTATCGGCCTATTATACCTCTTTAGAAAATGCCATGGTACGAAGGGATTACCAACTAAACGGTATGGACAGTATTATGTATGATGGTGAATTGAGCCAGGTTCAGGCGATCCAGAATGCCGCCAGGAGTACCGTTATAGGATTACAAGCCGGAATCGAAGTCAATCTCCCCTATGGTTTTGAAATTGCTTCCCGGTATAATTACCAGAAAGGTGAGGAAGAATTGGACAATGGTTCAGTAAGTCCGTCAAGACATGCCGCCCCTGCATTTGGCACCACCAGTGTATGTTACAGAACAGGCAAACTGCAAATGATGGGTTATATCATTTACAATGCTGAGGTCGATGCTGATGAGATGCCGGTTGAAGAGGTAGGCAAAGACTATCTCTACGCTTCTGACAAAGATGGGAACCCATACTCACCTGGTTGGTACACATTAAATCTTAAAGGTGCTTACCAGTTTTCTCACCATCTCGAATTACAGGTGGGAGTTGAAAACATCACCAATCAAAGATATCGACCATACAGCTCCGGGCTTGTTGCACCCGGAATCAATTTCATAGTGGCATTACGGGCATCAATCTGAGCTTTGCTGCGTAAAAAAGATTGAATAGGGAAGGATTCTTCGGGCTGGTCTCAAAGTTCACAATTACTTAACCTTGAAGCTATCAAAAAGCCATATCTTGCAGTCAAATGCTAATTTCAACTATACGCACATTAAGATTATGAACCAACTCACTGATTCATAGATCGATACGTCATTTAAGTAATGTATTTCTTTAAGAATCCCATTTCCAATCTACGAGTTCCGGCACAAGTAAGTGTTGAAGGTATGTTACTCCGTACCAAATATATCATGCAGACTTAAAACTAATATGGCGACTTTCTATCTGATCCTAGTCATCATCTTATTTTTCCTCGCTATTTCTGACCTCATTGTTGGAGTGAGTAATGACGCCGTTAATTTTTTAAACTCGGCGGTTGGTGCCAGGGCTTCAACTTTTCGTGTTATTATGTTTGTTGCTGCACTGGGCGTATTGGCCGGTGCCACATTTTCCAGTGGCATGATGGAAGTAGCAAGGAAAGGCATATTCCATCCAGAGTACTTCTACTTTTCCGAAATCATTATCATTTTTCTGGCCGTCATGATTACAGATGTGATCCTGCTGGACACATTCAATACCTATGGTATGCCTACATCGACTACTGTGTCGATCGTATTTGAATTATTGGGCGCTGCCGTGGCGATTTCCACCATCAAGGTCATGACTGATCCCAACACTGCCATGCAGGTGCATGACTATATTAATTCTGGAAAAGCATTAGCCATTGTATCTGGTATTTTGCTATCTGTGGTCATTGCCTTCAGTGCCGGGGCCATTGCTCAGTATTTCAGTCGTATGTTCTTCTCTTTTGACTACGAGAAGCGCATGCGGAAATTTGGACCAATATGGGGCGGAATCGGAATCGTTGCTATCACCTATTTCATGTTGATTAAGGGTGTCAAGGGTGCCTCCTTTATGAGTGAAAGCATGGTTGCCTTTGTCACAGAAAATACAGGCACCATCATGTTAGGCAGCCTGGTCGGCTGGACTCTCTTGATGTATCTTCTTAATCGGGTATTGAAAATCAATATTTTACAGGTTCTTGTTTTGGTTGGTACTTTTGCCCTGGCCATGGCTTTTGCTGGCAACGATCTCGTCAACTTCATCGGTGTACCACTGGCCGGGTATAATTCCTATGAAATTTTCATGGAGTCCGGAGCCAATGCTGATGACTTGTTGATGAATGGACTGGCAGGTCAGGTGGCCACTCCTACCATTCTCCTGCTGCTGGCAGGTGTCATTATGGTCGTAACCCTGTACACCTCAAAAAAAGCTAAATCTGTGGTTAAGACTTCACTGGACCTCGGTAGACAGGATTAAGGATACGAACGGTTTTCATCATCTCTTTTGTCCCGAAGCCTGGTTCGCAATTTTTCTACGGTAGCGGTCAAGGTCCAGGATACGATCCCTGAAACGTGGAGTGCCAGAATCAGAAAACAGTTTGATGAGACACCTTTTACCAGGAAACAAGTGCACCTTGGGAAGGATGCTCCGGCCTTTGACATGCTCAGAGCCTCTGTTACCCTGGTCATAGCCAGTGTACTGATTGCCATCGGGACCAGCCTGAAACTGCCTCTTTCCACAACCTATGTGACTTTCATGGTCTTTATGGGAACCTCTCTGGCCGATGGCGCGTGGGGACGTGAGAGTGCCGTATACCGTGTTACCGGAGTACTCTCCGTGATTGGTGGATGGTTCTTTACTGCTTTGTCAGCCTTCATGGTAGCTTTTGTTGTAGCCGGGATATTTTACTACGGTGGTATGCCTGCCATTATCATTATGATATTGATAGCATGCGTATTAGTTTACCGAACTCATCGGATCCATAAGAAAAGTCTTGAAGATCAGATAGCTCTGGAAAAGAGTGTGGACGAAGAAGCACTTACAAAATCAAAGGTGATTGATCTGTGTGTCACCCAGCTAAAATCCTTTTTTAAGCAATACGGCAAGGTGGTAGATCAGTCATTCCATGAACTGGGGAATGAAAATCTTGGCAAACTGAGTGAAACCTATGTCAAGTACAGACCTATCATGGCAAAGATTAACAGCCTGAAGAACAACTCCAGTAATGCACTTGACAGAGTGCCGGAACACGAGCTTGAAGCAGGACACCTCTATATCCTCGTAGTAGACTATCTGCAGGAAATGGCTCAGGAAGTAATGAGCATTATTAAGGCGGACCGGCATCATGTGGATAATAATCACAAACCTCTTTTACCTGAACAAATTGAGGAACTTGAGTCTTTGCACGAAATGGTGAAAATGACTTACGAGCATACGATTCAGGTTTTCCAGGATATAGATGGTCAGCTTGCTGAACAGATCACGGAAAATGTTGCTGAGTTTCTCAAATTAACCAGAGCCATTCGTAAGAATCAGATCAAGCGCATTAAGAAACATAACGTTGGCACCAGAAATAGTATCCTGTTCTTCAACCACCTGGGTGAATTGAGGAATCTGATGTTGTTCTGCCAAAGGATTATCAAGGTCTTCGATGAGTTTATACTCAATCCGTCGGAAGAAGGTGAGGTCGTTCCGTCAGTTATCAAAAGGGAATTGAAACAAATGAAAAGGGACGCAAAGACAGGGCAGGTAACGGTGCCACTTATGGAAACCAAAAATGAACCACCAACAGGGGAATCATCAGGCCAAACCGGAAAGAAGGAAGGGCCCCTGGTAGATGGAAAATAGCCAGGGCTAATCCACTTTTTGTAAAACCAGCTCACTACCATCACCTGTTTCCAGGTACAGAAACCGGTCCTTAAACTCATATTTTATCACCTTGCGCAGGTCTATGATGAAATCTGACTCTGCATTACCCGGGCAGGCTTGTAAGGTTGTTTCCAGATTGGTAAAACGGATCCTGCGTCGCTCCGTAAAAATCTGTCCTTGCACATCATTGCATCCGGCAAAAGCCATGAAAGTCCGTTTCTTGGTATTGATTTCGAGGCGAGGTATGGTGTTTCCATAGTTTTCCGGGATAATGTCCTCTCCGGCAATCGATCTGAGCGCCCAAATATCATAGAGTCTGTAATCAGGGATGTAATTTCCACATCCGCTAACTGACACTTTGTTATCTACAGCTGATTCGACATTCACATCCACAGAATAGGGTAAGCTTTCTGCAGGTGTTTCTCCGCAATTCCGCTGTCTTATGGTAATTTCCAGAAGCCTACTTTCCGTCTCCAGTCTGTAGCGCTTGACATTCGCGTCCATTGCTTGTTCGGGATCCTCATGTGGAGTAAAAAGTCTTGTTAATCCGGGAATGGAAGACTCAAATACAATACGATCTTCCGCAATCTCGAGAGACCATACAGGAGCAATTCCTGAAGCTGTGAAATAGGTAAGATGTTCCGGTCTGGAGGATTCTTCAATTACGGGATCCGTCATTTGCGGTTCTTTTATCATGTCCCCTTCCTGATCGACCTTGTTGCCGGACCTCTCTCCTCCGCAGGAAAGCAGGCAAAAAAAAATTAAAATCGTCAAAGGATATATAGTACGGGAAGCTAACATAATATGCTTTTGGAACTCTGATCAGTTCGATAATAAAACATGATGCAAGGTAGCAATGTTTGATGCTATCAAGACTAAATTAGGGAGTGTATGAGCCCGGAAGTCAGGTCTGCCAAGGGAAAAAGCTAAGTGAAGTGATCACTTTTGCCTCACTCTTCATTGCGGCAGATTAGGTATCAATCTTTTATGGCATCACGTAGAAACCTATTGCTGCTGTGAGACCGGAGTAAAGGTTAGTGTCCCAGGTGCTACTTCAAAGAGGGGCAGTAGGTGAGGTAGGACTTGTTGGAACATGCGATAATTCTCACGTTAACGGCCCCGGATTAAACAAAGCCAGATCATTGTGGATACCCAGTTTGTCACAGGCCACTTTCTTATGGCCACTGGCAACATCCAGGATTAATTCGAATAATTCCCAACCCAGAGATTCAATGGTATGTTCACCGGTTATCACCCTGCCGGCATCGAGATCAACCAGATCATGCCAGCGTTCCTTTAAAGGGGTATTGGAAGACACCTTGATGACCGGCACCATCGAAAGTCCATAAGGTGTACCCCTGCCGGTAATGAAGACATGCATATTCATACCTGCTGCCACTTGCAGCGTCCCGCATACAAAATCACTGGCCGGGGTGGCCACAAAATTCAGACCCTTCTTTTGCACTCGTTCTCCTGGTGCTATGACATCGACAATAGGGCTGCTGCCCGACTTTACAACCGATCCCAATGCTTTTTCCACCACATTGCTCAGTCCTCCCCTTTTGTTTCCGGGTGAAGGATTGGCACTACGGTCTGCCTGCCCACCAATAAGGTAATCATCGTACCATCTGAGTTCTTCTTTCAACCGGTTGGCCACTTTTTCTGACCTGCATCTGGGTATCAACAGATGTGCCGCATCACGTACTTCCGTCACTTCAGAAAACATCACCGTCCCCCCTGCCCTCACAATCAGATCAGAGGCAAAACCCGCTACCGGATTTCCGGTAATTCCCGAGAACACATCACTGCCTCCGCACTGCATACCCACCACGAGATCACTTGCCGGGCAAGTCTCCCTCTTGCGGGAGTTGAGCTTTTCTAAATGCCGTTCGGCCATGGCAAGAATTTCGGTAACCATGCCGTCAAATCCATCGAGTGACTCATCCTGCAAATACAGGATATCACTCTCACCATTCCCGCCTTGTTTTTGTGGCACCAACCTTTCCGGTCTCAGCTTTTCACATCCCAGCCCCAGTACCATCACTTCACCGCCAAAATTGGGATTAAGAGCGAGATTTTTCACCGTGCGAATCGGCACTATAGCTGCCGGGGCATTAATAGCAACTCCACATCCATACTGATGGGTCAGTCCCACTACATCATCAACGTTGGTGTACCCGGGCAGCAGATCCTTCTTGATTCGATCCACGACGTATTCGGTTACCCCAGCCACACACTGTACGCTGGTGGTAATGGCCAGGACATTCTTGGTTCCTACCGAGCCATCCCGATTCCGATATCCTTCGAAAGTATAACCTGCCAATGGATCCAGCTCAGGCAGATCAGTCTTCTTCCATGCTATTGAATCCAGCGTAGGTGCTTCGGGTAAATCGATATGAGTCTGCTGCAGCCATCGGCCAGCTTCCAAATCCTCCGTCAAATAACCGATCACCTGCCCGTACCTGATCACCGGTTGTCCCTTGTGCATGTCCTGCAGGCTGATCTTTTGACCAAAGGGCACCAGTTCCCTGGCCTGTAAGTCTGGTGAAACAGAGAAAGCCGGTTGAAGGCCACTGACCTCAGTGACAATACCCACATTGTCCTGTGCATGTGTAATGAAGATCATCGTCTAAAGGTCTAAAAAAGATCAGCATCGGCAGTCGGAAACACCGTTAATATGTGTCATCACACAAACGGAAATAGATTCGCCAGGATCATCACGGCTATTAGCCCGGAGACTCCCATGACGGCCAGGAGATAGGAGAAAAACTTAATAGATTCCTCTTCTTTCATACCGCTCATCTTGGTGATAATCCAGAAACCGCTGTCGTTCATCCAGGCAAAGATCTTCGAACCACAACCTATGACCAGGGCCAGGTAAACCGGATGAAAGGCCAGGTTAGCGTCCCCAAAACCACTCATAACTCCAATGGCTGTTATCATGGCTACCGTAGCCGAACCCTGAGCTGATCGTACTACAGCAGTAATAACAAATGCCAGAGGCAAAATGGCAGTTTGATAGGAATTGGCCAGGGTTTCAATGGTACTTCCGATACCCGTTTGCTGCAATATTTGTCCAAAAGCTCCACCGGCAGATGTAATCAAGACAATCAATCCGGCACTCAAAAGTGCATCCGACATGAACTTGCGAAATTTATCCATATCCTGAAGCCGGCTATACAGCAGGTACATCGCCAGTAAAGCCGAGACCAACAGCGCCATATTACTATTGCCGATAGCCGTAAAGAAGTCCAGTGTGGTCTGCTGGAAAGGGGTTAAGGAGGCTTCAGAACCATAAATTACGTTCAGGAAAGTATTACCGGTAATCAGAAGAATGGGCAAGATGATCGGTGCCAGAGACATCCCTAATGAAGGTAACTCCTCTGCAGTTTTTTCAGAGTATCCTTTCAACTCTTCGACCGAGATATCAGGAGTATCCCGCATGGGCAAATCCCACTTTTTGTTGGCATACAGTGCATACAGGTATCCACATAATACGGTGATCGATCCCACGACCAATCCCCCTATGATCATGGCTCCAATATCAATACTCAGTTCTTCAGCGTATGCAAATTTAAAGAATAAAAAATTTAGTAACCAAAAGATTAGAAACTTCTCTTTCATGAGTCAGGCCTTTATTAA
>JAUILF010000025.1 GCA_030433135.1 Bacteroidia bacterium | reverse complement strand
CCCGATAACAACCGAATTGGCCCTGTCCTGGGTAGTGGAATGTTCCTGGATCCCGAAATACTGAAGAATCTGGATCAGGTACCGGAGTTTGTGTTTATAAATTGTTGCTATTCGGGCGAGGTGGGATCGGCGATGGCGTGGAAAGATCGCCCCCGGTTGGCAGCGAATATTGGAGTTACCCTGATTGAGATGGGAGTTCACGCTATCGTAGTTGCCGGATGGGAAGTTGCGGATCAGGCAGCCAGGGTATTTGCTGAAGAATTATATCATTTGATGCTGGCAGGTAATTATTTTGGAGAGGCTGTGCGCAAGGCCAGAAGAAAATGTTATCAGGAGTTTCCTCACAATAACACCTGGGGTGCCTATCAATGTTATGGTAACCAGTGGTATAAATTAATACGGGAGAGTGCTCAGGCTGATTCCGATTCGACTTATATCGCCAATGAAGAGGTTGAGGTTGATCTCTACAATCTAAAGTCCCGAGCTCTGGATCAAAGGAGAGATTCCAAGCCATACCTGTTGGAGGACCTGAATAAAATAATGGATAAAGCTTATCGATCCAACATGATCAATGGTGCGATTCTGGAATTGGAAGCGGATATCTATTCTCTTCTTGACGAAGTAGAATCAGCGATGGACAGATATCAAATACTTTTTGACTCTCCAGCCTCACAGTACTCAGTCAGGGCGATACAGGGATACTGCAATAATCTACTGAAGAGTACCTATTTCATCAAAGATCTTGATGACGAAAAGATTGAGTCGATTCTTTGGCAGATCGAATCAAAGTCTGCGGTAGTCGATTCTGTTACCCGCAACCTGATTCTGGGTGGTGCATATAAAGCCTTTGCAGCCGCCAGTGAGGAGCATCGAATTCTATATCTCCAAAAAATGTTTACCTGTTATAGTGACCTCTATGGCTTGTCTGCAACAGATCTCAGATTAAATACTTTATCGTTATGTAATTCTGTCCTGGCTCACCATCTCCTGGGATCAAAAAGCTCCGGGACACTGGCAGGTGAGAAAATTGATCAAATCCAGTTAGTGGACCGGATCAGAAAGCGCGTCGAAGCCGAGGGTGGCAGTCTGTCCAATCGCGACAGAAAATACCTGGATCTGCAAATTGACTTGCTGGAATTGCTGACTATTGATCGGGATACATATGACATGGAACTGATCACCAGGGATTTTCTGCAAAAGTACCAGGAGATCTGGACGCTGGGAGGAACTTTGCAAGATCTGAGGGATGAAATCAATGACCTTGGTTTTATCACTAACGTTTCAACCCGAAAGATCAAAAAAGAAATCAAAGAACTTGTTGCTGAAATTCTTCGGTATTTAAATGAGCAATAGACTTATATCAACTTATGCCCATTTGAGTTTCAAAGCTTATAGCGACTCGAACAGCGGTCTTATGATATCATGTTGTTGCAATAATAAGTGAATAATTTACTAAATTAAAGATCTTACATACTCATAACTTCATGTTACTCGCATTGGACACCAGGGTCGACCTTCTCGTAGTGAGTTCGACCCGTTATCTACATTACCTTTCACTCGATCTAGATACTGATTTTCGTGTTGGCGAATGGTTGCTACTATCACTAGTTCCTTTGGGCTTGAAGTCTGGTCGCACAAAGGGTTTATCCCTTCCCCTGCTTCAGGAAATTCCTATTACCAGCCATATTTGCAAAAGATGTTTTTCACCTGCTAATTTAATCTCATGACCAGGAATCAAATATTGTCCCTGATTGCTAGTTTCCAGGTCAAGGAGGCCATGGACCTCATTTTTGCCGAAATGGGATATGAGGGTAGACTTTCAAATAAAGTAACTCTTCTTTCCGCGAGGTACCATCGCAACGAACAACGATTCAGAGATCAATTGACTAATGAGGAATCCTATGCAGTAGAAGCCAATAGAATAGCCAATGCACTAAAAGATTATGTAATCGATTCCGATGAGTTTGATGAGCTTTCCCCTCAGACTGCCGGTACAAAAAAGAGCGTATTTATATCCTACAGTCATCGTGATAGGGAAGCAGCAGAGAGAATTACTACTTTTCTTACTGAGCACGAAATAGAAAGCAGGATTGACAGCACCAGCCTCCAGCCCGGCCATAATATTGAGGATTTTATTAAGGAGAGCATCATGAATTCAGATTATGTGCTTTCAATCGTGTCTAGAAGCAGCCTGAAATCAAGTTGGGTAGCCAAGGAAATTACCAATGTTTTGACCGTAAATCATAGGCACAGTGGTGTATTTATACCTTGTTACATCGATGAGGAAGTGATGAGTGCTACGTTTATGAAGCAATTCGCTGATGAAGTAATGACTGAAATGGGTGAAAAAGTAGAGGATCTTTCATTCCAGATTAAAAGTAGGCTTGATAGAGGAAATCCTATTGATGATCTAACCGGTGAGTTGAGAAGGACTATTGACTTAAAAAATAACCTGCCCATCATCATTCAACAAATACAGGAATCCTATTCAGTTAATATAAGTGGAAATCATTTTGAAAATGGAATGGATGCGGTTGTAAATAAGATTAATAGTTAGCCCTGGCTACACTTTTTGTGCCTGGAAGACGGTGGTCTTGTTGGTTTGAAAATCCGAATAATGACTGTTTATGAAAGAGCAACACATTGAGATCGACAATCACAGGAGCGAAGAAGATTGGGAAATTATTGTAGATGCCATACTTGATGGTAGGTGTATCCTTTTTTTGGGTCCAAGGATTTTTAGCTCAAATAATTTTTCCTCTCTGGAAGAGCAGATTGCTAATTACCTGGACGTGGATAACAATACTAATATTGAAAATTATTTTGTAAATGATGCACTATTTCAATTTGTCAGTCCCACTGCCAGAACGAAAACGGCTTTTGCTCTGATGAAATTTTTGGAAAGCAACACTTTTGACGGTGTAGCTGAACTGTATGAAAAGATTTCTGATATTCCCTTTCAGGTTATTTTCTCTCTGACTCCAGATGACTTGCTTACGAAAACATTTGAAAAGGCTGAAATCAACTACAGATTTGATTATTACTTAATGAATCATTCGCCCAATAATTATGATAAACCAATCCATGCATCGGTAGCTACGCCACTTATTTATAACATGTTTGGAACGATAAAAAACATGGATTCATTGGTGCTCACTCATGATGACTTGTTTGACTATATCTACTCGATTCTGAATGAAAACAGCATGCATAGCGATCTAAAAAATATTATTCGTGGGGCTGATTGCTTTATCTTTCTCGGTGCTTCCTTTGATAAGTGGTATATGCAAATTTTGATTAAGCTGCTTTATCGTTTTCACAGTAGGGATTCACTACTGCGCTATGCGAATTACGAGCTCCTGGATGATCAGATGCAGCGGTTATATACTCAGCAGTTTAAGATTGAGTTTATTAATGAAAATATAGAGGAGTTTGTAGATAGATTGTTTGATCAGATTTCATTGAAGAAGAAACTGCGTTCTCATTTGGTGCCGGGAACAACAGTGGAGCTACAGTTGAGGGAGTTGATCCGGGAGAATAAGACCGAGGAAGCGATTAACGGTTTTATATGTTGGATTGATAAAATACTGGCTGAGAGCCGTCGATACCCGGGGCAGTATATTGAAGCCATGAAGACTTTGTATGACCGGCTATATAATTTAAGCTCTCGTCTTACCCGGTTGAGGGAACGGGAGATGGATAACATTATTTCGGCTGTTGATGCTGGTACTGAGCTGAGCAGTATTCACAAGATATTGTTGGAGCATATTTCCGGGCTTGATCGAAGGTAGCCTGTTTCATTTTATAAGCTGAGTAGGATGGCAATAGAATATAGATATCCAAGTGTAAATCCATTTACCAAAAGGGATAGTAATATCTTCTATGGCAGAGATCAGGAGGTAAAGAAGTTGTTGCAGGTAATGCGTCATGAGGAGATTGTTATAATGCACAGCAAATCTGGCTTGGGGAAGACGTCGCTTATCAATGCTTCGCTCATCCCGGCACTGGAAAGTGACGGCACTTCGAGAGTATTCAATTTCAGGTTCTATTCATTTCGCTCCGACAGGGATATTTCACCCAAAGACAAAGTCATTCGTAAGTTGTCTAAAGAAGTATCTGAAAGGGTAGATTTTCTTGAGGAACTGGCAGATGGTGAATATGGTTTCTGGTATTACCTAAAGATGATTCAGGTACTGGAAGATTACGATGGAAGTTTTGTCTTCATATTTGACCAGTTTGAGGAAATATTTACTTATCCGGATTCTTATGTTAGAGACTTTGCCTCAGAACTAGCCTCACTCCTTTACGAAAGTATGCCGTCCAGGGTTTCCTATGAGTTTAAGAGGAGGTATTTCGAGGATGAAGGTTTTCTTACCGACAAGGACCTGGACCAACTTCAACGCCCGTTGAAGGTGCGAGTTTTGTTCTCTATTCGCTCAGATAAGTTGAGCCTCGTATCCTCACTGGACAAATATTTTCCTTCATTGCTTAAAGTTCTTTTTAAGCTGGAGCCTCTGACTCCCATTGGTGCGGAAAAAGCGATTGTAAAGCCAGCCAGGTTGAAAGAGGAAGACTTTCTTACGCGACCCTTTGATTATTCTGATGCTGCGCTGGATTTTATAGTGGAATACCTCACTAAGGGTAGCTCCGATGGTATAGATTCCGCTCAGTTGCAAATTCTGTGCAGCAATATTGAGCGAAATGTAGTTTCCGGCCAGGAAAAGTTAATGATCGAGCTAGAGGATATTGGTGATCTGGATCGTATTTACGAGAATTATTATTCAGATCAGATTGGTAAAATTCGAGATCAGGATGAGAGGATTGCTGCCAGAAGGTTATTGGAAGAAGGTTTGATTCAGGAAGAGGACGAAAGACGTCTGAGCCTGTATCCTGCACAGATATTAGATTTCTACGGTATTAGCGAGGAGCTTTTGCGCAAACTGATTGACACCAGGCTGATTAGGAGGGAACCTGATGGTTTAGGTGGCTTTCGATATGAAATAAGTCATGATTCGCTGGTGAAGCCCATCCTCAGTGCGAAAAGAAAGAGGTTTATTAGCGAGGAGCGACACAAGATGGCAGAGGAAGCAAGGAAAAAGCAGAAGAAATATCTCTTGAACTTTGGATTGGCGGTTTTGGTATGTTTGCTAGGGCTGTTGGTATTTCTTTTGATCAACGTTAATACCAAATTTAGGTTGGCAAAAGACAAAGCGGATCTGGAGATTGAACGAGGTAAGATTAGGGAAAGTGTTTATTCCGGATTTGAGAACAGTATGAAATTGACAAATTATGCTCTGGTCGGGAGTGAGAATGATAGAACAATCGCTTTAAGTTTAGTGCAGAAAGCTTTGATTTTAAATGATTCCAATGACATCGCTTACAACGTGCGGAATACGCTTGCTCTGGGTTCCGAGCGCTTTCCCTTCTATCAGGATGTGATCTTCAAACATAATGACTATGTAGTCGATATGGCTTTGTCCCGGGATGGTAACAAATTAATTTCGGGGACCAAAGATGGAAAGGTGAAAGTATGGAATATGATGGGTGATTCACTATACAGCTTTCTGGGTATTACGGAAGAGTTATTTGACGTAGACTGTCTTGATGATGGTCGGATCATTGCAAGTTTCAAAGGCAGATTTATAGTTTTGAATGAGGACGGAACTATCAACTGTCAGTCCCAGTATATCGATAATTCCCGGATATTTGATGTAGAGTATTCGGCTGCCAGACAGGAATTCATTACGGCAGATGAGAGAGGTATCATAAAAACCTGGTCAAAAGTGGGTGATAAAGCAGTTGAAAAAAGTAGTTTTGAGACCAATGCGAAAGGGATAAGAAGTATCTCTTTACTTAGATCGGATCGATACCTTGTCTGTGCGTCTGAAGAAGGATCCTTAATGCTTTACGAGTTTGACGCTGGAACCATTGATACCCTGGTTGAATCGTTCGGAAGTGGAGTTATGAATATGGATTATTCATCTGTCAGAAATTTGTTTGCTGTCGGATTATTTAACGGTCAGGTGAAGGTCTTTGGTATTGAAGGTGATTCTACAGTGGTTTACCGCTCCTCCTGGGTCGGTCATCAAAGTCGGGTTTCAGATATTGTTTTTAATGATGGGGGTGACCGGTTACTAACCAGTAGTTGGGACCGAAGTGCAAAACTATGGGATCTGAACGGTACTATTCATAAGACATTTCTTGGCCACATGCATGGTCTTAGAGCTGTTACCTTTAGTGAAGACGAAAGCCAAATTTTTACCGGAGGTGAAGATCGTAACATAAAAATTTGGTTGATTGAAACCCAGGCCGAGAAATCGAAAGACTATGCTGAAACTCCCAACGCGATAGACTTCTCTAAGATCAATACATTCGTTGTTGCTTTTGAGGATGGGCGAATCGAACTGTACGATAAAGACTCTGATTTGATAAATGATGCATCCATGGATCAAGGCACTACCGTTAATGATGTTGCGATGTTTGGCGATGGCTCAAAAATTATTTCCGTGGGAGAATCTGGGAATGTTTTCCTGTGGGACAATACCGGTAACCGAATCGGTTCTTTTGATGCTCGTTCCGGCATCATATATTCAGTAGAACTATCATCCGATGAAAGTTTGCTGGTGACCACATCCGAGGATGGACAGGCAAAGATCTGGAAAACAGATGAAGCATTTACATCTGTATATCCCCAATCGGTTGCTTTTGAACATGAAGGAGTTCAGGATGCCTGTCTTTCTCCAAGCCAAACTCATTTGGTAAGTGGTTCACTGGATGGAAGTGTTCTGCTGTGGGATATCAATAGCAAGGATATACCTGTAAGGAAAAAACATGAGGACAGGGTAGGAACTGTGGCATTTATCAATGATAGTCTATTTATGTCCGGTAGTTGGGATAATACGGTGGGAATCTGGGAAGTTTTTGATACCTCATCTGAGTTGATCTTAATAGGTCATTCCTCAGATGTTAATAAGGTCAGGTATTCGGCCGAAGCAGATTTAATCTTGTCAGCCAGTAGTGACAACACTGTGAGGTTATGGAAAACAGATGGGAAGGAGATTTTAAGTATAATCAGTCACCCACAAAGTATTATTGATGCTGCTTTTGATCCAACGGGAAATCTGCTCTATACCATTGGTCGAGATCAATCTCTGAAGTCCTGGAACCTGGAGCAAATGGAAGACATTTTAGATAGGCTGCCTAAACTCGATCAGCAACAATTAGGGAGATATGGTCTTCGTGGTTTGTTGTTCTCACAAGATTGATGACAAATAAGTAGAAGCAATGTATTTAGATCGTACTATGCGAAACATGAAGAATCCGATCGCTGATATGGTGGTTTAGGGTGAGTCTCTGAACTCTGAACCTACCCCAAGATAGTAGACAAACCAAAAAACAAAATCATCATTACATTTCTTTTCTTTTTTCTTTCTTTGAATTCCACACTTCTTTTTTGTGGATAAGTCCTAGGCTGCCTCTTTTTTGCTGCCTTCTAGTTTCTATTGACACGAACAATTCATGTGGATATCTATTGCTATTGCACTATGTTGCGTTGAAGGTTGTAATAACCATGGCCTACCCATCCGCTTTCGCGGTTCACTCACTTCGAGCCTGTGTCGTACTCTCTAGCGAGATCCGTTCGCTCATGAGTCAAAAAGTCCTTGGAGCATCTTGCCTGGCGGCCAGGCAGGCCCGTCTTTATTGCCTATTTGGCTCTCATAACGAAATCCCAATACATAATCCCGGTCAAAGCTATGAAATCAAAGCGTGGTTAGCGAAATAGGTATGCAAATTCCCTTTCAGGTACAATGCTACGATTAAGAATGCTTGATATGATTCCTTCTGATGCCGGTGGGATTTTCCATCGGTGATTGTGTTATTTTGAGTTATTATGACCTGGAAGCGAGTAATCCAATATTTTCTGATCCTGATTCTGTTGAGCTTGATTGCTTTTATTTTTTTGATGAACAGGGATTTGGTTCGGATATATGGTGGTCTGACGAAGAAAGTAGATCATGAGCAATTCAGCCGTTCTGCCGAAAAGATTGCCATCACCAATGTTCACGTGCTGACAGCCGACAGTCGAAAATTTAGACCGGCTCAAACAGTACATATCGATAATGGGCTGATCGTATCCATCGATTCGATGCCACCTTCACCTGGTGATATCAAGATCATTGATGGAAGCGGCAAATTCCTGATTCCCGGACTCATTGATTCACATGTACATTTGTTTAAGAGTCCGAATGACCTGCTCCTTTATGTGGCAAACGGAATCACGCATATCCGTGAGATGATTGGTGAGGAGAACCACTTATTGTGGCGAGAGCAAATCATAGAAGGACGTCTTGGACCCGATATGTATATTGCCTCTCCCAGAGTGGGAAGCTTTGGAAGAATTGAAGGCTGGTTTATGCGGTGGTCACAGGGGTTCAATACGATTAATAATGAAGCGGACGCCAAAGTACTTCTGCAAGAGTATGCCAACCAGGGTTATGACGGAGTGAAAATATACAGCCAGCTGAACAAGGAATCATACCAGGCTATCAACGAGATCGCTCCATCTGTCGGTCTTACAGTGGTCGGGCATATACCCTGGAGCATAGAACTGACTGACCTTTGGAACTCCAATCAGAAGGAGGTTTCTCATTTGGAGGAGTTGATGAATGCATTGCGCCGGGAGTTTGGATCCATCGATGGTGAAGAAGATGCCGGTCAGTTTTTGAACTTCGTAGATGATCGCAGTAAGGAGCTGGCAGTTAACCTTTTTGCAAACAACGTAGCAGTCACCACCACACTTTGGTTGACAGAAAGCTTTGTAAGACAAAAATTTTATCTGGATGAGGTATTGGCTGAGGTTAAATTGGAGTATGAGAACCCAGGAATCAGTGAATGGAATGAGAGGATACCTCAGGGCCTGGGCTGGCTGCCCTTGGTCAACCGTTACAAGATGCCCGATGCTGCTTCACTTTCTTCTGAAGATCTCGAGAACAGGAAAGTTTTCTGGACAGTATATGCTGAAGCATGTCAACTCCTACTAAAGAATATTTACCAAGGCGGGGTGATGATCATGGCCGGTACGGATGCCAATCTACCTCCTGCTGTACCGGGCTTCTCCCTTCATGACGAGCTGGAAAGTATGCATGCAGCCGGTATGACTACATAAGATGTGCTGCAAGCGGCTACATCAGTTCCGGCTGAATGGCTGCAGATGAGGAGTGGCAGGATCAGCGTAGGTTATGAAGCCGACTTGGTCC
This sequence comes from Bacteroidia bacterium, assembly GCA_030433135.1. Taxonomy (GTDB): domain Bacteria; phylum Bacteroidota; class Bacteroidia; order Chitinophagales; family Saprospiraceae; genus JABDMH01. Next base: position 19,868 of record JAUILF010000025.1, on the reverse strand, counting down.
TTCTGAATGGGAACCCCCTCCTTGACATAGCTAATACCCGGGAGATCAACACCGTAATTTTAGGGGGAAAAGTATTGGACCGAGTATTGTTGGATGAAATACTGATTGCGGTGAAGGAAGCTAACGATGCGAGTAGGAGTATCGATATCAAGGAATACATTAAAGGCTCAATCCGAACTGTGCATCGCCATGAAGATTGAAGGATGAATGATCCCAGTTACTCATGGACTCCTGATAGACCGGAGAAAATCTTTAATCGATATAATGTGAATAAGAAAATCGAACAAATCAGAAATATAGGGCTGCATGTATTGCGCCTGATTGAGGACCTAACCGCGTTCCAGTTGAATAAGATTCCTGAGGGTTACAATAACAATGTGATTTGGAATATTTCACATTTAATTTCGGCGCAACAGAGTGTTTGTTACGTCAGGTCCAATCAACCCTATACGGTAACAGACGCTTTTTACCGTGCATACCAGCCATCAACCAAGCCTGCAGATCATGTTGATGAGGCAGATATTCTCCTCATTAAAGAAACCTTCATCACCTCTATTGATGATCTTGAGAATGATATAACCAGGAGACTATTTGACCAATATAAGCCATGGTTTGCGAGGCCTTATGGTATCAGAGTAAACAATATCGAGGATGCGATGGATTTTTTAATCTATCATGAGGGTTTGCACACAGGTTACATTATGGCACTGAAACATCTTTTATAAAGCTGGATTCGACTATCGATGAAATCAACTAACGGGTCAAGAAAATTACCAGCAGTGTGATTATTGCCGGAAGGGCCTGGACAATAAGAATCTTTCGACTGGCTGACCATCCCCCATATATACCAGCGACAGCAACACAACTCAGAAAAAAGATAGCCACATTTTCTGACCACCGTACATCGGAAATGAGTAAACTCCATATGAGTCCAGCGGCCAGAAAACGATTATACAAACCCTGGTTGGCAGCCATTACACGAGTCGGTTGAAACAGGTGGTCGGGAAGGGCTCCACCAAATGTTTTTTTACCTAGCTTTTCCCAACTAAACATCTCCATGTAGAGAATGTATAAATGTTCGAGTGCTATGAGGATAATTAGTATTTGAGCAATGATTGTCATTATGATTCATGGTTAGAGGTAAAGAAGAGGTTACCAGGTTGACTTGCCATAAATTAGAACACCGGAATGATTAATTTAATAATAGTCTGGCACAATCAAGGGATATTCCGGTAAAATGCATCGGTGGGTAATATTCATCCTAAAGACACAGCCCTTCTAAATTTCTTGCGATATTCCGAAGGACTAATCCCCGCATATCGCTTAAAAATCTGACGAAAGGCCTTGGTGTCATTATAACCCACGGCAAACATGGTATCTGTAATATTACTCGTCTTGTGTTCAAGGAGTTTCTTGGCAGATTCGACCCTTACCCTTTGCAGGTATTCAATGATGGAATTGCCTGTTGCGGCTCTGAATCTTCTTTCGAGAGTTCTCCGGTTGATAAACATCCGAGATGCCAGCTCATCGACGGTCAATGATTCACTGAAATCATTTTCGATCAATTCCTGCACTCTCAGTACTTTTTCATCATCATGCTGTTTCTGTCCGACGAACATGGTGAAAAACGACTGATCATTTTTATCCACATCGATCATAAAAGCTTTGGCTGTCGCAATGGCCAACTCACGTCCACCATATTTTTCCAGAAGATAAATGGCCAGATTGGTAAATGCATAAGCTCCACCGCTGGTATATAACCCATCACATTCGGTGATGATCTTTTCAGACGTCACCTCGATGGCCGGAAACATCTCCTGTAGTTGTCCGGCTTCTCCCCAGTGAGTAGAGCAGGTTTTTCCATCGAGTAACCCAGTGTCAGCCAAAAGAAAAACTCCAATACAATAGGCTGCTATTTCTGCTCCCTGTTGATACTGTTGCTGAAGCCATTTGATAGCGGGCTGGTTTATCTCGATGGCCTGAGAGTGGTCTTCATGTACAGCAGGTACAATGACGAGATCTGTCCTTTCGACTTCTTGTAGGGTTTTAGAAGGCATCACACTATAGATGCCATTACTGTCTGCTGAAGGTTTGGTATGACCTACGAACTCAATTTCAAATAGTTTTTTTCGGACTTGTTTGAAGTACATGTCATTGGCCCAATTCAGAATTTGAAAAGTACCGGCAATATTGACTATGCTATACTGACCCTTTGGAATGAGAATAGAAATATGTTTCATCCTTTTAATAGGTAATTTGTACTGAGAATTTTGACAATTAAAACTAACAAAAGCCCTTGTCGCAATCAACCCTTCAAATGGTCGCAACAACACGTGGAACACTCTATAAATTGATCCCAACTTTGTCTAAAACATTAAATCAAATGGCAACAGTAAGTACTTATCTCAATTTTAATCGAAACACTGAAGAAGCTTTCAACTTTTATAGATCGGTATTTCAAACGGACTTTATGGGAGAGATTACCCGCATGGGTGATGCACCTCCACAAGAAGGTGCACCACCACTCTCAGTAGCAGACCGGGACCTGGTAATGCACATCATGCTACCGATTACAGGCGAGCATATGTTGATGGGGACAGATGCACCAGAATCCATGGGATTTACCCTCACTCACGGCAATAACATGCATATCAATCTTCAACCTGATACCCGGAAAGAGACGAAAAGACTGTTTGATGCTCTTGCTGACGGAGGTGTGGTGACTATGGAGCTGGCTGATATGTTCTGGGGTGATTATTTCGGTTCATGTATCGATAAATTTGGTGTTCAATGGATGTTTAATTGTTCGGAAAAAGCATAAATAATATGGCAAAGATTCGAGATCAAAAGATCACACCGTTTCTGTGGTTTGAGCGGCACGGGCCGGAAGGTGCCGAGTATTACACCAGCATCTTTCCTGACTCCAGGGTTACCTCCAAAGCACCTATGGTCACTACCTTTGAGCTATGTGGCCAGCAATTTTCCATCCTGGAAGCCGGACCCCATCACCCATTCAATGATGCTATCTCATTTTCGGTGGATTGTAAGAATCAGGAAGAGATTGATTACTATTGGAATACCTTCATCAATGATGGTGGAAAGGAGTCCATGTGTGGTTGGTTACAGGATAAATATGGAGTTCGCTGGCAAATAATACCTGAAGCCCTTACCCGATTGACCGGAGATCCGGATCCAATCAAAGCCAAAAAAGTTGTAGATGCCATGCTGAAAATGAGAAAGATTGTAGTGGCAGATCTAGAGGAAGCCTATAACAGTTAGAGTGCCTCCAAATACCAAAAATTATTGTACAAGAATGACTAAAATTACCGTTAAACCAGACTGCGGAAATGCTCCGAAGAAAGCATTGATCCGCGATTTTAATATAGCCTTTGCCAAAGGTGCTGTTAACTTAATTCTGGACACCGTCAGCGAAGATATCACCTGGTGCGTATATGGAGATTTTGAGGTCAGTGGCAAAGATGCTTTCCGGAAGGAGATACTGAAAATGCAAAAATATCCTGCTGCAAAGGAATTGATCCTTGACGCCATCATTACTCATGGTCCCGATGCAGCAGCCAATGGGCTCATGGTCATGCATGATGGCACTTATGCCTTCTGCGATGTTTACCGGTTTAAAAGTGCCGGCTCCAAAGTCATAAAATCTATAAAATCCTTCGTTGTGAAGGTTTGATTTGGATGTGTTGAGAGGAGTGCCCATCTTAAAGCAATTAGATCGTTCCGCATTTATTAGCTACGATTGCTGACATCATCGATCAATAATTTTCCTGCAATGTGATTAGATTTCATTAATGAAGTGCAAGTCCCTACTCATTTTACAGTTGGAGAAATGCAATTAGTACATGGGGATAGAGCTATTGAAATAAAATAGTACTTTGGATTTTTGGCCCGAACAAGAAACCCATGATCCATGACAACTGTAAGTCCGAGAATCTATAACTTCGACTTTCTCTGTAGTAAATTAAATACATGATCAGGACTTTATTTAGTATTCTTCTCTTTCTTACCAATATGCTCCTATCATATTCCTATGAATCTGATAGCATCATAATTGAAAACGGGCTCTATTCAAAGCATTTCGTGTTTAATTCGGCCACAGCGGGTAGTATTGTGGTTGATGTTCGAATAAATAATACCGGCAAGTCGGTTGCCAGTACTAAGCGTAGGCCATACTTCGAGTTTGTTATTAACAAGGAAATTGTGAGTTCAAATGATAGGTTATGGATATTTAAAACAGCATCTACTCGTAAGATGGGAAATGGAGGAACAGAACACTCGATTTTATTTGAAGGAGTGGAGGATCCGGTTGCAGGGTTACAGGTCCAGATTTTGCAACAATCATTTGGTGAGTCGACACTAATACGGGAAAAGCTTTTACTGTTAACAGAAAAGAACTCCTTTGAATTGAACAAGTTGAATGGTAACCTTCATTTTAGGTTTCCCGTATATGAAGTTTCGGGTAATGGTGGCAAAGTGGTTGAAGGAACAGAGGTCCGAATAGCTAGTTTTAACAAAAGACCAATTACGTTTGGAGACAAGAAAAAGGCAAACCACATGTATTATCCAGACATAAACAGGTTTGAGATCACTGATCAGGTAACTTCAGTAAAGGGTCCCATCTCAATCGTGAGTAACGGTGATTTGAGTTGGATTACGACTTATGAGCATGCTTCTCAAGATGATCTAACCGGACTATTTAAGAAAGATCAGGTGCAACAGGAGGGAGACTTTGTTAATGATGCTATGCAAGGAGTCAAGGGCGTTTTTGAATTTCCTTTAGCTAGGGATGACTTTAAATTTTTAGGAATTTCCACACTATTGTCCGGCAATAACATACATGTTTTTGTAGAAATGATACGTGGGGGCTATTTGGATGGGGAAGTAATAGATGGAGATCATTCTTATTCAACGGTTTGGACGTCATCGGCCTTTTATGAAGGAAATGATTTGGAAGATGGTAAAGAGATATTACGGCATTACCTCTTAAACCAGATCTGTGAGAATCCAGCATCCCGTAGACCAGAATTTTATTATAACACTTGGGGCATGCAACGAAACGATCGTAAAAAGCCTTTGCGTGGCATATTGACCTATGATCGGATTTTTGAAGAAATCAATTATGCAGCGGATTTAGGCGTAGATATATTTGTTCTGGATGATGGATGGGAAAATGCTCAAGGGGAGTGGTATCCCCATAAAAAAAGACTATCTGATGGGCTGTCTCCAATAAAAGATAAGCTTGATACGCTCGGTATTAAGATGGGGCTTTGGTATTCTCCAATGGGGATTGATTCCACTACCGACCGATATCTTGAACACCAGAATTGGGTTATAAGAGACTCGGAAGGAAACCCCATCATGGCTCAATGGGACCATCCTGCTTTTGATTTTGTTAGTGATTTCTTCTATTTGTTTATCGACGATTGTAAGAGTATGATTGATGCAGGATGTAGATTTATGAAATGGGATGCTATAAATACCTTCTATAGTAATCTACCTAATCTACATCATGGTTCAGAAGCATATCCGGAAGAGGAAATACGTGCACGTTATGAATACCTACTTCCTATATACGTGGTTGAAGCAATGAGGATATTGACCGAGTATGAGCCCGAGTTAGTTATTGAAATTGACCTTACCGAAGCACGTCGAGTAATGGTCGGTTTGGCCCCTTTGAGCTATGGAAAATTCTTCTGGATGAATAATGGAGCTAGTTCTTACAATGATTATTCCACATATCGTTCAAAATCAATGCGGACTATTGTCAATGAATTTGCTGGGTTAGTTCCATTGGAGCTTTTCACATTTGCTAATTACCCACACGATATTACCGGTAATATGAAATATAATGTCCACAATTCTATGCTGGCTGGGCATGGGTTCTGGGGTAATCTGCAATTGATGAATTCAGGAGACCGTAAGTGGATTGGAGATCAAGTAGTGCAATCAAAGAAGGTTTTACCTTATTTAGTAGATGTCAATCCAATAATAACTGGCGCTGTTGGAGATTCTCCAGAAATTTATAAAATAGTAAATAAGAATGAGGCTGCCGGTCAGATAATTGCCTTTACTTCAAAGCCAGTTGAAAAGGAGGTCGTTGTGGAAATGGAGTGTCAGAAAATGCTAGTTGCTCTGAACAGTCAGTATTCAATAGTAAATGATGAACTGACAATCTCCCTTGAACTTGATAATGAGGATTCTTCCGTAGCAGTAATTATTCTACCTAATATGGATAAAGGTGTTACTATAAGTTCTACTACATCACCAATTTCTAGTGCGGAGGTTAATAATAGTAGACTCACTTACCATGTAGCTGAACCTGGAACTCAGACTGTGCTCATAGATAAAAAAGTTGGGAAGCCGAAGGTAATTAGCACAAATACCTTGATAGTGGATGATCGAACTATTGATTCGTTCTATCAAGTTACAGTTGAGACAAGTATGGGTGATTCAGATATAGTCATTGAATTTCAGAATTGAGCCAAATGCTTTTTGATCTTCGCAGGTCAGCTATATCCAGGCAATTAGACCAAATCGTTTGTCCTGTGGTACTAATCCATCAGATCCGGGTAAAATGTTCAGATTAAATGATCCTTTTGATCAATGACCTCAGAATAGAATCCAGTTTTTCGATAGACGGGCAGCTTAAATAGCAAACCATAAACCAATAAGTCAAGAAAAAATCATTGTTTAAACGCAACAATGTTGCATATACAATGTATATTTGCATTCTTTAGCAGAAAACCTTCTGGAATACAAATGGAATTTAACTCATACGAGATAATCATAGTAGGTGGCAGCTATGCAGGTCTGTCTGCCGGTATGGCCCTGGGTCGCTCCCTGCGCAGGGTTTTGATCATCGATAGTGGGAAACGATGTAACAGATATGCGCCTTATGCTCATAATTTCATTACCCAGGATGGTGAGCCTCCGGAGGTGATTGCTGCAAAGGCCAGATCGCAGGTGTCAAGTTATCCTACCATTAGTATCATGGATGATCTGGTGACGGGAGGAAGTAAAACCCCAGATGGATTTGAAGTAGATACTGCCTCTGGTGAGACTTTCCTGGCTCAGAAGCTGGTCTTTGCTACAGGGGTCATGGATTTATTGCCGGATATTGAAGGATTTGAAGCATGTTGGGGAAAGACATTGGTGCATTGCCCGTATTGCCATGGGTATGAATTGCACGGTCTTAAAACCGGAATACTTGCTAATGGTGAAAGGGCTTATCATTTGGCTCAACTGGTCTCTAACCTGACTCGTGACCTTACTGTGATGACACAGGGTCCGGTGAATTTTGATGAAAAACAAAAGGAGAATCTTAATCATCATAATATTCGAATTGTTGAAGACACTATTGACAAGATAGTCCACGACAAGGGGCAAATAACCTCCATTATGTTTAGTGACAGGTCTGAGGAGAAGTTTGATGCTATGTATGCTGCGGTTCCGTTTCAGCAACATTGTGACCTGCCGGAGAAGCTGGGCTGTACTCTTACTGATCAAGGCCACATCGAGGTTGATTTCTTTCAAAAAACCAATGTCGAGGGAGTATTTGCCTGCGGAGACAATTGCACCCCTCTGAGATCCATCGCTCAGGCGGTCTACAGTGGTAATGTGGCAGGTGCAAGTATCAATGCAGAGTTAACCGGGGAATCTTTTGCACATGAAAAAGCATAACTATGGTCGAAGTATTCATTACGGGTATCAATCCTTGAATAAAAGATCTGTGAATACTATAAAGCATGGCTGAATTTTGGGAAACTCAATTTGATGAAAAGGGGGAAATGTGGGGCTATCAGCCGGCCCGGTCTGCCCTGGTAGCCAGGGATTGTTTCATCCAACAGGGAGTAAAAAAGGTACTGATTCCCGGAATAGGTTACGGTCGAAATGCCCAGGTATTTATGGATTGCGGAATGAATGTTACCGGCATTGAAATTTCCGTGACAGCTATTGATCTGGCCGGCAAACACTTTGATGGTAATCTGAAGATCCACCATGGGTCGGTAGTTGATATGCCTTTTGATAAAGAACTATACGATGGGATTTTTTGCTATGCCCTGATTCATTTGCTTGATCGAGGAGAAAGGAAGAAGTTGATAGAAGATTGCTATGCTCAATTGCAGGAGGAAGGGTATATGATTTTTACAGCTATTACTACAGAAGCCGATACGTTTGGCCAAGGCAGATATATCAGTGAGAAGCGCTATGAAATTCACAAGGGCGTGAAGATGTATTTCTACGATCGCATATCGGTGCATGAAGAGTTTCATGACCATGGCCTATTTGAGATCGCAGAAATTGAAGAGCATTTTCCTTTCTATCTTATTAAATGCCAAAAATAATCTGGAGACTAATGGTAAACCGGTTACGTTTCCAACGTAATCCATATTATTTGTAGTTTGCAAATGAGTTTATCGATCAACCAAGTATTATGTCTGCCATTCATCAGTTTCTTACCCTGGGTATCCTGCTACTTTGTCATCAGGTTGGAATTTCCCAATTACAAGAATTTGAAAATCCTATAGCCGAACAACGAGCCGATCCCTGGGTATGGAAAACAGATGACGGCACCTATTACCTGATTGCAACCGTACCCGAATATGATCGAATTGTCCTACGCAAAGCGGAGAGTATCAATGGTTTGAAAGATGCCAATGAGAAAGTATTATGGCGTAAGCACGATGAAGGTGTCATGGGACACCACATTTGGGCTCCTGAATTACATCATATTGATGGCATCTGGTACATCTACTTTGCAGCCGGTGAAGCTGAAGATATCTGGAATATCAGAATGTGGGTACTATCCAACGATTCTGAAGACCCCATGGAAGGAGATTGGAAAGAGGAAGGTAAGATTGAAACCGATATTGAGTCTTTTTCCCTGGATGCGACCACCTTCGAACACAACGGCAAGAGATATCTGATCTGGGCCCAAAATGTGAGAGGAGGAGAACACGGTACAGCCCTGGTGCTTTCCGAAATGAGTGATCCGGTGACTTTAACAGGTCCTGAAGTTGTAATTACCGAGCCGGAATTTAATTGGGAGAGGATAAAATACAATGTCAACGAAGGCGCAGCGGTAATTAAGAGGAACGGGAAAATTTTTGTCACTTATTCTGCCAGTGCCACAAACCACAATTATTGTATGGGATTATTGTGGATTGATGAAAATGCCGATTTGTTGGACATCAACAACTGGAATAAATCACCCGGCCCTGTCTTTTATACCAATGAGGACCTGAACCGATATGGTCCCGGTCATAATTCATTTACACTCGATGAGGACAGTGAAACGGTAGTTATGATCTACCATGCACGTGATTATAAAGAAATAGAAGGCCATGAACTGGATGATCCTAACCGGGCTACGAGGGCAAGAGTAGTGTATTGGACGGAAAAGGGTTTTCCGGATTTTAGGCAAAAGGAAAAGGATTAAACAATCACTTCTTAATTCAGATTTTTGTCTGAATATTGAGGGGTTGTTAGCCCTGAACATTCATTTTTGTTGCTTCGCAAAAAATCTAAAGTGAATAATAAGGAATTTCTGAATAGACGTTTATTTATCAGGGCGACTGCTGGAGCAAGCCTGACTTTGGCCTTGACGGGATGTTCCACATTTCGAAAAAGTAGGGCAGGAATTTCAAGCCTGTACAAAAAACTGAAGACAGATAAATACCTCGGTGAAGTTGTGGTCGAGTCCAGGATAGAGTCAGAGGAAGTATTTACTGAGGGACCTGCGGTTGACGCCAATGGCGATGTCTATTTCACCAATATTCCAGCATCGCAGATCCTGAAGTTGGATGTGAGAGAAAAAGAACTTTCGGTTTTCAGATCCGGTTCCCATGGTGCCAATGGTCTGCGTTTTGACACTAACGGTGATTTATTGGCTTGTGAAGGTGATTCCGGTCAGGTTACCCGGACAGATATGACTTCCGGAGAAATAACTGTGATCGCAAAAGAATATAACCATAAACTACTACAGGCACCAAATGACCTTGACTTTGATTCACAGGGAAGAATTTATTTTTCGTCCAGGACCGGAAATCCTGATCCCGAAAAGGAGAACATGCGTGCTGTGTATCGGATTGATCCTGATGGTACGATTCATCAACTTTTGGTAGAACCACAGGTACATATGCCGAATGGCATTGTAATATCTCCGGATGAGACGAAATTATACCTGATTGAGGCTGATGGCAAAAAAGATCGTCATCGGAAAATACTGCAATTTGATTTACAGCCAGACGGGACGATTATTAATCCCCGTACCCTTTTTGACTTTTATCCGGGTCGGAGTGGGGATGGAATGTGTATTGATGAAGAAGGAAACCTGTATGTGGCGGCAGGACTTCACAATACCCGCAACTCATCCGAAACCCTGGATACCCGACCTGGTATTCATGTCATCTCACCCCGGGGAAAGCTACTTGCTTTTCGTGAAACCCCCGAGGATACAGTGACCAATTGCACATTCGGAGGTAATGATTTGAAAACGCTTTTTGTGACTTGTGGCACGTACCTTTTAAGCATACGCACGCAGATTCCGGGTAAACGATCATACTTACCTTCGTTTTGACAAGTTTGTAATTTTGATTTTGGAAAGCCCAGGTGAAGACCGGCAGCAACTAATCCGTCAGACCGGGGTGGATTGAAATTTGTGTGGGAATTCAATTATACGCAGGTTTGTTTCCAAATGGGACTGTTATTCCCAACCAGGGAATAGCTAAGAATGTGCTGCTGCTTGTCCCAACCGGAAAAAGCAGACCGTAGTCTATACCGATGCTCTTAGTGAGACTGCGTGCCCCCAGGATCATCAGGCCGATGGCATCGCCATCCAGATTAATATAATAATTCTCGGTCATGAGGTAGGTGCGACGGGAAACACGCATCATGCCGCTCAAGGTTAGTGTTGGACTGGGAGCAAAATCTCCGTCAGCATAGGCCCATCCGGCACCAAAAGTCAGGTTGGAATTGCGAGATCCTACCGAGGCCAGTGCATAGGGAATACCAAAACCAGATCCAACTTCTCCAATTAGGACTCCCAGCATTGCTCCTGCACCCAGGTTAAACTTTTCTTTTACTACAGGAAAAGAAACCTTAGGAGTGATCCAAACAGGAGTTGCCGTGCCATCGAAAAGAAATAACGGAATAAGTCCACTTCCAATAGTAAAGTGGTCTGACACACCGTAACTCACCTGATTAAACAGTACCCAAATATTCTGATAATAGCCTTCACCCCGCTTCAGACCGTATCCATTTGGCTGCCAGAAATAACGTGTTTCCTGGGGGTTTTCAAGCCAATATTGACCTTTCACCACATCGGAAACCACAACCGGAGTCTGACTTTTAATCGATAGCTTTGGAATGGTAATGGTTCCAAGGTTTTCGGTGCGAAGAGAAATCTGATTTTGCGTCTCCTCCGCTATGACTCCGAAACAAGTATTGCCATCATCAGTGTCAATTCGGTAGATGATAGAATCACTTTGGGAAATGCCATTTATAGCTACAAATAGGATACCTACTAGCGCAAGTAAGATGTTTCGTGTATACATAGTATGACTGGAAGTCGCATTTGCTATGAGGGGTAGACAGATCTGAATCATCCGGCAGGAAGATATGTAATTTCGGGGTCAGATATCACGAAATTTCTGCGAAAAACCTGGACGGATGTAGTCGTTTTATGAACATGATGGCCAAACCAATGTTGTACTAATTTTCGGGGTTATTTGTTCCGATACCATATTGAGTATGTTAACAGAAATCATAACAAAAGTTCTATTTCTTATAGCGGTCATTGATCCTCTTGGTACTGTACCGGTATACCTGGAAGCGACCAAGCTTCTTGGGCTAAAAGAGAAAAAGAAGGTGGCCGTCAGAGCTTCTGTTATTGCATTTCTGATCCTGCTGTTTTTCATCGTAGTTGGTCAACTTATCCTGGAAGGTATGGATGTAACTCTGGATGCTTTTCAGATTTCCGGAGGTGTCATACTATTTCTGTTTGCACTAACTATGATCTTTGGCGAAGGCAAGCCCACATCTGAAAAGGAGATGATCAAGGACTATAAGCAGGTCACTATTTTTCCGGTTGCCATACCTTCTTTGGCTTCTCCCGGTGCTATCATGGCGGTGGTGCTCTTGACCGACAATCATTTGTATTCCATCGAACAACAAGTGATCACTACGATCCTGGTTTTGGCTGTCGTTGTTTTGACCATGCTTATCCTGCTTGGGGCCAGTGTTGTCCAGAAGCGGATTGGCGAGTATGGTATTACCGTGATTAGTAAGGTTATGGGGCTCATATTAGCCGCGTATGCAGTGCAAAGTATTCTGACCGGTCTTAAACATTTCTTTACTGTGTTGCAATAGAAGGACCAGTGATGACAATGGTATTGGCAAATTAAGTAGCACTATATTTGGAGATGGTGATAAAGCCTCTTGTGTCCGGAGTAAAAAATCTTGAAAAATTGAATCGTCGTTCTTTTGTTGGGGCTTCCCTTTCTCTTGTTATCTCTGGCGAAATATGAGTTGGCGGCTGGATTTCCCATGAGTACTTAAAATGTTATGTAAATTATAGAGGATAATCATATTGACCTGGTTTGAATTCAAAATAATCAATCTATGAGATCCTTGTGTATAATTTTTTTAATACTGTTTTTTAATAGTATTGGCTCACAGGCACAAACGATGGAGATAGAGGGAACGTCAATTTTCCATCGGAAAATCAAGGTGGGAGATAGAGGGTATTTTATGAAGAACCTTCAGGGAGGCACCCTTTTATTTGGCCCTGATGATAGTGAATGGGATGAACTGGATGAAATTGAAGGTTTGGCTAAATTCACATATACCTTCTTTTCGCCATTTTCAACGGTTCCTCACATCATCGCCACTGCCAGACACCCTGCGAACACTAATTTCTCAGACGTTTTTAGTGTCACTATACAAAGTGTCAGTACCACGTCTGTTACATTTCTTGTTAAAAGAGTTGATAGCGAAGGTGGATGGGGTATGAATCTTCATGTGGATTGGTGGGGATTCGAGCTCTGAGAGCGTTGTACGGGAAATCGTGCAACATATCAAAGTAGAAGATCTCCAGCATGCTGGCAGAATTAACTTTCTTGGGCATTAAACTGATGTGTACATAGAATACCTTAATCTGGTTTACATGAACACTGGAATAAATTACAGTCAATTTATTTTTTTGTGTAACGTGTCCTAAATGCTTCTACCTAATTGACATTATATAAACTCCCGTACTTTGAATCAATATCTACTACTGTTAAAGGGAAAATTCGAACTTGATTATTCAGAGAAAGCTTTGCATGCAAGGCTGGATGAATACCATCAATGGGTTGATACCATTCAGAAATACTATTTGTATGATAATCGTTTGGAAAGAGAAGGTGCATTCATCTCGGAGAAAGAGATCAAAACTGATGGTCCATTCCTTGAGTCCAAAGAGATCATCGCCGGGTTCATAGTACTCCAGGCTCAAAGTTTGCAGCAGGCTACCGATCTGGCTCAGAGCTCGCCCTTATTACGGTACTTCGATATACTCGTGCGACCAATTATAGAAAAAGAAAGTTGAATCAGGATCTCAATTCAGTTACAGAGGATTTTTACCGGCATAATTACTCCAGAACGGTAGCTATTCTGACACGGTATTTTGGCCTTGGCCATCTTGATGTCGCTGAGGACATCGTACAGGATACTCTACTGGAGGCCATGGACAAATGGAAAGGAGAAAATATTCCTGACAATCCGGAAGGATGGATTATGGATGTGGCCAGTAAGAAAGCCATTAACTTTTTACGTAGAAAAAAGCTCTTCCGTGAGAAGATCGCTCCGGACCTGAATCAGGGGGATGAAGTATCCGAAGTACTGGCCTCTGATAGTACCCTGAAAATGATCTTTGCCTGCTGCCATCCTGACCTTCCACCAGAGTCTCAAATAGCACTATCTCTAAAAACATTATGTGGCCTGAGTGTTGCTGAAGTTTCCAAAGCACTATTAACTACGGAAGCTAATGTCAATAAAAGGCTTTATCGGGCCAGGCAGAAGTTTAGAGAGGGCAAAGTGGCTTTTGCTATTCCGGCTGATAGCGAAAGAGAAGAACGAATAGCAATCGTCTGCAGGACCTTGTATTTACTTTTTAATGAGGGATGTTATCCCTCTAATTCAGGTGATATCATAAGGATTGATCTCTGTTACGAGTCCATTCGGCTGTTGCAAGAGGTGCGGTGTGCCTTTCCGGGATCAACGAGGGTCAATGCTTTATTGGCGTTGATGTTGTTTAATCTTTCACGATGTCACAGTCGTGTTGATGAGCAGGACGCGGTGATATGTTTGCAGGACCAGGACAGGAGTTTATGGGATGGTGATTTGATTATGCAAGCGATGGAATACCTCTCTGAAGCGACAGTGGGTAATGATTTGAATCTTTATCAACTTCAGGCCGGAATTGCTGCTGAGCATTGTCTTGCACCATGCTTTTCAGACACCAACTGGGGCCGAATATATAAACTGTACGAGCTCATGGCTGTCATTGATAGAAGTTTCCCGGTCAAAATGAACAAGTACCTTGCTTTATTTTACCGGGGTAGCAGGCATGATGCTTTAGCGGCCTTACAAGAATTACAACATGCACCGGATTTCAGGGAATCCAGTACGTATTACCTGACCCTGGGAACACTTTGTCTCGAAAATGAGCAACTGGAGTGTGCCAGGACTAATTTGACCAAAGCTTTCTCATTGGCGCTGACAGAGAAGGAACGACGTGTCATTCAAACGAGGCTAAATTTGCTTGATTCCATATAGTCCTTCAATCCTTCCACGTACCTGATTGGAGCTTTTCGAAACTGAGGTTTGATCATGAGGATATTCATAAGTTGACCTACGATACCAAGCTTCATAGCATAGGAAAAGGTAAAAGTTACTTCCGTTTGATTATTGCGTTTATGTAACTCGATAGTCCCTCTCATGAAACTACATGGCGGTAGCATCTGCCCATCAACGACCTCAACTACAAAGGACTTGCCCTCACTGTATTGAATTATTTGTTCTTCCATGGATCCCATGGGAAGAAGCTTGCAGACTCTTTTGGCACCTATCCCGTTTATCTCGTTGGTGCGGTGCGAGGACTTGATCAGAGGGTGATAGGCAGAAATATTTCCAAAATCCTTTAAGACAGACCAGACCTCTTCAGGGGTTGCATTGATCCGTGTAGAGGCCTGTAAAGTAGTAACGTTTTGATTCATGATTTTTCTCTTATGTCAATTGAGAAATTGAAAACAGGACACATGAAGGAATCAATGGAGGTTAATTGTACCTTATGGAGTTTATTGCAACAATATGACCAGAGCACTTATTAATTCAATGCTGGCATTGTCCGCGGCATTCTTATTTACCATCATCCTACATGAGTCTGCTCACTACTTGATGTATCAGGTGCTGGGTCTGGATGCTACCCTTTACCATAACAGGGTTATGCCGTTAGCACCCTTAGAAGATAAGGGAGATGAAGTACTGATTGCGGGTATAGGCCCCTTGTTTTCTCTGCTATTGGGTATCATAACTTACCTGATTGCATCAAGAATTAGAAATGGACCTCTGTCCTTATTCACATTATGGCTGGGTATCAACGGCATCCTGGTATTTTTCGGCTATCTGATGATTGCACCTATCATGCCTGTGGGCGATACGGGAAGAATTTTTGCACTTTTCGATGTACCGGTTTGGATCCAGATAGTTGTCGCCATAGTTGCCGTGATATCTCTGATTCTGTTTTTAACTCGATCTTCTTCCAGGTTTGAGAAGTATGCTTCGAAGGACTTTGGAACTATAAGTTTGAACAGAAAGAAATGGTCCATGACTCTGATATTATTTCCCCTCATAGGATCTGTTGTGGTTGTCACGGTATTGCAATTTCCGGTTGTGCACTTCATAAGCATTCTTGCAACCGTATGCACACCGTGGGCCAACATGGCGATATTTGGTGCTTTCATAGGTAACCAAACTCCAATCAATAGGGGTGCCCCCGATATGTCTGTCAATGACAGTATTTCGATATTGCTGGTTTTACTTTTTATAGTGTCATTGGCGGCAAATCGAATATTGGTCGGGGGTGTATAAGATTTGGTGTTTTTCAAACCGTCAGACAGACATAACTGGGATTGATAATTACCTATATTTGGTTGGTAACTGACTGCCATGGTTAACTTTAATATTGATGCGGAAGAAGAGATTACTTATGATGCCATTGTCATTGGGTCAGGTATAAGTGGAGGCTGGGCTGCCAAGGAACTATGTGAGAAGGGCCTAAAAACCCTGGTACTGGAAAGAGGTCGGATGGTTGAACATGTTAAGGACTATCCCACTATGAATGACGATCCCTGGGATACGGAATTGCGGGGAGGCCTGACGCCAGAACAGAAAAAAAAGCACTATAAGGGTATACGGTCCGGATTTATTGGCACAGACACCGAACACTTCTGGGCCAATGACGAAGAAAATCCATATACCGAGGTAAAGCCATTCTTATGGATGCGGGCTCACCAGATGGGAGGCAGATCGATCTTGTGGGGAAAGCAAACCTACCGGTGGAGCGACCTGGATTTTGAGGCCAATGCCAAAGACGGATATGGGGTGGATTGGCCAATCCGTTACAGGGATATCGAGCCCTGGTATACCTATGTAGAAAAATTTGCCGGTATCAGCGGTGAAGCACTGGGATTGCCACAGCTACCTGACAGCCATTTTCTGCCACCCATGGAATTGAATTGCGTGGAAAAACACGTCAAAAGCAGAATAGAAAAAGAGTTTCCGGGTAGACATATGATCATTGGAAGAGTTGCCCATCTAACCGAACCACTCAATGGCAGGGGCAAATGCCAGTACCGTAACCGCTGCAGCCGGGGTTGTCCGTATGGCGCATATTTCAGCAGTAATGCGGTGACGCTCCCTGCTGCCAATGCCACCGGTAACCTGACCATTCGACCCTTTTCCATTGTACAGTCCATCATTTATGATGATCAAAAAGGAAAGGCTACCGGAGTCAGGATTATCGATGCTGAAACAAATAATACCATAGATTACAAAGCACGAATCATTTTCTGCAATGCCTCAGCGCTTAGTACTACGCAGATTCTGCTTAATTCTACCTCCAGTCGATTTGAAAATGGATTCGGTAACGAGAGTGGTGAGCTGGGACATAATCTGATGGACCATACCTATCGGGTCGGTGCCATGGGTCATGTCGAAGGGTTTGAAGACAAATATTATAAAGGTCGAAGGCCAAACGGCATATACATTCCGAGGTATTGGAATATAGATGAAAAGTCTACTTCAGACAAATTCTTACGTGGTTTCGGATTTCAGGGAGGAGGAAGCCGCGCCGGCTCCCAGGCCGCTGCCAATATTGAAGATTTCGGGGCGGACTACAAGGACAGCATCCTCAAACCCGGGCCCTGGGAGTTTTTCATCACCGGTTTTGCCGAGTGTCTTCCCTATCATGAAAATAAGGTATACCTGGATCACGAAAATCTGGATAAATGGGGGCAGCCAACTTTGGCTATTGATTGTGAATACAAGGAAAATGAATTGGCTTTAAATGCCCAGATTCAGTCTGATGCAGTTGAAATGCTGGAAAAAGCAGGATTAAGCCATGTGGTAGGATTTGACAACAAGCATGAGCCGGGATATGGTATTCATGAAATGGGTACTGCCAGAATGGGCAAAGACCCTAAGACCTCCGTTTTGAATGGAATGAATCAGGTGCATGCCGCCAAAAATGTATTTGTCACCGATGGCGCCTGTATGACCAGTAATTCTTGTGTAAACCCATCATTGACGTATATGGCACTAACCGCCAGGGCCGCTAATCATGCTGTGGAAGAATTAAATAAGTTAAACATTTGATGATATGAACCGGAGGAAGGTCTTGAGGAAAGGAGGGTTGATTGCGGGTGGTGCAATCATGGCACCTACACTGCTTTCACTTTTGCAATCATGCCAGTCTCAACCTCGTATTGACTGGCAACCTGAGTTTTTCACTACGGAAGAAGCTTTGTTGATGTCATCCCTGGTTGATACCATCCTACCACGTACGGAAACCCCGGGAGCTCTCGATGTCAAGGTAGACGTGTTTCTGGACAAAGTTTTTGCGAAAACCTTTGATGAAGAAAGTCAGGTAAATATCCGATCACAAATGGCTGACTTTAATCAGAGCTGCGAGCAAAAGTATGGTGACAGCTTTTCGGATCTCAGCAAGGAAGACAAAGTAGAAGTACTAAAATCAGCAGAAGAGAACTCGCCAAAGTTTAATGGTAGTGTATGGGGCACAGCTGTTGGAACACAGAAACCGGTGGGCTTTTATCGATCAATTAAAAGCATGACCATTTGGGCATATTTTACCTCCGAGGAAATAGGAAAAAATGTTCTCAACTACGATCCGATTCCACAGGAATATGAAGGTTGTAAGCCATTGTCTGAAGTAGGGAATCGTTGGAGTTTGTAGGAAAAGTGTAGTTGGACAACTAAGGATACAATGAAGAAGAAAAATATGTTGGTGGCTCTACTTTTATCGATAGCCACGGTTGGTCTTGGTCAGACAGATCATTCTGAAAATGGAAAGTTGAATGTTTTGTTTATTGCTGTGGATGACTTACGACCAGAGCTAAATTGCTATGGAGCTGAGCAGGTGAAGTCACCAAATTTTGACCAACTAGCTCTAAAGTCCACGGTATTTACCAGGGCTTATTGCCAACAGGCAGTTTGTGCACCTTCTCGCAACAGTATTTTGACCGGGTTGAGGCCGGATGCTATGGGGATCTATGATCTCTACACTTTTTTCAGAAACAAGACACGGGACGTTATTACCCTTCCCCAACACTTTAAGAATCATCAATACTATACTGAAAGGATAGGAAAAATATATCACACCGGACATGGTAACCAGGACGATGAACTCTCCTGGTCACAACCAGTTGTCAAATTACCAAGACCAGAGGGTATCACCAGGGGTGATACGCTTGGCCTTGAAAGCGACTTTCCTTCCATAGGTGGTCTCAAGCTTCCCTACTACTGTTCGAAGGAACCCGAGGGGAATATGACTGATGCCATTAATACAGAATATGCGGTCAGACGGATCAGGGAGTTAAGGGATACATCTTTCTTTCTGGCCGTAGGGTATATTAAACCTCATCTGCCTTTTGTTGCACCTGAGAAATACTGGGATATGTATGATCCTGCTGGGATTAGGATTCCCGACCGTAAGGTTCCGGACGGAATGCCCGATCTGGCATTGCATCAATTTGGTGAGCTGAGAAAGTACTACGGCATACCGGCAGAAGGAACTCTTGATGATGAGATGAGCCGGAATCTGATTCACGGATATTACGCCGCAACGTCAATGATCGATGCACAAATTGGAAAATTGATGGAAGCCTTGAGAGACAACGGTTTGGAGAAAAATACCATCATTGTTGTCTGGGGAGACCATGGATGGAAACTGGGTGACTACGGCAGCTGGTGCAAGCACACCAACTTTGAACTGGATACCAATGTTCCCTTGATCATCTATGACCCTACTAACCCGGTCGGACAGTATTCATCTTCGCTAGCTGAGCTTGTTGACCTGTATCCCACCCTATGTGAATTAGCTGATCTTCCCCTTCCTGCGCATTTGGAAGGTCAGAGTTTGAAACCCATCATGGAGAATCCTGATGCTATAGTCAATAAGATTGCCATCAGTCAATATCCACGAGGTCCTTCATTGGGATACGACCGAAAGAACAAGTGGATGGGCTATAGTATGCGCTATGGTAATTATCGTTTTACGCGTTGGCAGGAAT
>JAUILF010000416.1 GCA_030433135.1 Bacteroidia bacterium | reverse complement strand
CGTCTTTATTGCCCATTTGACTCTCATGACGAAACCCCAATGAATAATCCGGATTTAATAGTTGCCTTTCCTGTGGTTAGGATGGGTTACAACATCATATTATCAATAAGACGGACATCATTCAGCCATGCTGCAACACAGGCAACTGTTTCACCAGAAGGCTTCCAGTCAGTGACAGGCTGAAGGTTGTTGGCACTGACGATTTCAAAGTACTCTACTTCAAATGGGGATGCAGCAAGTTTTTCCAGGCACCTTTGTTTCACCTCCCCGGGTAAAAATTTTTTCCTCAGCTCCCTGGCGAGCATGAGCGTTTCATAGAGTTTATTGGCTTCGGGTCTGAGTGAGGTGTCAATACGGACATTCCTGGAACTCATGGCCAAACCATCTTCCTCCCTTACAGTTTCAACAGTTTGCAATTGAGTGGATATGGAACAGGACTCAATCAAATGCCTGATGATGGTCTGTTGCTGAAAGTCTTTTAAGCCCATAAAGAGAAAGTCGGGTTGTATAATTTTCAGCAATCTGTGAACCACAGTGATGACCCCATCAAAATGACCGGGCCTGAATTTGCCTTCTAGTACTTCGGTATAGGCTGATAGATCCACCTTTATACTCAGGTCCTTACCTGGTGGATACATCTCATCATTTGTCGGTAAAAAGAGTACATCTGTGTCATATTGACACAACATATGAATGTCCCGGTCCAACGGTTTTGGGTATTTGACAAAATCACTGTTTTCATTGAATTGTAGTGGATTTACAAAGATACTAACCACTACTTTGTCGCTCATTTCCCTGGCTTTCTCAATCAGAGACAGGTGACCCGGATGCAGAGCTCCCATGGTAGGCACAAACCCGATGCTGGTACTGGGAAATAAAGTGTCACGGTAAGCCTGATAATTTGCAACTGTGGAAAAGACTTGCATATGGGTCCAAAGGATTATACAAAACTAAACTACAAACATTGTGCATCTTAAATAAGTTAAGTTTTGTTCTTGAAACACTCCGACAGAATCTGCTCTGCTACTTTTCCCTGGGGAGTGTAGTCTCTGGCCGGATACCCCTCGTGACCTCTCATATTGGGAAACCATTTCCATAGAAAGCCACCCTGCCAGTATTTTGTCGGGTAAAAGGTTCGATGTAAAGCCTCTATGGCATTGGCCTGAGCTTGTTCATTTATGGGTAAGTTATCCACCTTTCCCTCAAGATCCCAGGTGTTGTATGCGCAACCATCAACACTGAGATAGCCATATTCGGTAAAAAGTATGGGAAGTGAATGCAAGCTGTGGAACTCATCCAAATGCCGTCTAATCGGATCCCAACTAGACATCAATTCCCGCACGGTGGGTGTCTTGGCCTCAGACAGTGGAAAATAGGCATTTATACCAATGACATCAAGCTGGTCCCAAAATGGGATCTGATCGTAATTATCCCAGTTGGCGGCATAGGTGATCTTGCCCGAATAGACATTCCTGACAGAATCGATGAGATCTGTCCAAAATTTGGGCCTGTCACGGATCGCAGTCTTAAACTCGGTACCAATACAATACCATTCAACTGCCAAAGAATCAGCAACCCTGGCAAAATAGATGATATAGTCCTGGTATTGTGACTCCCATTGTTTCCATTCATCCGGCTTGTCAAATGAATAGTCACCCGTCCAGTGTCCGTGACTCCATACCTGGGGTTTGAGCATCACCTTGATGTCACTGTGATGAGCTCGCCTAATGGTTTCGATAACACCCTCGGGACTCTCACCCCACCATTGATGATGGGTATCAAAATGAACTTCAGATTTACCGGGTGGTGTAAATGCATATGGAACCACGGCGATACTGTTGGCACCGATACTGATGATATCCCGCATGGGATCATCGATGAAAGGCTCAGGAGGGGCAACAAAAGTGAGCCCCTTTGTGTCATTAGTCAATACAGGGCCAGATATCGATCTTTGCCGTTCAATATTGCAACTATAAAATGCTAAGTTTGCAGTCGCAACACAGACCAGTATTTTGTAAAGAGTTTGGCTCATTTGGAGAGATTGTTGTGAAATTATAAAATTTACAACGCAGCAGTTCTTTCCAAAAGTCCTTTTATAAATTAGGCAAATAAATTGGATTTTTGTGGTCAAGTTGTAAATATTTCAATTTATTTATTGAAAAATTTGCATAGAATGAACGGGTGCTTTAGATTTGTGTTAGAAATCGATAAAAAGTATATCGATGTACATTGAAATTGTGAGATGACGAAACCGGTAGACGTGCCCTCCTGTCTCGAGGGTGAGGGTAAGGGATAAACATTACGTAATGCTCCGATTTATCGGAACTAGGGTTGACCACTTCCAGTTTTGCGTAAGCCGCTAACCGCCTCGTGAAGGTTCGAATCCTTCTCTCACAGCACATAGAGCTTGGAGGTCTATCCGAATATGTTCGGATAGGCCTCTTTTTTTGTAGATCAAGATTAAAGCTGTTCCCTTCCCCTGTATTCTCGTATGTTTTGACAACATCATGATGAGCTATCAAATAGTGCATCAATTTTCTATTTTGGACATATGAATGCCAAAAGTCTCTATGTAGCCGCCACAAACCAGCATGTTGGTAAGACAACCAGTACTTTAGGTCTGGTGTCGGTATTTCGCAAGCGTGGAATCAATATCGGATATTGTAAACCGGTGGGTCAGCGTTTTCTGGATCTCGAAAACATCCGTGTAGATAAGGATACATTGCTGTTCGCAGATCTGCTGGGATTTGAAATCCGGCCTGAGCTCCATTCTCCTGTCATTCTTGGTCAGGGAGCTACAACAGCTTTTTTGGATGATCCGGGGCATTATACCTTTCGAGATGATATATATCATGCGGCGAGAGCACTTGGCAACCGCCATGATTACGTAATCTTCGAGGGGACGGGGCACCCTGGAGTGGGTAGTGTTGTTGATCTTTCAAATGCGGAGGTGGCGCAGATGGTTGGTGCCTCGGTCATTATGATCGTGGAGGGTGGTATTGGAAGCACTCTGGATAGGTTGAACCTTAGTATGGCTCTGTTTCGGGAAAAAGATGTGCCGATCGTGGGGGTTATCGTCAATAAAGTCAGGGTCGACAAACTTGAGAAAGTGAGGCATTATGTAGGACATAAGCTTGCTGCCATGGGCTTACCCTTACTCGGAGTTTTGCCATACGACGAATCGCTTGCCTATCCTATTATCAGCACCATCAACGAAGCAATTAATGGATCGGTTATTAAGAATATCGACCAGGTCGAGAGAAAGGTGGAGGATATCATGCCGGGATCACTGATTGATGCCAATCGAATCAAGCGATCCAAAAACATTTTGTTGGTTGTAGGTGCTGACAGGGTAAATGCCGCGTTGCACCGGGTTGATCTTCTGTTACAGGTGAACGATATCAAGGAATCTCCGATCGCCGGAATTGTGGCTACCGGGGATGGAGAAATCAATGAGGAAAGTATGGCATACATTGAGAAGCATCGGATTCCATTGATAAGAACCCACCTCGATACTTATGGATCTGTAATCAAGATCAGTAAGATCGAAGTAAAGATCAACCTGAACACACCCTGGAAAATCCAGCGTGCCATTGATTTGATCAGTGATAATGTTGATTTAGAACAGATTGAATCGACCTTGGCCCTACAAGGGTAAAAAACCATATAAAAAGGTCCGAATACCACAGGCTATTTCATCGACCTTGTGAAATAAAACGTTTCAAAAATGGTTTAATAGGTGAGAAAGTTGTAAATTAAGGTTAAACACCTTCACAACTATCGAAGAATAGGTGGAGCAGCCCCAATTTCATACGTTTAGATTTCCCTTAATTATTTAGCAGTAGAGAGTTTCCCGGGGCTGCTTTTTTAATCAAACGCACCCGGATATCAAACTGCTGCCACTTGGTTTAGTTTTTTACCAACACACCATGTGCCATAAAGGAAATCTCTTCTTGCGGCTCGGTAATCTTTTCTATTTCATCCTCACTCTTTCCGGCATCTTTAGCAAAGTGACGCAAGTCTTCAACCGAGGTCATCTTTTTATAGGCCACACCTTCCATTATGACTTCCTTACCCGCAATATCCATAGGCACGAAGAAGCCATAGTCTTTAAACTGAACAAAAATCGGCACTTCGTTCTCAGGGGTCGAAACATTCATCCAGCAACCCTTCATTTGACATACCTCATCGACCTTTGCTGAAATCTTGGCTTTGATTGAGTCCTCTGTTTCCAGTTTCTCTATCACTACTGTGTAGTCAGAGGCATTTTCAGGGCTGATCTCATCCCCAAACGTTGCATAGCCACTCTGGTTGTGAGACTGTGACCAACCATTACCAATAACAACGAAGAGGGCTAATGACAGGAGCAAAGTGATTTTCGTACTTTTCATTGGATACAATTTTAATTTTTGAATACCGGTGTTGGCAATATTTTTGCTGATATGAAGTTTATCAAAAGTACACTTCTTATCAGGCCCAGACAACAGATTATTGTAAATACAGATACCTGACACAATCATGAAAACTAATGAAAATCTGGCTATTTGTATTTGCATGTGCCGTGCCCAGCCTGTGTTCTGCGCAGTGCATCAAGGGAAATTGTAAGAACGGAAAAGGAGTTTATCGTTACCAGAATGGTGCTGTTTATGCTGGTAACTTTAGTCAAAGTAAGCCCGATGGATCGGGAACCCTGATATCGTCCAATGGTGATAAGTATGTCGGAGAATGGAAGAAAAGCCTCAAAGAGGGAGAGGGTAAAATGATCTTTGCCTCCGGTGAAACCTACACGGGGAGGTTCATCGCTAATAAATTTGATGGTTATGGCATTTATCAGTTTGCAAATGGCAATCGATATGAAGGACACTGGAAAGAGGGTAAGGCGCACGGAGAAGGAAGTTTGTTTAAGACTGAAGCTCCCACCGTGACCGGGATTTGGGAATATGGAGAACTGGTCCAGCACGAGGGAGAGCGAGAAGAGCCTGATCTTGAAGAGGAGCAACTAAGTAATGTTCAATACGACAAACTGACGGATTGTAATATCAACTACTGTGCAACCGGTTTGGGCGCTTTTACTTAT
>JAUILF010000415.1 GCA_030433135.1 Bacteroidia bacterium | reverse complement strand
AAGGTAGTTTCACCACGATCGAGTGGTCAATGTTTATTTGGTTTTTTATTAATGTGATCCTTACTCTGTTGGCCTATCCGCTGGTGCCTCTGTTAGAAAGAATCTTTGGATTTACTTCGTCGATCACCCTGTCAGAATTGACTGATGTAAATAAACCATTGTTACGTGAGTTGTCCATAAAGGCACCGGGTACATTTCAACACTCACTGCAAGTGGGTAATTTGGCAGAGGCAGCTGCTGACGCGATAGGGGCTGATGCACAACTACTGAGGGTAGCTGCACTCTATCACGACATTGGTAAAACCAAAGAGCCTAGTATTTTCATTGAAAACCAGGGTTCCAATAACCCGCATGACTCTTTAACTCCAGAGGAAAGTGCGACCAAGATCATAGCACATGTGACGGATGGCGTCGAAATGGCTAAGAAGAACAGGCTTCCGGCCGTAGTCGTGGACTTTATTCGCACCCATCACGGTACTACACGGGTAGAGTACTTTTATCAATCTTTTATCAAGACCAATGGTGACCAGGCCGGTGATCACGAGTCGGTGTTCCGTTATCCTGGACCCAAACCAAGTACCAGGGAGCAGGCTATACTGATGCTGGCAGATAGCATTGAGGCAGCCAGTAAAAGTCTCAAAGATCCTGGTGAAGAAGATATCAACAAACTCGTTGACAAGATCATTACCATGAAGATTGATCACAAGCAATTACAGTATACGGACTTGTCATTCAAAGAATTGGAAAAGATTAGGTCATCCATGAAGAAAGTGCTAAAAAGTATTTACCACATTCGGATCGAGTACCCCGATAGTACTCCAGCAAAGGCAGTTACATCCTAATAGTTTGTTGCAGTCTTCAGGCTTTTGCCCAGACTCGTTGCAATGAGCCCTGGGTTACCCATTCAAATACCCCGATCAGAAGAAAAGTGTATACGATGTTGGCCAGCAATGTATTCCAGAAAAATGGAATTCCTGCAGCATATGCTGTTAGCAAACCTGGTAAGTCTTTGGTGTACATTGGATTCGTCAGAAAAGAACCAAAGTTAGAAACCAGGAAGAAGACTATTGACGCCAGCAAGGAAGCAATCAAGATGTTTTTTGGTCTGATTTTTTTCAAAGAAAGGAGCCCCACCAGAACTACACCGATGAAACCCGTGTACACGTATATTGAGAAGGGTGCAAACCACACAAACCCCTCAAAAAAAGCGCCATATACCACATTGTTCAGAATCAAATCACTGAACCACAGGGCTATTAATGGGACCAGAAATGACCAGTACTTTTTATTAAAATAGGCAGCTCCAAACAGACCCATGGCACCTACGGCAGTGAAGTTGTGCCAATGAGGTAAAAACCTGCTGGCAGCAGCCAGGATGATCATGAAAACGATTAAGAACCAATACTTGCTGTTAGATTTCATAATTGCTGATATCCTTCTTTCTCACAAAAGTAAGGTTTTCTGACATATCACCATCTTGTATACAGACTGCAAATCGGGATGGTTGAAGAGACCGTTGTGCAAGGGGCAATATGGGCATCCTGACCGGTATTAACCTTTTTTGACATGGTTTTTGCTGTGTAAAATAGCGTAGGTCTATTAACCAGCCCGCACCTAGGTCCCGTGGTTATTTCTGCTGCGGGCCTTTTTTATGTCTGGTATATACCAATTTAAGCTGCTCGTCTTCTAAAATATCATACTAAACCTATAAGTTTGCCAGTTCGAATAGCACTACCAACTGACATGATATTAGTGCCCCGGTTCCCTGAGTAATAGATGGTGTATGAGAATAATTATTCTGCTTTTTGCTTTTTGTGTTACTGAATTTGTGTTCGCTCAGGATTATCCCTGGCAACAGAGAGTTGAATATGTCATGTCACTTGACCTGGATACAGAAACGCACCAGATGCAGGGACACCAGCAGCTTATATATCACAATCAGTCTCCTGACACGATCAGCAGGGTGTATTATCACCTTTATTTCAATGCTTTTCAGCCCAACAGTATGATGGATGTCAGGTCCAGGAATATACCCGATCCTGATGGTAGGGTAGCCGACCGGATTTTGCACTTGAAACCTGAGGAACAAGGGTATATCCGGGTCAATAAATTTCTGCAGGATGGCAAGGAGTTGGAAACCGTGACCGAAGGGACGATCCTGGTTGCAGACCTCGACACTCCAATACTTCCGGGACAGCATATGACTTTTGAAATGGAGTACACAGGTCAGGTGCCGATCATGGTAAGACGGGCGGGTCGGGACAACAACGAAGGAATTGCTTATTCCATGGCCCAGTGGTATCCCAAGGTTTGTGCTTATGATCAGGATGGCTGGCACCCAAACCCCTATGTTGCGCGGGAGTTTTACGGTGAATTTGGTGATTTTGACATTAAGATCACGCTGGATTCAGACTACATAGTAGCTGCCTCCGGAAATCTGAATAACGCAGAGGAAATTGGATATGGATATACGGATAAGAAAGTAAGACATCGTAAGAAAGATAAACTCACGTGGCACTTTACGGCAGAAAATGTACATGACTTTGTGTGGGCTGCCGACCCTGATTATACCCATACGAAGCTTCTGACGAAAGACAGTGTTGAGCTTCATTTTTTTTATCAGGAAAATGAAAAGACCAGGGAATCATGGACTAAGCTGCCGGGTGTCATGAAGGAAGCCTTTGCCCTGATGACAGATAAGTTAGGACCTTACCCATATGCAACATATGCCTTTATCCAGGGAGGTGATCATGGAATGGAGTACGGTACAGCTACACTGGTCAATGGGGAGAGAAGCATTGGAGGATTGGCAGGAACCTCCATCCATGAGCTGTCACATGCCTGGTTTCAGGGAACACTTTCTACCAATGAAAGCCTGTATCACTGGATGGACGAAGGATTTACGGAGTGGCTGGAAACCAGTGTTCAGAATGAACTGATAGGGAAAGATGTCCTCCCCGGGAGATATTCAACAAACCCCTATGTGCCTATTTATGATGGATACAGGAAAGTCCTGGAGATGGGGATTGAAGAGCCCATGAATACTCATGCAGATCATTTTCTCAGCAATACTGCCTATTCTATGTCTGCATATACGAAAGGAGCGATATTCCTGAATCAGCTACAGTACATCGTAGGCAAAGAACTGTTTGATGTGGCATTGCGTAAGTACGCTGACACCTGGAAGTTTAGACATCCCAGGGACAAGGATGTGATTAGAATTTTTGAAAAGGTGAGTGGGATGGAACTGGACTGGTATTACGAGTACTTCGTAAATTCAACTAAGGTCATTGAGTACGAAGTGAGTGAATTGTCAGTAGCAGGAGATACCGCCACCATAGTCTTGAACCGACTGGGGACGATGCCCATGCCCATTGATCTTGAAGTGACCTATTCGGATGGGAGTGTTTCCAATCATACCATTCCATTGCGATTGATGCGTGGGGTTAAGCAAGGTGAAGATGGTATTGTTTACCAGCAGGAAGCCGATTGGCCCTGGACCAACCCCTCTTACACATTAACCTTAACCACTGCTGAAAAAAGTGTTTCCTCGGTAAAAATTGATCCTTCACTGCGGCTGGCAGATTATGATCTGACTAATAATTTCAAAGAGTTAACCGAGAATTAGCAACTTTCTCACATACCTGGAGAATTCTTCTGGTGGTTTGCGGTAAATATTGCCGGGGTTTGCTTAATTGCAGTGATGTCTGTTTTGGTGCAAGTGCGAAACCTACATGTGACCTACAGAGTAGGATCCAGACGAGTTCCTGCTTTAAGGGATGTTAACCTGGATATTCCAGAAAAAAAGGTAACAGTTTTACTGGGAGAGACTGGCTCGGGCAAATCCACTCTGGTACGCTCACTGATCAACCTGCTCCCACCCGTGGCCGACCTGGGTGAGCCAAGTGCCATACTGTATAGGGGGGCCGATATCATTAAAGCTGATGCAGCATTTCTGCGGTCTCTTAGGAGAAGTGAAATTGCCATTGTTCCACAGAATCCATTACTGGCCAGTAATCCCACGATGACATGCGGTAGACTGATGCAAGAGGTGCTTTCCATGGCTGATCATGGTAAGGAAAGGCTTACGGTTGAGGATTGCTTTCGAATGGTGGAGATTATGGATCCGAAACGGATTATGAAGTCTTATCCGCATCAGATATCGCTTGGTCAGCTACAAAGAGTATTCATTGCGATGGCACTGGCAGCCGGGGTTCGACTGATTATTGCAGATGAGCCCTTTTCATCCCTTGATCGACCTACACGCGATCGCATTATGGTCCTTTTACAGAGGCTTAAAAAGGAAAGGGATCTCACCATGTTACTGGTGATTCATCAATTGGATCTAATCGAAGAGATAGCAGATCAATGGTACGTTCTGTACCATGGGGAAATAGTAGCAGAGGGGAGGGACTCCTTTATAACAGCCCATACAATCCATCCCTATGTGAAAAAGCTTCAAAAAGCACTCTCAGAAGGTCAATCCCCATCCAGGCAGTCAACCCCAAAGGACATTGTGATGAAAGTTAAAGATTTGAGCTACAGCTACATCAGTGGTCAGGGTTGGCGTTTCAGAAAGAAACTGGAAGCAAATGAAGTGTTGAAAGAAGTGTCGTGCCAAATCTACCGTGGAGAGAAACTTGGGCTGGTAGGTAGATCAGGCAGTGGTAAGTCAACACTTGCCCGTATTGTAGGCGGTATTTTACCTGTCGAAAGGGGACATGTCTTCTTTAAAGACAAGGATATTGGTCAAATCCTGCAGAACGATGAGAAAACGTACTTCAACCAGGTTCAGTATCTTTTACAGGATTCGTCCACGGCTCTACCTCCCAGACGACAGGTAGCAAAAGTATTAAGGGAGTCACTCATGGCTTGGGGTGAGACTGATGATATCGATAGCCGGATTTCGGCACTGCTCGCTGATGTTAAACTGGATGATACTTTTTTACAAAAAGGCAGGAGTCAACTATCCGGTGGAGAAAAGCAACGTGTTTGCATTGCAAGAGCACTTGCAGCCAACCCATCGTTGCTCATCCTCGATGAATCTCTTTCTTCCCTCGATAAATCGGTACAAGGAGAAAT
>JAUILF010000414.1 GCA_030433135.1 Bacteroidia bacterium | reverse complement strand
TCCATGGACTTCGGGAGGGATAGAATTAAACTTTGGCATTATCGGTCATAGCCCAAACACAGCCACTCCGGTCGACTACAAGATTAGAAATAACGACGATGGCAGTGTCACCTGTGTCGTTGGCACTATGGATCTTGCGGCCAGAACCCGTTGGTGGGTTGAGATCACACTAGAACCCGGAAAAGCTTATTTCGAAACCAATACCTCGTGGTATAATGGTACCGCATTAAACCAGTCCTACTATAACTGGATGACGGCTGCAGCGGCAGTGTCAGATGACCTGGAGTTTATTTATCCCGGGGATCAGGAGCTCACTCATGGTGGATCAGTTAACCCCTGGCCAATCGATGAAGCGGGAAGAGACCTGTCCTTCTATAAGAACAACAATTTCGGATCGTCCAAGTCCAAGCATGTAGTGGGAGAATACAATGACATTTTCGGCGGGTATTACCATGAAAAGAATTTTGGCTTCGGACATTGGGGGCTTTATGAAGAAATACCCGGGCAAAAATTATGGCTATGGGCACTCTCAAGATCCGGAGGAATATGGGAAGATCTGTTGACAGATACCGACGGTCAGTATATGGAGTTTCAGGCCGGACGACTATTTAATCAGTACTCTCCCGGTCAAACAAACCCGATAAGTCAGGCGAACTTTGATCCAAATGTCATGGATCGATGGCATGAGCTCTGGTTTCCCTTTAAAGATATCGGAGGGATGGTGGCTGCATCCGAATATGGTGTGCTTAATGTACAACATGAGGAAGATCATTTCAATGTAGGATTAAATGCCCTTCAACACCTGGATCATGAAATAAGCATAGTAATCAACGGAGCTGAAGTGCTTTCTGAGGAGTTGAACCTCGACCCTATGGGAGTATTTACCAAAACGTTCCCCGCTCTGCCTTCCGATCAAATTGAGGTAATTATTCACGAGACAGAACTTCACTATCGTAGCAAATCTGACAGCTTACTCATCGACAGACCATTTAGTGCGGATCCCATGCCTTTGTCACAGATTGAGGAACTTTATTGCGATGCCTGGGAGGACATGAAATTCAGACTGTATGATGCCGCTGAAGCAAAGTTTTCCAAAATTTTGGAACAGGATCCCTATCACAGGGCGACTTTGGTAAAGCTGGCTGAGTTGGAATACCGCAAAACCAACTATCCCAAAGCCCTTGACTATGCCAACACCGTATTGAAGATGGATACCTACGATTCCGGAGCCAATTACTTTGCCGGGCTCAGTTATCGTGCTATGCAGGATCCTGTTAATGCCCTGGAATCTTTGGGCTGGTCGGCCAGAGATATGAAATATCGCTCTGTCGGATTCGCTCAAATGGCCGAGATCTATTTGTCGTTGAAAAACTATGCCAGGGCGGAAACCTATGCAAAAAAATCACTGGATTATAACACATACAACCTCAATGCGCGAAAAGTATTGGCAGTGACTTACCGGAACAAAAGCAATCGCGAATTATTCGATCAACAAATTAACCAGATACTAAAATTCGATCCACTAAATCACTTTACGGTAGCAGAAAATTACTTCATGACCAACAGCGGGAATTTGTCGGATCAGGTGACAAATAGTATTCACAATGAATTCCCGGCGGAAACTATTTTGGAACTGGCTCTGGATTATATGCACCTGGGCTGTACTGAAGAAGCGATTATGGTTTTACAGGTGGCTCAGTCTGACATTAAAAACAAATTGTGGTTGTCTTATTTACTGAGAAAAACTGATGAGGCAGAAAGCTCACAACTCCTGAAAGATCTACTCCAGTTGTCGATAGAGTTCGTTTTTCCCTACAGAATCGAAACAGTCCCTGTACTTGAGTGGGCAGCGGAGAAAGAAGGAAACTGGAAATTGAAATACCTGCTTGCCCAGAATTATCTGGCAGTAAATCAACAGGAAAAAGGTAAGAAACTCTTGAAGGAGCTGGGTGAAACTCCAGACATGACAACTTTCTACAGATTTCGGGCCCAAATATTGAAAGATGAAGGCTACTCCTATCAACTGGAAAACTATGAGAAAGCCCTGGAAACAGGTAGGGAACACTGGCGGGTTTATGAGGAGTTTATTCAATTTTATCTGAACAACGAAAAATATACGGAGGCCCTGGAACTTTCTTCCGAAGCTTATGAAAATTTTCCCGGCAACTACAACATTGGCCTGGTGCATTCCAAAGCATTGTTGTACAATGACCGATTTCAATCGGTGCTGGAAGTCTTATACAATATCAACATCCTCCCCTATGAGCATGCCAGGGAAAGTCGAAGAATATATGAAAGATCCCATGTAGCTGTGGCTCAACAATATCTGGGAGAAAAACGATATGATGAGGCACTTGATGTTTTAAAAAAGTCCAAGGAATGGCCGGAGAATATTGGTGTGGGCAAACCCTACAACCCAGATGAAAGAGCTCAGGATTATTTGTTAGCTCTCGTCTATGACGCACAAGACAGTCACTCTGACCAAAGAGAGATTCTCCAGGAAATAGTGAATTATACCAAAGCCCACATCAACAGGTCCAGTCCCAATCATGTATTTGGAGTATGGGCACTGGAATCATTGGGTGAGGATGAAGAAGCTCAGAAGTTGTTGACTCACATAGAGAATAATTCAGAAGCAAATAATGCTAACAAAATTTCACTGGCTCTCTATAATCAGGACCACAATAAACTGGAAGACCTTCTTGACCAAAAAGTGCTGGATAAAATCGAGTGGGAGCTATATAGAAATTTCCTGACATTATGAATGTCACTTCTTATATTTTATGTCCTTTGATAACGAAGACCTGGCTGAAAAGAAACCAAATGAGAACATAGTGTATGTTCTCTCAGAATACTAACTCAGGCACAACGATTTAAGGCTGCAGCATCAACCTGAGTTTCTCAACACCTTCCTGGTGGAATATAGTAGCCTGTGTTCTGCTCAACTTCTGCCTGGTTGCCTGACTTGGCCTCCTACCGGAGTATAATGATGTAGACGTTGGTATTAAACCAGGCTTCCAAGGATGCATTTAATGGCTTATATGAGGGGTTGGTGCGATCAAACTTTTTATTTTTAGGGTCACATGACTTCAGTAAAAGATAAATGGCTGGAAATCGGCTATGAACAATTTGCCAGAGAGGGGCCCGATAATCTCAGCATTAATCAGGTGAGTAAACAGATGGGGGTATCACGTGCGTCATTCTACCATCATTTTACTGAGATCGACATCTTCGTGGATGAACTATTAGCCACTCACTGGGAAATCTGTCTGGAGTTCAACCAGGCAGGTAAGGAGGCCTGTAAAAACCTCGTTCCTGACTTATATGATTTGCTGGCTCTTTATCCGACTCCTCTGCTGTTTAGCTGTCAATTATTCCATCACCGTCACATTCCCCGCTTCAATTACCTTTTTGTCAAAACCTATGAGGCAAGTGCAGATGCTTTTATTTTGAAATTGTTTGCTGCTCACATGGATTTGTGTATGCCCCAAAGCGATCTTAATCAACTTTTCCTGACTCTCGGAGAAGCATGGTATTCCCGTCTTGATCCACAAGACCTTTCTGCCTCAAGTCTTCGTCAGCATGCAGAGAGTATCCTTCACGATTTGTCCAACTTTATGGATTCTCGAATATACTCTACCCTACGGAAGGTACCTTGAGGGATGATTTCAGCCCATTTACTCCATTGTACAAGGCTGTCTATAAACTCCGAAAATTTCAATCTATCTTAGATATTCCGACATAGAAGACATCCCGGAGACTCGGCATTACTTTATTGAAATCTCATCAAATGAAAAATATGGTCATATACCTGATTAGAGAGAAGGGTATAGCAAAGAACCTTCAAATGAGAATTTTATCCTTGCTCATACTATTACCCATTCTGGGCTATGAGGATCAGAAGCAGGTGACTACGGAGGAAACCAAAGCTATCGCGGAGGAAGCTTACATCTATGCTTATCCCATGCTGGATAACTACAAGACCTTATATGGCTATGCCATTTGGGAAGAATCGCCAGTTTTTGTTGCACCCTTAAATATACTTTTCAATTCGACAGAACTTCGCACACCACAAGATACAGAGGTGGTCCGTCCCAATAATGACACTTATTATTCAAGTGCAATAATGGATTTGCGGAGAGAACCTCTGGTATTAAGCGTTCCATCCATCACTGACGAACGCTACTATTCTTTTCAGTTGATTGATTTATTCACCCATAACTTTGATTACATCGGAACACGTAAGACCGGCTTCGAAGCGGGCAATTATTTAATTGCCGGTCCCAACTGGGAGGGTGAGAAACCGGATGGAATTAATAAGGTGGTACGAACAGAAACAAATCTTGGATTGGCCCTGGCACGTACCCAGGTGTATGGTTTATCTGATGAAGATAACGCGCAGGAAGTCATGTCAGGCTATGATTTACAGCCTTTGAGTAGCTTTTTGGGAACCGAGGCACCACCCGAGCCAGCAGCTTTGAGTTTCCCACCCTATTCTCCTGAAAAAGTAAAATCGGTGGAATTTATCTCTTACCTGAACTTCCTTCTTGGGACTGTAAAACCACACCCCTCCGAAATAGCACTATTAGAGCGCTTCGCGAAAATTGGTATAGGCCCCGGTGAGCCTTTTGATGTTGAAAGCCTATCACTGGAAACTAAAGGAGCTATTGAAGCTGGTATCGCTGAGGCCCAGGAAAAAATTGTAGCAGAGATGGCTAATCTTGGGGAACAAAAGAATGGCTGGATGTTGGTCTCCGGATCTTTCGGTAACAGGGAGTTCATGCAGGGAAAATATCTCAGACGAGCAGCGGCAGCTATGTTCGGTATCTATGGCAATGACCTGGAGGAAGCCTTCTATCCCGAAGCAACAGTCGATGCTGATGGTGATGAACTTGATGGTTCCAAGTATAAATACCTGCTCCATTTTGACGCAGATCGACTTCCTCCGGTAAAAGCCTTCTGGTCACTGACCATGTACAAGCTTCCAGAACAGCTGCTAATTGATAATGAAATAGACCGCTATAAAATCGGGGGGGCAACAGAAGATTTAAAGTACAATAACGACGGTTCGCTAGACATCTACATTCAGAAAGATGATCCAGGAA
>JAUILF010000024.1 GCA_030433135.1 Bacteroidia bacterium | reverse complement strand
TTAGCGCTACTGACTATTGCCGCATTAGCAATATGTGTGGCCTGGTGGTTGGTGCTCATTTCTCTTGGGCGATGGCAGGTTGCCCAACTTGAAAAACAGTTGGTTAGATGAAGATAGCTGTGGTAGGTGGTGGCTGGATGGGATTGGTCCTGGCTCACAAGCTTTCAGAAATGGAAGGAGACCATCAGATCAGTATTCTGGAGAGAGACTCGCAGCTCGGTGGACTTGCCACCTACTACCATTATGATAGCTTTTACTGGGATAAATTCTATCATGTAATTTTACCTACAGATAAAGATCTGCTTGACTTTATGGCAGATTTAGGACTTGAGGATGAGATCCGGTGGGGTCAAACCCTGACCGGAGTCTATGTTGATCATCAATTCTACTCTGTAAGTACCACGAAAGAATTTCTCTTATTCCCACCCTTAAATCTTTGGCAGAAATTTCGTCTGGGCCTGACCATTCTTATTGGTTCAAGGATAAATAATTGGCGTTCACTGGAGAAAGTGACGGTCGAAGAATGGCTCGTTCGTTTTTCTGGAAAGAAGACCTATGAAAAGTTTTGGAAACCTTTGCTGCTGGCCAAACTGGGTTCCAGTTATAAGAGGGTGTCCGCCGTTTTTATCTGGACCTATATTAAGCGCCTCTTCGAGGCCCGGGAGGATTCTTCAGCACGAAGTGAACATATGGGTTATATAAGTGGGGGATATAAGACAGTACTGGATCACCTCGAGAAATCACTTTCGGATCAAGAAGTTCAAATCCGTTTGCAAAGTTTGGTTTCTCAAATTCAGCCGGATGCAAAATCTGGGCTTCAAATGAAGATAAATGGAGACCTTGAGCACTTTGACAAAGTAATTTTTACCGGCCCGGTCAATGTGTTGCACAAGGTTGCTGATCCCACATTGATAGCCATTGAGGGTAAGCCTGATGAAGTAGAGTACCTGGGTGTAATTTGTATGGTTCTGGTATTGAAGAGCCCACTGACACCCTACTATGTGCTGAACATCGCAGACGATAAAATTCCTTTCACGGGAGTGATCGGTATGAGCACATTGGTTGATGTAAATGAGACAGACAAAAAGCATTTGGTATATCTTCCAAAATATATATTGTCAACAGATTCATTTATGAAACTCCCGGATGCAGAAGTTAAATCCATGTTTTTTGAGGGGTTACGCCGTTTGTATCCGGATTTTGATATGGAAAGTGTAATCTCGGTGCATATAAACAGGGCATTCAAAGTACAGCCATTGCAGGTAATAAATTATTCCACGATCATCCCCAAAGTATCTACTTTACATCCCGATTTTTTTGTCCTGAACACATCCCAGTTTGTAAAGGGCACCCTTAATAATAATTCTGTGACTTCTCATGTTAACCACTTTATGAAGATACATGGCAAGCACTTTTCTGATAGCACAGTTGAAGTTCTAAATACAGGAAGTAATGACTGAAAAGCCGATCGCCAGCGTATCCCTGGATCTTGATGATCAATGGACTTATCTAAAGACCCATGGTGATGACGAATGGCAAGATTATCCCAGTTACCTGCAATATGCATTGCCGCGGATACTTGATTTTCTGGATGAAAAAAAGGTGAGAATTACCTTTTTTATTGTTGCTCAGGACGCCGTATTTGACTACAACCATGAAGTGTTAGCAGAGATTCCCCGACGAGGTCACGATATTGGTAATCATACTTTTCACCATGATCCGTGGCTTCATATCTACTCGGAGTCTGATATTGATCAGGAATTGGAAAAAGCAGAGGAATGTATTGAGAAAGTAACTGGCGTACATCCAACCGGGTTTAGAGGTCCGGGATTCAGCTTTTCAGATACGGTACTAAGAGTACTCGTAAAGCGAAACTATCAATATGACGCATCTACTTTTCCCAATATTCTCAATCCCCTTGCCCGCATGTATTTTTTATGGTCAAGTAAAATGAGTAAAGCGGAAAGAAAGCAAAGAAAAGGTTTATTCGGAAGTTGGAAGGATGGACTGAGACCTCTTAAACCATTTGAATGGCAATCAGATCAAATGAGCATGTTGGAAATACCAGTTACTACAATGCCTTACTTTAAAGTGCCGATTCATGCGAGTTATGTGTTGTACCTCAGTACCTACAGTTTTTCGGCCGCTATTGGGTATTTTCGATTTGCCCTCAGGATGTGTAGAATGGCCGGTGTGAATCCATCAATTCTACTACATCCGCTTGATTTCATTGGAAGGGATGATACTAATGCACTTTCGTTTTTTCCAGCAATGAGAATTGAAAGCAAAAGGAAAATTGAAGTTATGGATGCGATGCTGCAAGAATTGCAAAAACACTTTAAGGTTGTTGCCATGGATGACCATGCCAGTATGCTTAAAGAGCAAAATTTAGCTAGAAGAATGGTACAACTAACATAGGTATGTCAGTAGATTGCCGGTATTGCAAAAAGAGGGAGGTTAGATGAGAAAACTTATACATCGTTTTATTCCATCTAATTTTACCAATGTTGCGGGACTGACCAGACGTTTGCTATTCGAGGGAAAAGCCGCGGGACGTGCTGCCATGTTGTATTCTATAGGAGGATTATTATTATCTCCTTTGGACATACTTCTAAAACCTTTTGAAAAAAGATTGTACCGGAAAGCGGGTAAAAGTGCATTACCTCAGATTTTTGTGTGCGGTCCTCCTCGCAGTGGTACAACGGTAACTGCCCAGATCCTTATCAAATTCTTACCGGTAAATTATCTTGACAATCTAACCAGCCTCTTCCCACGCTCTCCAATTATGGCCCAAAAGCTGTTTGGATGGATAAGAAGGGGCAGGCAGAGAGACATACCTCTCGATAGTTTTTATGGTAGAACTACCCGCCTTTCTTATCCCAATGATGCATTGTACATCTGGGACCGATGGACCGGGAGTGATCGAAAGCAAATACCTGACAACTTTAATGATCTTACCAAGAAGGAAATTGCACAATTCTTTTCAGCATTGGAAGTTTACTCAGACAGGCCAGTGTTGAACAAGAACAACAGTCTGAATACCTATGCCCATTTGGTGGCTGAAGCGCTTCCTCAAGCCTATTTTATTTGTCTTGACCGGGATCCCGTTTTTCTTGCACAATCGCATTTGGTTGCCCGCCGATTTATCCATGGAAATGAGCATGTTCCATACGGAATTAGAGGTGATATGAAACAGGTTGAGAATCCTATTGACGATATCTGTCGCCAGGTTATCTTTCATAACCAATGCATGCATCGTCAGCAGGAGATCATTGGAAAGGATCGTTTTATCATTCTTCCCTATGAGGACTTCTGTCGTCGACCGGCTTACTGGGTGCAACAGTTTTCCGGGCAAATTCTGGGACAAAAAGTAAATTATGAGGAACTCGAAAGGGAACTCATGCCATTACAAGTTGCAAACAAGATCAAGGTAGATAACCATACTTTCAAGCAGATAGAAAATACACTTGCAGAGCTCATGGATCATAAATACACTCAATATGCAGACGAATAGTACCGCTTCTGCGAGTTTAGGAAGGCGGTTTATTTCCATTCTGATGCCTGCTTACAATGAAGCAGCAATTATCAGTGACAGTGTTGAAAGACTCTATGAGTATATGCAAACACTTGAGGATGAATATGACTGGGAACTGGTCATAATCAATGATGGAAGTAAAGATGATACAGGGAAAATAGCTGATCAGCTGGCATTGACCAGAGCCAATATGGTGGTAGTTCATCATAAAGTAAACCGCAACCTTGGAGGGGCATTACAAACGGGTTTCAGACATTGTCGGGGTGAATATATTGTAGTGCTCGATATCGATCTTAGTTATGCACCGGAACACATAGAAAGACTGCTGACCGAGGCAATTGAAATGGATTGCGATGTGGTAGTGGCATCACCATATATGAAAGGTGGTAAAACTACTGATATTCCTTTTGCCCGGGAAACGCTGAGTAGGGCCGTTAATGTTTTGCTACGATGGACATCTCAGGCCAAAATACATACTTACACCGGGATGGTCAGGGCCTATAATACTGCGTTCTTACAAAATCTTAACCTGAAGTCTACTACCTACTCAATCAATCCGGAAATCATCAATAAGGCTTGCATATTGAGGGGGCGTATTCATGAGATTCCAGCACATCTGGATTGGAGCAACCAGAAGAAAGTGGTAGCCCGAACTTCTAGTATTAAGATATTTAGTGGCATCCTGTTGGGGTTGATGAGTGGCTTTATTTTTAGACCGTACGCCTTTTTTATGTCACTGGGAGGAATCCTGCTAGTGATTTCTCTTTATGTTATCGGGTGGATATTCTTTCATACTTTTTCCATCTATTCTGAGCTTGTTGGTACGGCCAGAGACTTTGAGAATGCACTGTCTATGTCGGTCGCACAAGTTTTTGAGGAACGGCCTTATTCATTTTTAGTGGGAGCGACTACTTTGATTATTGCGCTTCAATTGTTGAGTTTGGGGTTCATTTCCCTGCAAAACAAGCGGTATTTTGACGAACTCTTTCATCTTGGTACATCCAACTTGAAACGACAAAAAATCGACCAACAGATTAGAGAGGCTAAAGATGAAAAACTGTAATAATTACCATTATTTGAGATAAGATGGGATATAAAAAGTACAAGGCACTTTTACCTATCGTAGCTATTTTGGGGCTGGCTGTATTTCTTCGATCAAGTACATACCTCAATCATCCTAAAGCTGATGAGTCGAAGTTTTATCAATACGCAATAAACCTCACCGACGGGTTTTATTATGATGTAAGTAACCCCTTGATTAAAGAAGGACCAGGGTACCCCATGTTCCTGGCAATGCCAGTCGGGTTAGGCATACCATTATTTGCCATCAGAGCATTTAATATTGTATTCCTTTCTATTGCCTGTTTGTACTTGTTTATGATATTAAACCGGTACATTTCCCATAAGTCTTCTATAGTGCTCACCTATCTGTTTGCTTTGTATCCTCCGATGTTGAGATGGGCAAATTTAATGTATGCTGAGTCTTTCGAGATCATGTTGCTCCTGGCTTTTATTTTTCATTTTATCAAGTGGTATCACAGGGAAGGAAATCGTCGACTACACCTGGTGCTGGCCATTCTGTTTTCTGGGTATCTTATTCTCACGAAGATCATTTTCGCGTATGTCTTTGGCGCTGCTCTTATCATTGTAGGAGTATTAATGTTAATTCCGGGTATTTCCAGGGAATTCAGATTGTCCAGGGTTTTTATTGTGTTTGCTGGAGCTTTGGTTGTGCTGAGCCCTTATGTCATCTATAATTATTACAATACCGGGAAATTCTTTTATTTGGGTACGCATGGAGGTAGCATCCTGTATCACCGTGCAACTCCATTTGAAAATGAGTTTGGCAATCACTTTTCTGAGGAGAAGGTGCTGGCAGGCGAAGGCCCAAGTTCAAGGAGTGAAGTAAATGTAAACCTTACCGATCTCCAGAAAAACCATCTAGAACTTTACCAGCAACTTGATGGGTTGACCTGGATGCAGAAGGACAGCGTACTTAAGTCTGTGGCTATCGAGAATATGAAAAAGCATCCGGTCAAGTATCTGAAGAATACCGCAGCGAACTTTTCAAGGTTAATATTCCATTTCCCATTTTCATACAGAATTCAGAATCTGGAGACACTTGGATATCTTGTTCCCAACATGTTTATTGTAGTCCTGTGCATCTTCGGTTTGTGGCCTGCTATTGCACGACGAAATCTGATACCAAGGGAACTTCTGTTAATCCTGTTTCTTGCTGTTGTCTACCTTGGTGGCCATACACTTTTGGGGGGGCGTGGACGGTTTTTTATTCCAGCTGTACCTATGCTATTGATATTCTTCTCCTTCGTTTATCTTAATATTCTTGATATTAAATTTCGAAGGCCTGATGACAGCTAATATGATAAGGGTTTTTAAAATTATCAGTCCCTCATTTTGAAGTCACGTCTCCACAAATGGTGGTTTTCAAAACCACTTGGTAAGCAGGTCTTGTTGTTTGTCCTTATTGGGGGCATTTGCTACCTGATCAGTATTGTCTTGTTGGTGTTGTTTGTTGAAAAACTCAATATTGAGGTCAATCTAGCTAACCTGTTGGTTTCCCTCATAGCTATTTATATTGCATATCTCCTAAATGGACGCTTTGTGTTCGAGAGGGGTAAACATAAACCAATCACAGAGATTTCCTCATTTTATATTTATTCTCTTATTGGATTAGGGATCAATGTATCACTCATGTATTTAATGACGACTTATACTCCCATTTGGTACGTCATATCCAAGACGGGGATTACACTATTTGTAGCGGCTTTTAACTTCATCACACGTAAATTTCTGGTCTTCAATGGATGATAAAGTTGATAGAAGGATGGTAAACGATTGGCAGCATTCAGCTTGTAATTGGATATGATTAGCATACTTAGTGTCGTAGGAGCCAGACCGCAGTTTGTGAAGTTAGCTGCTTTACAGAGTGCCATTGAAAATCATGAGCAAGCCTCTTTGTTGGATCATAAGATCATTCACACTGGTCAGCATTACGATGAATCGATGGCTGACGTATTCTTCAAAGAGTTAGATATTCCACAAGCAACTATCAATCTTGGAGTTGGTTCAGGCCCTCATGGACTGCAAACAGGTAAAATGCTTGGAGGAATTGAGGAGGTTCTAAATGAGGTCAAACCCGATATGGTCTTGATTTTTGGCGATACTAATTCGACAGTTGCGGGAGCACTCGCAGCCGTGAAGCTCCATATTCCGGTAGCCCATATAGAAGCCGGACTTCGCAGTTTTAATCGCAGAATGCCTGAGGAAATTAATCGGATTGCCTCTGATCATATTTCAGATATCTTACTTGCTCCAACGCAAACAGCTATTCAAAATTTACGATCTGAGGGTCTGGAGGACCGGACTGTGTTTACCGGCGATATCATGTATGATATACTGCTTACCTATACTAAGGTAGCAGAAGATCGATCTGATATTTTGAATGTTCTTGGCCTTGGTAAAGGGGAATATTACCTGGCGACCGTACATCGAGCTGAGAATACGGATGACCCGGATAACCTGGGAGCTATCGTCAGATCACTGGAGGAAAGTAGTAAATCCCGGCCAGTTGTATTTCCCATACATCCACGGACAGCCCACAGTATTAAAAGACATTTTCCGGATTGGAGTCCAGCGAAGAACTTGAAAGTAATAGAACCAGTGGGTTATCTTGATATGCTCAAATTAATTAACCACGCCCGGATGGCATTCACGGATTCAGGTGGTTTACAAAAAGAAGTCTTCTTTCTTGGCTGTCCTGCCGTCACGTTGAGAGAAGAGACGGAATGGTTGGAGACCGTTGAGGGTGGTGGGAATATATTGACCGGATGTGATCCTCTTAAGATACGGAAAGCAGTTTTGTATTGGGAGGAGCAAATTGCGACTCAAAGTATTGATTTCGGAGAACGTGTACCTGAATATTTTGGAAATGGCAGGGCCTCATACGCGACAATTGACACAGTAATTAAATATCTGGAAGACCATAGATGCGCTTAACCGCTGCGTCTGTAAATATGATGTATAAATGAAACTATTTGGTATCACCGGGGTAGCTGGTTATATAGCTCCCAGGCATCTAAAAGCTATTAAAGATACTGGCAACAGGCTGATTGCTGCATTGGATCCTCACGACTCGGTCGGAATCCTGGATAGCTACTGGTATCACGTTGATTTTTTTACCGAGTTTGAGCGGTTTGATCGACATTTGGAACGCATCAAAAGAGATCGTGACCGTGAAGGAATCGATTACCTGACTATTTGTGCGCCCAACTATTTACATGATGCCCATATCCGACTTGCCTTACGTCTGGGAGCCAATGCGATCTGCGAGAAGCCTCTGGTGTCAAATCCATGGCAACTGGATGCCTTGCAGGAGTTGGAGCAGGAAAGTGAAGGAAAGGTGTTTGGGGTATTGCAGCTGAGAGTTCATGATGCCATTCTCGCATTGAGAAGGAAGGTCTTGAACAATCCGGCAAAATCAAAGTACGAGGTTGACCTGACCTATATTACATCCAGAGGCAATTGGTACAAGTATTCCTGGAAAGGAAATGAAACTAAATCCGGAGGGATCGCGGCCAACATCGGTATCCATTTCTTCGATATGCTCATTTGGATCTTCGGGCCTGTTGTCAGGAGTAAGGTTTTTCTAAAAGAACCGAATAAGATGAGTGGAACTCTTGAACTTGAAAATGCCAATGTGAGATGGTACTTGGCTATCGACCGGAATGATTTACCTGAAAAAGTGAAATTGGCAGGACATCCCACTTTCAGAGCTGTGATGGTGAATGGCGAAGAAGTTGAATTCTCCCAGGGGTTTACAGATTTGCATACACGTCTCTATGAAGTAGTGTTAGAAGGTAAGGGTTTTGGCATGGAAGATGCCCGGCCTGCCATTGAGCTGGTGGATCAAATTCAGTCAGCGCAGATTCATTCCAACAGGGAGGGTGTTCACCCTTTGCTGATCAAATAAACCAACACAGTCTACAAAAATATCACATGAGGGTACTTTGGTTCACAAACACCCCTTCCATGGCTATGTCCAGGATAGCAAACACTTTCAATGTGGGAGGCAGCTGGATTGAAGCGATGGAACAGGAAATGGTCAAATTTGGAGATGTTGAACTAGGAATAGTATTTCCTTATAAATCCAAAGAGGCCAGACATTTTACAGTAGATGATCATCCTGTCAATTACTACATGGTGCCAAAATATCCGATCGGCAAATGGGGGCGGTTTTTCAAAAGAGTCACAAGCCAGACGGAACCACGGCAGGCATTAAAGGATTTTGAGGATGCCATCAATGCTTTTCAACCTGATCTTATCATGTATTTTGGAACCGAATCAACGTATGGACTACTGACATCCTCGGTTTCGATCCCTTCTCTGGTATGGTTTCAGGGAAACCTGACTGTTTATCACAAGAAGTGGTATACCGAGATGCCATGGCTTCGCACATTTCTTAATGAAAGACCTTTTGACATCCTCAATGGACAGTCTGATTTACACAAATACCTGTTATATGGAAAGAAAGTCAAAGAAGAACAGATCTTGTTTGAAAATGCTCAAAACTTTATTGGCAGGACAGACTGGGATCGCAGGTTGGTAAGCATCATGGCCCCACAGGCAAAGTACTTTCACTGCGAAGAGCCC
Organism: Bacteroidia bacterium; assembly: GCA_030433135.1. Taxonomy (GTDB): domain Bacteria; phylum Bacteroidota; class Bacteroidia; order Chitinophagales; family Saprospiraceae; genus JABDMH01. The sequence goes on along the minus strand of JAUILF010000024.1, from coordinate 20,354 downwards.
ATGCGGGAGACATTTATGCAGGAGAAGTGGAAGCCCAATCCAGGTAGAAACAAAATTGTCCTGGTCAGTACCATTCGCGAAAGTCCGTATAAGGGACTCGAAACCGTTTATCAGTCATGCCGATTACTGGAAAGTGTTGTGCAAAGACCGGTTGAATGGAGAATTGTAGGTGTCCATCCCGATTCTTCATATGGCCGAATGGCACGAAAAGTTTCCAATGTTTCCAGTAGCGAGTCTCCTGTAAAGCTGCTGGGGTTTAAATCTGGTGAGGAATTGACTAATGAGTTGAAGAGGGCTGATATTTATGTTCATCCATCTCATATTGATAATAGTCCCAATAGTGTTTGCGAAGCCATGGTTATGGGGTTGCCGATAGTGTCTACCAACGTAGGAGGTATACCTAGTTTATTGATTGACAGACACGAGGGATTACTTGTTCAGAATGGTGACCCATATGCAATGGCAGGAGCTATACTGGAGTTTATTGAAGACTTTGATTTGGCAATCAAGATGGGAGAGAATGCACGTCGTCGGGGTTTGAAAAGGCATGATGCCGGTGTAATATGTTCGCATTTGTTGGGCATTTATAGGAAGATATTGCACAAAGATTAGTAAACAGATACCAGGCACGGGATCTTTGGACGGTTACAAAACTCCCCTTCATATATTGGTCATGGGAAAACTTCCATATCCACATGGTATGGCGGGTACCAAGCGAGTTCATCAATTTGTCGAGAAATTCCATCAAGAGGGTCACCAGGTGATGGTGGTGTTGATTCGACAGGGTGAAGATGCCACTAAGGGTGAACCGACTAATGGAACTTTTGATGGTGTGCCCTACCTCCATATAGGTAAGGACCTTTCTCCAGGAATTACATTTCCCCTCAGGTTTGTCCGCTATCTACGTGAAGCGTGGCAAGTTTTGAGATCTTATCGATATGAAAAGAGGAAGGTCTTACTTTATTACGGGATCGTAAATCTTGACAACCTGATGATTATCCCGATGGCTAAATTGATGGGATTCAAAATTGTTTTTGACATAGTGGAAGATGTTCAATACTCTGATCTTGACGCTTCACTTAAGCGTAAGTTGAACCTCCTGTTAATGAAGAGGCTTGATATCTTGAACCTGAGCTGGTGTGATGGACTGGTCGTCATATCAAGTCACCTTCAGAGAAAGTATTCATTGATGAATCGATGGAATCGAAAGATGGTGCGGATTCCAATTTCTGCAAGTATTAGGGATGACAAGACCTCAAGCATGAAAGGCCGGACAGTCACCTTACTTTATGCCGGTTCATATGTATATAAGGATGGTGTGGACATATTGATCGAAGCGACCAGCAAAGTGGCACAAAAGCACAAAGTCCGACTTGAACTGCTTGGTGCAGGAAGGAGAATGAAAGAATACCGGGACAAGTATGCTCACCTTGAAGAAATTGATTTTCTCGGATATCTTGATGACGAAACCTATTTTCAAAGACTTAGTCAGGCAGATATTATGTGCGTGCCCAGAATCGACTCGGATTATGCTCATGCTGGGTTTCCTTATAAGCTGGGCGAATTTCTAGGAACCGGCAACCCGGTTATATGCTCGGAAACTGGAGATATTGCAGAATTTTTGAGTGATGGCGACAATGCGATGTTGGTGAAGCCGGGTAACCTGGAAGAACTGGTGGAGGCCATCACTTTTTTGATTGAAAACCCTCAAAAGGCCTCTGAAATTGGCCAGAAGGGGCAGGCAGTTTGTAAAGCCAGTTTTAATCCTGATCGAAACTCAGGAGCACTGGTTGAATTTGTAAATAGTTTATAATCAGATAGTCATGAATAAATTCAAGAAAATAAGTTTGATTTGGCTGGCGGTTGTACTTGTGTTAGTCTATTTGACAGCTATTCTACCCGATGATGTTTTTAAAAGTTTGACCAGGGAGGATGGCATCTTTGAAAATCTTAGTGCACTTTTTTTTCTGGCAACATCCATATTGTTTTTTCTCTTGTTTTCAAGTACTAAATATTTCAATGACGCTGATATAAAGAATCGGTATGTCACCCGCGGAAGCCGGGTATTTTTTCTGATTTTTGGACTGGTGTTTTTCTTTGGATTTGGAGAAGAGATAAGCTGGGGACAGCGAATTTTTGGGTTTCAAACACCTGAGAAGATGATGGAGCGCAATGTGCAGGAGGAATTTAATCTACACAATATGGAGTTTTTTAACATCAGAAATAAGGATGGAGAGAGAAAGGAAGGCATTCAAAAATTATTTACGATGAAGCAAATGTTTTTGGGCTCTTTTTTTATGTACCTGTTTGTGCTCCCCTTAGCTGTGAAATACAGTAGTAAAGTAAGAAATCTGACACGAAAAATATTTTTACCAGTTCCTTCTATCTGGTTAGGTGTCTTTTTTCTTGGGAACTATATCGTTTATAGAATAAGTCGAGGTGTTTTTCCGTGGGAGACACAATGGGGACTTACCGAGCTTCAGGAGTTTAATTTTTCTATTATTCTGATGCTGCTGCCCTTTTGTTGGTTTGCATTCAATCGCAGTGAAAGTGCATCTTTGCCCGAGACGGCATATTAGGCCCTGATGGCAGAAGCAAGAAGTATGCAACAAAATCAAAGGAATACTCTAGTGGATAAAAATCTGCACTGGTATGTCAATCGTATAAGGACAATGAGTGTCGGCGAGATTCCTTATCGTGTTGAGCAAATGATCCAAAAAAGATGGGATGAAAAATTTAGAGTGGGCAAGTTCCCCATGGTAGATCTGGACCAGCTACCTGATTCGATTCTCTTTTTTCCGGAATCAGCTGGTCCGTTCAATACTGACCATTATTATATATTCGGAAGACCACTTGATCTGAATTCGTCCATTGACTGGCACTATGATCTCATAAGCGAGACCCGGTTTCCCAAAAAGTTTTCCTATTCTATTGATACTCGAACAGAAAAGCATGGTATTTCTAAGGTAGTTTGGGAAATCAATCGTTTGCAATTTCTTACGAGAATTTGCCTGGCGTATCGCTATACCGGTGATAGGATTTATCTCAGGAGGTTCGTGGACTTTGTTGAAAGTTGGCATCGGGAAAACCCATATTTGTTAGGGGTTAACTGGTATTCCAATATCGAGTTGAGTTTGCGAATCATCACCTGGTTTCTGTGTTGGGAGATACTCGATGTGTCGACCTTATGCGAGCGCGATGCTGGGTTTCGGTCCTTTACCGAGTCAATATGGTTGCCGCTGCTATACTTACATGGTGAGCACATTTATAGAAATCCATCCAGGTTTTCATCGGCAAATAACCATTTGATTGCCGAAGCTGCAGGGTTATTTATTGTGGGAAGCTACTGGAAATTCAAAGGGTCGGACCATTGGATTAAGTACGGACAGGATGTCCTGAACAGAGAAATGCAGCTGCAACACACGAAAGATGGTGTCAATCGGGAGGAAGCTTCCGAATACATTCAGTTTATAACAGACTTTTTTCTGATATCACTTGTGGTGGGAGAAAGGAATGGCCAGAAATTCAGTCAGAATTACTATGACAAGTTACATCAAATCTTCAAGTATATAAGTGACCTTTCAGATCAGAGTGGACGAGTACCCTATTATGGTGATGATGATGATGGTAAGGCATTCTGCTTAACAGAAAGTGATCATTACAGTAATTTTTTGTCCCTGCTGGTGAGTGGGTGTGTGTTGTTCGAAGATTCTACTTTGAAGTCAGGTTCAATGTACTATGATTTCAAGAACGAAGTCCTGTTCGGGGACAGAGGCAGGACTGCCTTTTCCAACCTGGAAACAAATGGGTATCATGAGGGAGGTAAAACTCTCATGGTACGTGATGAAGGACACTTGGTTCTTCGATCGCACGATGAAGATGGAGAGATCTATCTGCACTTTGATGCTGCACCACTGGGATACCTGTCCATTGCCGCGCATGGTCATGCGGATGCCTTGTCGATCATCCTCCACGTGGATGGTATCCCGTTTATTGTGGATGTGGGAACCTACACGTATCATTCAGAACCTCCATGGCGGGCCTATTTTAAGGGTACTCTGGCCCACAATACTATAAGGATTGATCGCCAGGACCAGGCTGCAAATGCCGGCCCATGTCTATGGCTGGATCATTACAACAGTACCGTAAATCATGTTGAAGAGAAGGATGATAAAATAGTCATGTCAGCGACGCATGACGGTTATGAAAAACTGGGCGTTCTGCACACACGATCAGTTGTATTTGAAAAATCCTCAGAGACTTTCATCATTACGGATAGTCTTGATGTATCCAATGAGGATCAGCATTTTTATGAAATTCCCTTCCACTTGCATCCGGAAATTGTCGTTTCTAAAGTTGCTAAAAGTGATTTTGAGCTTACACATCCAGAGGGAAGGACCGTTGACGTGTCTTTGGACCCCATCCTGAATGCAGAGTTGGTTAATGGTCAACGAGAACCGATCCTGGGCTGGTATTCGGGATCTTTCCTGCAAAAAAGAAACACTAATGTATTGTTTTGTCAATTGCAGAAAACTGGTAGCTTTAAACTGACAACCCATATTAGGATCAGATAGTATCCTGTCATTAAAGTCCTTTGAATAAGGAACAAACCTTTGTTGAATAAAGTCACATCATATTTGAAGTTTGAGTACGTTGCCGTTTTTCTGTTAATGGTGTTGGTGTATCTCCTGGTCTTTTTGCCATCAGAATCCATGATCTATGTAACTCAGGAAGATGGTCTTATCGAATATTTGACTGCCTTGTGTTTTCTGATTTCTTCACTGTTGTGTTTCACGCTGTTTGTAAAGGGACGCTTTAGGGATGGTGAATACCAAGAGAGGTACCAAAGTTACCGTCAAAGACTGTTCTTTCTATTGCTTGCATTGGTATTGTTCTGCGGTTTTGGGGAAGAGATTAGTTGGGGCCAGCGCATTTTCGGGTTTGGGACTCCGGAGCTCTTTATGGAGCACAATGTGCAAAAAGAGTTCAATATTCATAACCTTCGGTTTTTCAATCTATGGGAAGACATTGAGACTGAAGAGCGCAAGGAAGGTTGGAAGAGCTTGTTCACTATGAAGAGGCTCTTTGTAATGTCTTTTTTGTCTTATCTTTTATTGGTTCCGTTGCTTTCTATGGTAAATCGTAGATTCAGGAAGTTGATGAATACCTTGTATGTTCCTGTTCCTCCTATCTGGTTGGGACTTTTTTTCCTGATAAACATCTTTATGTATAGATTCTTCAAAGAGTTGGCACAGAGTCGTGGATTTCATAACCATGGGGTGAGTGAACTTGAAGAGTTTAATTTTTCCATATTGCTCCTGATTCTTCCTTTGTTGTGGACGAGAATTCCTTTTCTCACTGATGTAAAACTTGGTAGAGCAAAACAATAATGAGAGCTATTACAACAGGAAGGGATTTTGGCAATGAAGAGAAAAGCTATAGTCATTGTACATGAAGATTTTACTTGATATATATCATCTTCCTCAATTCAATTTTCTCAAAAATACCATCCTTAATTTTGCCCCGGATGAGATTGATATTTTTTGTATTGATCGTGGTAAGTTGTATCCAGTGATAAAGCACGAATTGCCAGGATATAATGTTACCTGTATTGGTGATTACAGGCATAACAAGGGAATGGTATCCATGATTTTCAGGATCATACTTCCGCGTTTATTGAGGTTGTATCGCATTATAGACAAGAGTAAATACAGTTTTATTCTGACTGCAAATTATCAAGCGAATTTTATAGGGAGGTTGAAGAGGATTCCCAATATGGCTTTCAATGACGATCCTCGTAGCATCATTATTCCGATTCTTAGATTTTCGACCGATGAGGTTTATTTACCTCCTTTCGGCAAACGTTATCACGGAGTCAAAGTGTTTAATGCGTTGAAGGAATGGGCTTATCTTTCTCCTACTTATTTCTCTGCTGATCAGAGTTCTCTCAAGGAATATGATTTGCAACCCAGGAGGTATCTCTTTATCAGAGAAGTATCGACCAAAACATCGAACTACTTATCCCAACAAGAAGGGATCATACTTTCGATTGCTGACAAGTTACCGCGTGAGTGGAATGTTGTATTATCATTGGAGAATAAAGACAATGCTGCACTATATCCGGATCATTGGATTATTCTCAGGGAGCCGGTAAAGGATATCCATTCGTTGATGTACTATAGTAGTGCCGTAATCTCGTCGGGGGATAGCATGGCTCGGGAAGGTGCCTTGTTGGGAGTGCCTAGTATCTATGCAGGTATTCGGGACATGCCAGCCAATGAGATCCTGATCAGAAGGGGAAGGCTGTGGAAGATACCGCCGTCTGATGTTGTAACCAAAATCAATTGGATAAACGAGCATCCTGACTACATAAATAATCAGGACGCGTTTCGGCAGGAACTACTGGAAGAGTGGGATGATATTACACAATTAATTTTGCAGAAGGTAAAATTGAAAAAGAACAATTCATGAAGATATCCGTGTTTGGTCTTGGCTATGTAGGATGTGTGAGCCTGGGATGTTTGGCAAGTCATGGCCATCAGGTCATCGGAGTTGATGTAAACGAGGCAAAGGTCAATTTGATCAACAATGGCAAGCCAACTGTCATAGAAAAGGACATTGATCTTTTGATCAAATCCCATTGGGAGGGCGAGAGAATCAGGGCAACCACCGATTTTAAGGAAGCAATAATGAAAACAGAGGTGTCGATACTTTGTGTTGGTACACCCTCTACTCAGGAAGGCCACTTAAATCTGACTACCATTTATCAAGTTGGCCGTCAGATAGGGCTGGCACTCAAAGAAAAAGAGGAGTTCCATACAGTTGTGGTCCGTAGTACTGTTTTGCCGGGAACTAATCGCAAGCTTGGTGATCTGATTGAAGAAGAGTCAGGTAAAAAACGTAATCAGGATTTTGCTGTGGTTTCCAACCCGGAATTTATGCGGGAAGGTTCATCTGTACAGGATTATCTGAATCCTCCATTCATTGCTATTGGGACTGACAACAAGAAGGCGATGGGTATTATGCGGGAGATGTATCAGGAGATCAATGCTCCCATTGAAGAGACTTCTTTGGAAACTGCCGAGTTAATAAAATATGTTAACAACTCATTCCATGCGTTGAAAATTGGTTTTGCCAATGAAGTCGGAAACATTTGTAAGAAGATCGGAATTGATTCACATGCCTTGATGCATTTATTCTGTCTTGATAGACAACTCAATATTTCCCCTGTCTACCTAAAACCAGGTTTTGCATATGGTGGATCATGTCTGCCCAAGGATTTGAAGGCTTTGCAAACCATGGCCCATGATCTATACCTCACTAGTCCGATATTAAATGCCATTAGTGATTCCAACGAAAACCAGAAGAAACAGGCAATTCAGTTGGTACTGGATAAAGGCGTCAAAAAAGTTGGAATACTCGGACTGAGCTTTAAGAGCGGAACAGATGATCTTCGTTCGAGTCCGGTGGTAGATCTGGCAGAACACCTGTTGGGCAAAGGAATTTCATTGCGTATCTATGATAAGAATGTCAATTTATCGAAGTTGACGGGAACTAATAAACAGTTTATCGATCAGCGAATTCCACATCTGTCTGATCTTATTTCTGATAATCTTGATGACGTCATAGACGGATCGGAATTGATAATCATTGCGCATAAGGAACCGGAATTTGAATATGTTACGACAAAATATCCGAGCAAGCAGTTCTTAGACCTGGTAAAGACAAAACAAGCCGCATCGGAAGATAATTACGAGGGAATTTGTTGGTAATACAGAATATTCAACTGATTTCCCAGACATGAAGGTTCTTATACATGCTCCTAACCTTGACACTCCCGGGGGAAAACAAACCTTCTTTCAATCGGTTAGGAAATGTTATACCTGGGACAATAGTTTCTTTTTCTACGGAGCTCAGGGACAGGTTGAGTCGAGACCGAAATGGTTACGCCGAATATTCAATGATTATGTGAAATTTTACCGTCGGATTAAGAAGGAAAACTTTGATTTGGTTCACCTGAATCCTTCACTGAATCCTAAGTCGTTTTTTAGGGACGCCGGATTCATGCTTATTTGTACCTGGTTAAGAGTCAGATCGGTGGTTTTCTGGCATGGATGGAACTGGGGCTTTGAGTCAAAAGTTGTTGCCAGGATTTTGCCCTTCTTTCGATATACCTATGGTAAGTCAGATGCCATGATTGTTTTGGCGTCGGAATTTGAACGGCAGTTAATTTCTTATGGATTTCAAGGTCCCATATATCTGGGAACCACTGTCGTCGATGATATCTTTTTGGAAGATCGTGAGGACCTAAGAAGAAGTAACTCAACTGAGAAAACTATTTTATTCCTGGCACGTGTTGAGCGAGAGAAGGGAATCTTTGAGGTTATCGACAGTTTTCGGGAATTGCAAGCAAGGTATCAAGATCTGCATTTGGTTGTAGCTGGTGTGGGCAATGCTTTAGAGCCAGCTCAAGAATATGTCAAGGAATTAGGTGCTGAGGGAATTGAATTTAAGGGATGGATCACTGGTGCGGATAAAGTGTCCGTATTCCGGAATTCAGATATATATGTTTTACCATCATCACATGGCGAGGGGATGCCGATGTCTATTCTGGAGGCAATGGCCAGTGGTTTGGCCGTTGTGACTTCAGATGTTGGAGGGATAAAGGATTTCTTTATCGAAAAAGATATGGGCTATATTGTGAGGCCTCACGATACATCAGATCTCACTGAGAAACTGGATGCCCTGCTTTGCCATCCCGCACAAATGAGCAAGATGGGATCATTCAATATAGAATACGCACGACATCACTTTTCATCAGAACTGGTTACGGAAAAGCTGGAAAGGATTTACGAAGCCACAGTTACCGGATCTGAGCTTGAAATGGCTTCTCGCTCTTGAAGTCACTGCCTCGTCACAAGGGGATCCATAAGATCTCTTTTGATATAAATCGTCCATTAAACTATTTATAATTAGCTGATCCACCCTTATTAAGAAGTTGTCAATTTGAGTGTTAATTCATTTCATTAATGAATTAACTAGGAAAGCCATTCGATCGAGTGGCTTTCTTTCGTATAGCTGATCCCTAATGTTAAAATTCTTTGCTTTACCAAACTATTATTCGGTTGACCGGGTCATATGAGTGAATTTTATAATTATCCTAAAACACAAAATTTTTGATTATGAGAAATCAATTGTTGTCTTCGTCAACCATGAATGGAACTGATGTAGTAAACCTTGCTGGTGAGAGCCTGGGAAATATCAAAGACCTTATGATAGATACTTCAACCGGAGATGTATCCTATGCAGTACTTTCATTTGGTGGATTTCTAGGTATGGGTGACAAATACTTTGCCATACCGTGGCAATCCCTGACAGTTGATACTGTGAAGGAACACATCGTATTGAATGTCGACAAAGAGCGGCTTAAAAATGCTCCCGGCTTTGCCAAGGATCATTGGCCGGGATCCGCCGATGACTATTATACCAGGGTAAGGACCTATTACCTTGAGTCTGAACCGGCATAATAAGGTAGAACCCCTGATAACCGTATGATATGGCTCGTCCCACCGGACGGGCTTTTTTATTTTGAGGCATTCTTACCATACAATTCTTAGCTCATCTGGGTGACCTTTGGTGGAATAATGCATTAACAATATAAATGCATGGGCTTGATGAATAGGCCTTCAGCTTGTCGTTGAGTCCTTCAACGTTATGATCACACCAAAAAAAGGAGCCATGATAGATCAACTAATTCAATATCTCCAACACGAGTTCTTCATCATGAGTGCTGGCGTCATCGTTTATTTCACAACAGCTTTTGCCATTGCACACGAAAAGGGAAAATCAGATTTTAGCCGATGGTTTCAAAAAAGCAAGATCTGGATACTTTTGACCTACATCATTGGCTTGATGTGTATAGTCTGGGATGATGAAATCCTGTCAGCCTACAACGCCTACGTAGAGAATGACATTACTCAAATCCATCGGTGGATGTATTTCATAGCAGGACCTTTTGTCACTTTCCTTTATCGTTCATTTACTTCTAATTTTGCAGGTCGGAACAATGAAGAGGCTCCCCGGGTAGAAGTGGCTGATTAAGTCAACGTTTCAACTGTTTTGGGCCCCCACAGATTTTTGTCCATGAGTTATTGGACTATGTAGATTGTTCACATCAGGTGAACTATGCTACGTTAATTATCCGGCAAATTCAATTGTACCAGTATTTCCTGAAAAAGTGGGTGGCTATGCAAACTTTCCAGGCCGGGAGTTAATTCCAGCCAGGGCATGAAGGGGTATCTATGATCAAAAGCACCCTGGAGATACTCCAAAGCTCTGTCATCCATCTCCAGGGAACTATAGGTTTCCATTAGTAGCCAGTTATCATCAGGTTTATTTTCAGCGGAGTACTTTTCTGCCCATTCTATGGCTTTTTCGACCTGGCCTGCCTGCGCATAGGTCCAGGGCAATATTCCTCTCCATAAAGGGGATTTGGAAGCGGTCACCTCCGCCAGACGAATGGCTTCTTTATAATCCTTCCTTGCTACGGCAATACGGCTGGCTAGATGCAGTGCTTCTCCATTCTCCGGATCTAATTTTAGTGCCTTACTGATCCATTTATCGGCTTCTTCCACATCTCCATACCAAAGGAGTGCCCAGCTGTACCAGGTACTGAGTTGGGCATCATCCGGATCCATCTGGGCTGCCTTTCGGATTTCTCTTAAGCCCTCTTTGTTCCTGTCCTTAAGTACTAAAAACCATCCATAATCCATGTAGGCAAAAGCCGGAGTATATTTCTCATTAATTATTAAATCAAAATAATATTCAACGCTATCAAAATTCCATTTTTCATACAGATTAATACGGGCACGCATGGCTAGCTGTGCCATGTCTTGTGCAACCAAAGGTGTTATTTGCAGAAGAGAAAACAATACGATGTATATCCCCAAATTATTATTGAGATTATTTTTTGACTTATGCTTTATCTGGAGACCTGACATTATTCAAAAGGAATATTTACGGTAAGCTTATAGAATTGATCAGAATAAACACCTTTCTTTAGATTGGGACCGGCAATAAATCGAAAATCGTATTTCTCCATTATGCGAAACTTTATATAAGGGCCCAACCACTGGTACGAGCTTTCCAGATCTCCTTCTCCAAATTTGAGGAAAAGACCTTCATAGTGAATTCCGAGAGAGATTCTTTTGCCGACCCAGTATCCGGGAGTGAGCCAATAAAACAGGAAATCAGCAGTAGATCGATTTAACGGGTCAGTCACTTCATCACGTAAATGTTGGTACAATGACAAAAATACTTCCATATCCATTTTTCCTGGGTTAATGTACAATGACAGACTCGGCACGATCCCTTCGAATGCTACACTTTGATCCCCTCCCGAAAGAAATTTACCGTGTGTAAATCCTAGGGAGGGATTGATATACCAACTCCCGCCAAATGCATGAAATCCCAGACCAAAACTATTTTCAAGCCAAAGATCCGAACTGAATGTCGTCTGGGGTAGGCCGAAACTGGGGTTAGTCCACATTACTCCATAAAAAGTCAGATCCAAAGTTGGAGAAATTCCAAAGCTACCGTATATAACTGGATAAAATCCAAAGGCATTTTCCTGGGTTAGTGAAAGTCCGAAGGACGAACGCTGAAAATCGGATATTGAGTCCTCTTGTGCATTTGTGTTCAAGCTTAGAAATAATGCGATAAAAGTCACGTATAAATATTTCATATCCGGGCTTCTAAAGTGATAGATAAACAAATATACTTTTATAAGATACGGAATTATTTTGATGTGAGCTTGCCGCTCTGTGGTTACTTTGGAGGTAGAAAATTGGTACATTTAAGGCAATAGTACCTTGTCAACTATGACACGAGCTCATCGACTTGCAGCCATTATGTTCACTGATATCCAGGGATACACAAAGTTAATGGGAGAGAGCGAGGATAGGGCCATTCGCTTTCGGGATCGGCACAGAGAGATCTTCCAATCATCAACCGAGCGAAATAGGGGAGAAATCATTCAGTACTATGGTGACGGCACACTCAGTATTTTTGAAAGCTGTGTCGATGCAGTGCGATGCGCCGTAGAAATGCAGGAATTATTTCAGTCTGATCCAGTCATTCCGGTTCGAATAGGGATTCATCTGGGTGACATCGTCATGAGTGAGCAGGACATTATCGGTGATAGTGTCAATGTAGCATCACGGGTGGAGTCACTGGGTATTCCCGGGTGTGTGTTGATTTCCGGCAAGGTATATGATGAGATACGGAATAAGCAGGAGTTTGAATTTCATCCACTGGGAACCTTTCACTTTAAGAATGATAGAAGTCCGAGAAGAGTTTATGCTATTACGGGTGAAAAATTGATCATACCCAGGAAAAACCAATTGCAGGGCAAATTGGAATCCAGAAACTGGACGCAGTACCTGAAGCTTCCAATACTTGTTGCTCTGAGTGTACTGACACTGGTTCTTATCCTTTTTGGTAAAGAGATTATTGAGGTAGTAAATGGTAATCAAATCGAGACATTGGCGGTATTACCATTGAATGATCGAATTGGACTTTCACCCGATGAGTCATATATCATTGAAGGGCTACATGAGGAGATTATTGTCAGGCTTGGCCATATCGGACTTAATGTAAAGCCTTATTCTGTAATGACTCATTATCGCGATACTGACAAATCGTTGGAATTGTTGGGTCAGGAATTAGATGTCGATGCCCTGGTAGAAGGCTCCGTATTTAGATCCGGAGATCAGTACCGAATTCGATTACAAATAATTGAGGTAGATAATCAGGAGTATTTGGATGACCCTTATGAAGCCCAGGCTCAATTTGCCAGTATCATGTCACTTTACAGTGATTTGGTCGAGACGATTGCTCATCAGATCGAACACTCTTTGTCCGATGATGTTCAGGAATACCTCGATCGCGATCAGGAGGTAGATCCCCAGGCTTACGATCTTTACCTTAAGGGCCGATCAGCACTAAACAAGGGGTCTGAGAAAGATATTGAGGAGGCCATTGGTTTTTTCAATCAGACCCTGGCTATAGATTCGACATTTGTTGATGCTCATGTATCTCTGATTGAAAGCTACTTATTTCTGGGATTCACTAATGAGGACCCTTCAGAACAACTGGAGAATTTTCGAAATCACCTAGCTATGGCGATCGATAAAGACCCATTCTTTAAAGAAGACCATCATTTGATGGCTATGGTTAGGATCTTCGAAAATTGGGATTGGAATGGAGCCATTAAAGAGCTGAAGCAGGCAATGAGTGATGCGCCAGATTCATGGGAGCCATTTGATTCATATTGCCAACTGATGTGGGCCGTTGGTGACATGGAAAAGAGTATATGGGCGGGCGAACAGGCTGTCAAAAAAGGACCTGATGCTCACTTTGCTCATTGTGATCTCGCCTGGGCGTATTATTTTGGGCGTGATTATGAGCAGGCAAATTACAAGGTACAGGAAACGATCGAGCGATTTGGCAGTGAGTGCCCACATCATGCTGCCCTGGAAGTGTTGCTAGAAATTGAGGCAAAAGTTCAAATCGGTCAATCCCTTGTTACCGTGATTGATAGGTTAGAAAAGGAGATAAATGTAGATGAAAGTAATCCAATCTACAATTCAACCCTTCTGGCCTATGCCTATGCAATAGATGGAAACCGCGAGAAAGCACTTGGTTTTCTGAGTGAAATTGATTCGACAGATACCCCGGGTGTAGGCAAGATTTATGTGGCTCTTGGTGATTATGACACAGCATTTGAGCGACTTAATCAGTCCGTTATGGATAGGTCGTTGGTACAAATGTTCGTGATTAAGCAAGCTCCATGGTATGATCCATTGCGTGACGATCCCAGGTTTCAGCAGATCTTGACAAGAATGGGTCTTGCTGATCATCAATTGGACTGAATGCATTGACAAACAAGACGATATCCAAAGGTGGGAAAACGTAAGACTTGAGTCATTTCAACTACTTGTGGTATAGCTTTCTGCGCTAAAGCGATAAACGTTAAAGTCCCACAACCCGCCAAACATCCAGTTCCTGTAGTGTCCAGTTAATATACGGAATGTCGTCATGAACTGTTTGCATAGAGTCATTTCCTGAAGTATGCGATATGTCGTATCTTCTTGGAATCATAGAAACGCAGAAAATTATACGTTATGAGATCTCTATTTGATTCCTCCGTTTTTCATGTTCAACACCTTCCTAAGGATCGCACGGCAAACTTTACTTATATTGATCATCTTGCACCACCTCATTCCTGAAATGGTGCTTACCTAATTGTAGCTTGTTATAATGAGATGTATAAATACTTTTTTCCTCACGTTGGTGGCTTGCCTTTTATTTGCTCAAAGAGCGGATTTGCTGAGCAGTAAATATCCATATCATACCCTGGCGGACACTATTATAGCTTTCGAAGACTGGGAGCCTTTTCCAGGGATTGATGATCGATCGGCATGGTCACAGGCTGATCAGGATCGATTAAGATCTTTTTCGATGGAGGCCGGGAAATTTCTTGAGTATGATTGGCCATATATTCCTGCTACTGCTTCACTGGCATATCTAAGAACGGGTGACAGAGATGAGTATCAACAACTGAGTTTTGAAAAGAGAAAGGTCCTGGGGACCATGTTGCTGGCAGAGATCTATGAAAACGAGGGTCGGTTCATCGATCAAATTGTTAATGGTATCTGGTCTATCTGTGAGGAATCGTTTTGGGGAGTGCCAGCGCATCTACCTCGTAATGTTGATGGACTGGCAGATGAATCGGATCCAATTGTGGATCTCTTTGCCGCAGAAACAGCGACATATCTGGCCTGGGCCGATTATTTCCTGGGTGAAAAATTGGATTCAATTACGCCCCAGATACGGAAACGGATCAGGAATGAAGCCAATCAACGGATTTTTGAACCATTAATGGACAAATATCATGGCTGGATGGGGCCGAATAAAAATGGCAGGGCACCAAATAACTGGAATCCTTGGATATGTTCGAATTGGATTAATTCAATTTTGCTTTTAGAGGAAGACCAGGAAAAGCGTACTGCTGCCGTACACAAGGCACTACAAGTACTTGATGAGTTTCTTAACCCCTATCCTGAAGATGGAGGCTGTGACGAAGGACCCAGTTATTGGGGGGCAGCGGCCGCTTCACTGTATGATAACATCTCGCTGTTAAATCTAGCAACTAACAATGCCTTTGCTTATGTATGTGAGGACCCAAAATTCAGAAATATGGGACAGTTTATTTATCGTGCCCAGATTAGTGAAGAGTATTTTTTAAACTTTGCAGATGCTGATCCACAGCCGAAGATGGCAGCAGGAATGATATACCGCTATGGTAAGGATATTGACGATCAGGCCATGATGAATTTTGGCGCATACTATTACCAGGGTGGGGATGTTATACTACCCAGGTTCCATTACTTCCGATATTTCTTTGAATTGTTTATTTCGGAAGAGATTGAGCAAACTCAGGGTAAACTTCCTCTTCCCGGAGATGTGTGGTTGCCCGATCTTGAGGTCATGGTTGCAAGAGATGTTGAGGGAGAAACAAGTGGTTTTTATCTGGCAGCAAAGGGAGGACACAATGATGAGAGTCACAATCACAATGACCTCGGCAATTACGTGGTGTATTACAATGGACTACCATTGATTATTGATGTGGGAAGGGGAACTTACACCAGGAAGACTTTCAGTAATCAGCGATATGATATCTGGTACAATAATTCCAATTATCACAATGCACCCTCGATTGGAACTTATGTACAACAACCCGGTCCTCAGTACACCGCCGATCTGGTTGCATATAAGCCGGGTGAGCAGAATGTAACCTTATCGATGGATCTCAGTGCAGCATATCCTGCAGAAGCAGGTATTGACTTTTGGGAGCGTACCATTTCCCTCTCCAGGGGTGAGGGGGTAAGAATTGCAAACTATTTTCAGTTGGATGATACGGCCAGTGTCAGTGAGCACTTCATGACTTGTTACCCACCTGCAGTCGAGCAGGATGGTGTTGTTGTTATTCCTTTTACTGATGAGAGTGGAGAAAAAATTCCTTTCAAGGTTATGTACAATCACCAACAAATGGAACCCGTTATTGAAAAAATCCCTTTGACAGAAAAAGAAGACCAGGGGATCATTAGCAAATGGGGTGACCGGATTTACAGGGTAACGCTCAAGGCCAGAAATCCGGTGGACGAAGGGACATATTCTGTACGGATCAGTCGTTGACCCCATATTTGTTGGCGGTGATTACCTGGTTACTATTAATCATGATTTTGTCAACCTGAAGGTTCACTCTTTATTCTTCAAAAGAGCCATAGAGCTAATCACGGTCCAGAGAAAGACAATTGCAAACACCAGCCTGTGGGTTACCGGCATAGACCAAATACCCAGTAGGTGCCCCAGAATAGCCGCGACCAATGATAATGCAGTAAGATTTGCCCTGGTCCGAATGGTAACTTCGAGGCTTTGATTATAACCGAGTCGGGCCAGTGCGAACAACCAACTGGCTAATCCCAGACAAATAACTGCTTTGTGAATCCTTGAAACGATCAACTCGGATTGATCCATATCAAAGGGTATGGCAGTTAAGGCAAACCCCAACCCAAATAGAAATAGTAACACTCCAATTAGTGAGTCCTTTAATATTTTGCCATATGATAAGCCAAACAGACTCAGAAGTATTCCTACGGTAACAAAGCCTGTGAGGTTCCACGCTAAAGCCAGTGGTTCTCCCCTTGCGCCAAGTTTACTGATATAGTCCTGGAAAAAATGAAAATCGGGATGGATCCATCCAAATGTGATGAGTGCGAGGGCAAAAATACATACAGAACTCATACCCAATATACCGGTAACCCTGGTCTGATTCATGTGTTATTTTGTGTTTGTCCAAACAGTGAACAGATATCCGTACATTGGAAATAAATACTGCTGGAAAATGAAAACAAGGGTTCTCGCATACTGCTATATCGTGGGGTTACTCGCCTGTCAAAGTGCCAACACTGACCAAAATACTGTTTCCGATTCAATAACCGTGGATGCAGTTGCTATTGACAGACTTGATGAGACTCTGAAAGGGTTTATTGATGATAGTCTTGTGGTAGGTGCCTCAGCCTTGATTTATGAAAAAGGAGAAGAGGTATATTTCAATGCCTTTGGTTATGCTGACAGAGAGGCCGGGGTACCTATGTCCAGAAATACCATCGTCACTATCTATTCTATGACCAAACCGATCACCGGGGTAACCCTGATGACTTTGTACGAGAAGGGGGCATTCAGACTTGAAGATTCGCTGGCTGCCTATGCTCCGGAATTTTCAAATATGCAGGTTGTGACCAGCCTGGATGAAAATGGTGAAATGATGCTGGAGGATCCAGAGAGGGCCATTACAGTTGCTGATATTACCAGGCATACGGCTGGCTTCTCCAGACGTGAAGATTTTGGTTTGGATGTGATTGTTGGTGAGGCGGATTTACTCAATAAGGAAATTACACTGACAGATATGGCAGCCCGGCTAAGTGAGATCCCTTTGGGTTATCAACCTGGTACACGGTGGGAGTATGGCATTTCAGTTGATGTACAAGCCTATTTAGCTGAAAAACTGGCTGGAAAACCATTTGCTGAGTACATGAGAGATGTGGTGTTAGACCCATTGGGAATGAATGAAACCAGTTACTTTGTTCCTGAAGATAAGCGGGATCGGGTGGCAGCTCTTTATCGAAAGACAGATACAAGTTTTAATCGAATTCCGGATGAAGAAGTACATGCTATCAACTATGATCAATGGCCGATGAAGCCCGGTGGTTGGGGACTTAAGGCCACTATCGATGATTATATGATATTTGCCGAGATGCTCGCAAATGAAGGTAGTTACCAGGGAAAGCAGATTCTGAAGCCGGAGACTGTGAAGCTGATGGCTACAGATCACCTTCCTGCCGTAGAGGATACCATGTGGTTACCCAGTAAGGGCCGGGTCGGTTTTGGTATTGATTTCGCTGTACGTACCGAACCACCGAAAAGGCCTGATGAGATGAATGGCATTGTCGGTGAATTTTTCTGGGATGGAGCCGCAAGCACTTTATTTTGGGTAGATCCGGTCAATGAACTCACAGCGATACTGTTTGTCCAGATTTTCCCGTTCTCGAGGGAAGTACACAAAAAGTTCAGAGATGCCGTGTATGGCCCCATTTCTGACAAATCAGATGTTGGCGGCTGACATAAAGGTCGTTTTCAGATCTTCTATTTTGGCCTCAGTCATGGTGCAGGTGTTCCCTACATAGAGATTACTTTGTATCATCGCATGATGAAATATTTCTTTTTATTCTTCCTCTTTTTATCAGGCATCTCTCTGTCCGGCCGTTCATGGTATCTCTCGCCCGATGGGAATGATGGATCTTCCGGAGAAGCACCGGAGAATGCATTGAAAACCATACAGCGAGCAATGGAATTGGCCAGGGCCGGAGATTCGATACTCCTGTTGCCCGGTACTTATTCTGGCACTAATGCTTTGCAGGATCGACATGGAATGGCCAATCAACCCATTACAATCAGGAGCTTTTCCGGTGACCCTCATAAATTTGCGATTATTGACGGGATGTCCGAGCCATCATCTGATGCTTCGGGTGAAGGATTTGTCTTACGGCAATGCTCATGGATTAACCTGGAGAATCTTGTCTTTCGAAATTGCTGGACACACGTGATTCAGCTATATGATTCGCCCTATATCAGTATTCGTGGCTGTCATTTCAGTACCGGTAAGAGAATCATTCATGCCATTGGACATGATACCCACCATACACTTGTCGAATATTGCTATGTCCGGCATCCTGATGCTGTCTGGAAGGGTTGGAGTTGGGAGTCGTTACATCACGGTGAAGTGGGTTATTACAATGGGGCACTTCTCCATCCCAACGCTAGCGGAGGCGGTCATATCATGCGCTACAACACGATCGTAAATATGTTCAATGCCTTTCGGACCAGACCCAAATCCATTGTAGAAGACGGTAATATCGAGATCTACGGTAATTATCTGGTCAATATCCGGGACAATGAATTTGAGCCTGAGTCCTTTGCCTGGAATATGCATTATTACCACAACGATCACATCAACATCCACAAGATGTTTTCTATCGATGGTGTCGAAGGTGGAAATATTTACATCTATGGAAACACCTATACTCAAACGACAGATCCGTGGGCTATGGAGGAGATCAGCGGCATTTTCAAGTACAAGAATGGTCCCATTACCTCACCGTGCTATGCCTTTAATAACAGTTACTATACTGAAGCCAAGGTTTTGAGATTGGGAGAGTCAACCAATCATCTTCTCAAGCATTGGAATAACGCCTACGAATTCTTTTCGGGCAGCAGTAATTTTGTTCTATCGGCCTGGCAGCCAGGATTTGAGTTTGACTATGATTGCATAAATCAGGATTGGCCTGAGGTCATCCATGAAAAAAATCAGGAAAAACATGGTTTGGCTAATACTTTGCCGGGGTTTACCAGTGGAATTGATGGCCAGTTTGCTCTCGGTGACAATAGTCCATGCAGGGATGCAGGCAAGATCGTAGAACTGCCTGAGTTTGACTGGGTGCAGTCCTATGAGGGTAGCGCTCCCGACATCGGAGCATTTGAAGGAAATACGAGGATCGATGGCCCCGCTTTTAGATTTGTGCCATCACCGGAAGGTGCTTTCTACAAAGAGCGACCAAGAATCAGCAAACACAAGGTTGAGGACCAGCAAGTGCGCTTGTTTTTTTCTGGCCCGTTGGATTCAACTACATTTGACCGGGAAGATCTGATATTGTATCAGAATGGAGAAAAAGTGACTATCAATACTCTGACGTTTGATAAAATGGGTTACTCTGTGCTTTTGCAATGTGACCTGCTCCTGTCTTATGATAACCTCACTCTAGATTGGATAAATAGACCTATCGGAAACAACGGCCAGGAGCTCACCGACTGGGGTTCCAGCATTTCCCCACAACGGCATCTTTGACCTCTTTTGGTGCCATGGTCTTGTGGGGCGCTGGATGATGAGCTGTCTTTTTTGAGACGACATGCTGGTTCGCCTTTTCGACATGAGGGTGCGTGCGTGGGGCGATGTCTGGCACTTCTGATGGTTTGACGGGTGTCGGGGTTACTTTCTTGACATGAGGGTGCCGGGCGATATCAAGCGATCGGCGCTGTGGTCGTCTTGCGACCATAGGGCTGAGCGTTTCAGGCTGGGGCTTTTTGGGTTGTGCACGGCGTAGTGTCTTTGATTTTTGTGTACCGCCATGGAGTGAAGTGGCTGGCTTATGAGGCGCAGCTTGCCTATCGGGGCG
>JAUILF010000023.1 GCA_030433135.1 Bacteroidia bacterium | reverse complement strand
CCAGTTGCACCAGTAGTCCATCACCAGGATCTCTACCGTTACCGGTCCGCAGGCATCCTCGCAACTGAAAGGCACTGCATCGCTCCAGCCACCGCCGATATTCGACCATTCGTCCAGATAAAAGTTCATTTCTACATCTCCGTACCCACAGAAAGCTTCATCTTCCGGCAAATACATCATTTCAATACTACCACCTACCATAGTGGGTATCGGTAGAACCGGATTAAGGATTGGGGCCAGTATGAACTCCAGCAATGGAAAGCGTCCAAAAGTAAATGGAAGGATACATTCGGCATTCGCTTCACTTTTTACGCACTTAAACTTCTCCTCTATTAACCCATCCAGGGCATCATTCGGATCCGCATTCGGATCCTTCAGAGCTCTAAACAATAAATCCCGAAATCCCGATTTATCCAGGTAGTGAGCCTCTTTGCAGTGCAGGGTTGCGTATTCCATCAGGTCGTACACCCAGCCGTTATAGATCAATTCACTGCATTCCTGTCCATCCTCACACCACCATTCTAACTGCTTGGCATAATGAGACTCTACAGGATCGCAATCTTTCTCTTCCTCCATTATAACACACCATAATGTGTCATGTCCATCGGTCCATACTGGTTCAACGGCCGAGGCATAGTCCTCAGGACCAGCAGAAGCGCATTGGATTCCATCTGCTACATTCAAACACAGGTCTACACAGCTTTCCTGCCAATCCATTCGCCTCGCCAGCATCATATTGATGCCACAGTTATCCCAGCTACCTTCATCAAAACTGGTGGCGTCAACCCAAACTTTTTTGTCACTCACATTAACCGTCACTCCTTTATCAGCAACCGCGATAGGCTTGGTTCCATCTTTCACCTGCAGATAACATATTTCGGAACCTACATTATGACAACTATCAGCCACCTCATAAATCACCTTGTATGGATCTTCCCGATAGGGCAGCTTAAACGACTCATGGGATACATAACAACCTTCTGTAGCATCGTATTCCATCAAGACGGTTCCTATACCCTCGATACTGGCTTTCACTGATTTGATACCACTCCAGTCATCCTTGACAATCAGCGGTGGCACATAAGTATGGGCTGCACAGTCATGAGAAGTAGTTGATATCTGATTCTGACCCGAAAACTGAATCTTGGCATCAGAATTACTCACCCAAAGTCCGAAAAAGGTAATCACATCACCCTTTTCAGCCCTAATCGTAGTGCTACCCCAGCTATCTTCCAGAAGCAGGGATATATTTAGATTACATAACTCCTGGTCGACCTCCAATTCAGCCATTACCTGTTCCAGGAATTGCTGATAGTCATCAAACTCATCAAGAAGGGGTTCCTCGATTCCTTCCACCAGTTTATAGAAGGTTCCATTGATCCCATACCCGATTAAGCCAATGGCTCCCGGTACACCAATAATGGAATTGTCTTCGTCAAATTCTCCTAGCAAAAAATCCCAGTTGAAGGTCAACTCGGCATCTTCTTCCAATTCGACAAAGGCTGTGTTCAGCCCCAGGTAAATCGGTGGTGTCGGCAACAATTGTTCTGAAGCAAAGCACATGGAATAAGGCGCCTTGCTTGTATCCAGCATCGTCAGTTCATCGGGTATGACTATATCATCAAAGGCAGGGAGGATATTTCCCAGTCCACCCAGAAAGGCCGGGTCGTGCAAAAACTCAAAGTCCCTGATGGTGTTGAAAGTAAAATCGTCCAGCGCAAACGGCCCTCCAAAGAAGGGATCTCCTTTACAAATGGCCACCGGTTCCAGGGTGTCCAGATCCGTCAGCCAGAATTCACAAGCCAGGTACAAGGGCTCACCCAAGCCGGTAAATGGACTCGGTGATATATATTCAAAGGCATTGTCAGAGGTAGCCATACTGCAAATCGATCCGGTCTCAGCACCGTAACAGTTTTGCTTCAACTCGAGCCGAAATTTGGTGGTAGTCTCGCAGCTGCCAGCTGCAAAGGGTGTTTGATCCAGGTGGATGTTCAACCCACATTTGGATGCCAGTTCGTTGGCTACCCATTGACCGGTCTCCTCATCGTATTTCATGAAGTAAATGGTATCACAGGGTACGCCGTCGCCATCCTGGTCCATACCAAACAGAGCTGGATCACAGCGCTCCGGGATGATCATAAACGGTCCGGCAAAGCCTTCCCCGCAGTAGGTCGTGTCAGAGGCAGCACAGTACGTATTTTCTCCCGAGAACCCAGCAATGATCGCAGGCAGTCTAAATACCGTAATTGTATCTACGATTGAAAACCGTTCTCCTTTGTAAAAGCCTTCATATTCGCGATAGATGATCTTGGCGGTGTCACTTTCTGGTGTATTATTTGGAGTTGCCACTGTACAATCAAATCCATCGATCCAGTCGGATACAAACTCCAATTCGATTTGCGGTCCACAGGGGATGGACACCACTGGTCCTTCTCCATCGATGTCACCACCCTCCACCAGATCGTCGAAACACCATACATCTTTACTTCTACCCTGGCCACTTCCTCCTCCGGATTGCTTAAAGGTCATCGTGCTCCAGCAGTTCGATGTACCATTGCTGAAGGATACCTTCAACGATCGGTCGAGATAAGCACATACATTGAACGATACTAACGCATCCCCGGCTACTCCATTTTGCGCGTAAATTCTTTGATCACTGAAAGTGGACACTACGATATCCAGCATGTCGGCATTGGTAGCTCCGGGTATGAAGTCAGCCGGAGTAAAATGCACTAGTCCCGCGGTATCGACACTAAGGTTGGCGTCACGGCAATTGAGAAAGCCCAAAGCGACATTACTGGCTGATAGCATGGCCATAGCCGGTCCACTGTTGCCTAAACTGGAAGTCAGGTCACCACTGGTGTTGGTAAAATCACCATCTGTAGTGGCAGTTACATCCACCTGAACCATGCAGGTCGATCCTGCGGTAACCGTACCACCAGAATAAGTGATGGAGGTGCCTCCGTCAACTGCAGTCAGGGTCCCTCCGGTACACGTAGTCGATGCATTAGCAGGCATGGCGATTTCCAGGCCTGCAGGCAGATTATCTGTGAAATCCAACATGGTCGCATCGGTCAAAGACATACTGTTGTCTACAAGAAAAGTCAGGGTTGAAATTCCTCCCACCGACATCACTGCAGGGGAAAAACTCTTACTAAAAGACGGTGGAGGATCAACCATCAGATCATCTGTAGCGGCACCACTGTTACCCAAACTAGAGGTTAAGTCTCCAGAGGTATTGGAGTGCACTCCGGAAGCCATCGCGGTTACATCAACGCTGATGGTACAACTTGCACCAGCCCCAATAGTACCACCTGTATAGCTAATGACTCCACTTCCATCAACTGCGGTCAGGGTTCCCCCGGTGCAAGTAGTTGAGGCATTGGCTGGGGTGGCCACTATTACCCCGGCCGGCAGGTTATCGGTAAAGTCAAGCCCGGTAGCAGCCAGGGTGGAAGCCGTATTGTCAATGGTAAAGGTAAGGGTCGACGTGCCATTCAGGCTCACGATGTCAGGAGCAAACGATTTGCTGAAAGTTGGTGGAGGTTCCACGTTTAATGTGGCGGAGGAGGTTCCACTATTGCCTGAACTGGAAGTCAATTCTCCCGAGGTATTAGCATAAGATCCGGCTACAGCAGCAGTTACATCCACCTGGACAGTACAACTGGCACCGGCAGCAATGGAACCTCCGGTATAGGTGATGACTCCGGTTCCGTCTACAGCAGTCAGAGTCCCTCCGGTACAGGTGGTGGAGACATTCGAGGGTGTTGCCACAACCACACCAGCGGGAAGATTATCGGTAAAATCGAGGTTATCAGCAGCAAATGTGGAGACCGAATTATCGATAGTGAAAGTCAAAGTCGACACTCCTCCCTCACCAATCGGATTGGGTGCAAAGTCTTTGGTAAAAGTGGGTGGGACTGGTGGGGGGATGTTCAATGTATCCATGGCCGGCATGGCTACCTGAGTCGTACAGGCAGGGATAGCAGTAGCGCAAATAATTTCAAAAAGTGGCCCGGTTGCATTGACGTAATCACCCGGCATGGCATCCATGGGCACCTGAACTGTCACCGTAAAACTGCAGGAAGAATTCGCCGCAAGACTACCTCCGGTAAAGCTAAGAAATGAAGTGCCTGAGATGGAAGCACCCATTCCACAGACATCCATCATGGGGAGACCAACAGCCTCCAGTCCCGGCAGGACAGCGGTCAGGTCGTCATTGAAGAAAAAATCATTGAGGCTGGTCGTTGCAGACAAATTCGTAATGGTAAACTCGAGATCCACCATATCTCCCGCTGCAACCGGAGTCATATCATCAAACACCTTTTCAAACATCACAGCTTGAATGTCCAGGTCAGCTGATGCCCCCGTATTGGTAACCATAGTCCCGGACGTCATTCCGGAGATATCACTGGTCGTATTGGTATAGGTACCCGGCGTGGCTCCCATCGGAATTTGTACTGGGATAGAAAAGGTGCAACTACCACCAGGGCTTAATGTCCCACCGGTAAAAGTCACCATATTGGTCCCAGTAATCTGTGAACCCATTCCGCAGACATCCATCATCGGCAAACCTGTGGCTACGAGACCAGTAAGGGCTGCATCAAGATCATCGGTAAAAGTGATATCCGTTACATCACCCGGTGCATTGGCATCCAGACTTATGGTAAATTCCAAATCGGCTGTTCCACCTGGCATCACCACTCCTGGAACAAACTGCTTGGAAATACTCGGTCCTCCAATCACATCTAAATCATCTGTGGCTGTACCTCCGGAAGTGGTCACTCCATTGATCGTGGCCGAGACAGGACCTGTCGTGTTTGTATATGTGCCAGAGGATACACCTGCTGGAACCGTAACATCAACGGAAAAAGTGCAACTGGCATTAGCATTAAGTGTGCCACCGGTAAAAGTTGTCACACCAAGAAAGTCAGTGGAAGACACAGAGCCTGCTCCACAGTATCCATTCATGGGAAGTGTCACTATAGCTCCCGGTAAAAATGTTTCAAAAACATCAGTAAAAGTGATATTGGTAGCCTGACTGGCACTGTTATTCTGAATGGTAAACTCGACCGAAGTCATTCCACCAGCAACTACAGGATTATTCAAAAATGTCTTGGTGATGCTCGGAGCCTCATTGATAATCAAATCATCAAAAGCTGCATCGATCACGATGGGATTCCCTCCTAACATCGCCGAAATATTTGATGATGTATTTGGATAAGTACCCGCAGTAGCTCCTCCAGGTACCTGAAGCGTCACTGAAAACGTACAACTCTCTCTGGGCCCCAGGTTTCCACCGGTTAGAGTCAAAACATCAGTTCCCGACAGCACTGAACCAGGTCCACATACATCGTTCTGTGGTAATCCGGTAGCCACTAACCCGGACAGAACCGCATCCAGGTCATCAGTAAAAGTTATGTCGGTCAGAGCATTGCTGGGATCAGAATTGTTGATCGTAAATTCCAGAGTTACCGTCTCTCCGGGTTGGACAGGATCATCGGTAAAAGATTTGGTAAAGGGAGCTGCAGGAGCACTTAGCACGGCGGTAGCGAAACCAGAATTACCTCCAGAATATATCAAATCCGAAGTGATATTTTCATAGGTAGCAGGGCCTGTGCTAGTCACATCAACTGAGATCATACAAGAACTCATGCTTAAAACAAACCCACCAATGAGTGATATATCATTAGAACCGGGAGTTGCATTAACCACCCCATTACATGTATTGACGATCATTGGATCTGCAGCCACCTCAAGGCCAGCCGGAAGATTGTCTGTAAAGGAAAGGGAATTTCTAAGAGCACCAGAATTATTCTCAATCAGGAAAGTCAGGGTACTGGTACCCGTGGGCGAAATCAAGGGTGGATCAAAAGATTTGCTGAACGCCGGTCGACTGGCATCCACGGTTAGGTCGGCAGTTGCAATCAACATGTCCAGGCCTCCTTCAGAGTTGAGTTCGCTCGTTGTGTTCATATGAACACCAGCCATGGTTCCTACAACCTGAACGCTAATTGTACAGCTACTATTAGCGCCTACGGCACCATCTGTAACGGTAATGGTAGAACCTCCTGCAGGAGCATCCACTGTAGCCGCACATCCATTTTGCACGTTAGGGACATCAGCGATGACGATGCCAGCTGGTAAAGCATCGGTAAAAGCAAGCTCACCAACCGGAGTCACAGAACCCGAGTTTTCAATAGTAAACGTCAGGGTACTACCTCCATTAACTGCCACTGTACTGGGAGAAAAGGATTTTGTAAATCCAGTAGGTGGATCAGGTGGGACAATATCGAGCGTTGCATTTGCAGTCCCACTACTTCCCTGGCTTGAGGTCAGGTCACCTGAGTTGTTTATGTAAGACCCCACCATAGATCCTGTTACATCAACCTGTATCGTACAGATGGAGCCAGCAGTAATTGAGCCACCAGTATAGCTAATAGTAGAACCACCCGGTGGCGCTGAAAGAGTACCTCCTGTACAGAATGAGGTATCATTAGGCTGAGGTGCTATGACCAGACCCGCAGGCAGATTGTCTGTAAAGGCTAACATGTCTACATCACTAGAAGATGCGGAATTGTCAATGGTAAATGTGAGGGTGCTTACTGCACCTTCAATCATAGTATTTGGACTGAAAGACTTGCTGAAGGCAGGAGCTGCATCCATACCCATCGTCACATTAAGATCAGCTGATGCCGTCCCACCCTGAGCCGGGTTTCCTGCGATGGTGTACTGAACCTGTCCGGTTGTATTGTTGTACATTCCAGCAGTGGCACTGGTTACTCGTACTGATATCGTACAAGATGACATAGCACCAACCGCCGCTCCAGTCACGGTGATTGTACCTGATCCCGGCACTGCGGTGATCGTTCCACTGCAGGAAGTGCTTACCATCGGAGTAGCATCTACTACTACTCCCGCAGGGAGATTATCTGTGAATGAGATATTTACAGCATCATCGAAAGTGTTGTTCGCCAGGGTAAAGGTCAACATTGAAACACCACCCTCAACGATCGAGGAAGGCAAGAAATCCTTCTCAAACTCCAGGTCCGGCAGAGGTTGCGCATGAATTAATTGAGAAAAGAAACATGCTAATGCAGCACTGAACAGGCACTTAAAGATCCAGCGGGAGGTCAGTTTCATAGGGTTACTTAAGCATTTGGTATTACTGTACTTACACAAGGTAATTATTTAATATGTAGGGAAGGGTAAAAATGAAAAGAAGATGTTCACAAAGAATTCCGTCACGTTGAATAGTGAAGCTGTACTCTTTCCCGGATTTCTTTACATTAGCTCCCAATTAATTTCGTTTTCTTTCCGAATGCTCGATATTTTCATTTGTATATACAATATGAAGGTGGAAATCAACAATACCATCTTCACTTGCTTACCTCCTTTTCAAAAGGAAGTAGATGTAGAAACCTATCGGATCTTCGTAGTCGATAATGGATCAACCGATGGAACTGATGGGAAAGAGATTGAAAATATGGGATCTAATATCAAGTACCTTCGGTATCCCCATCCTACTCCATCTCCAGCAAAAGCCCTGAACTGGGCAATAGAGAATTGGGGAGAAAATGAAAATGTGATGGTCTGCATTGATGGAGCACGGATGTTTTCACCCCACCTTATCTCAAAGGCGAATTTTTTACTAAATCGGTTTCCTTCAGCTTTTGTATATACCATTGGTTATCACTTGGGAGATGAAACGCATATGTCATTGAGTAACAAAGGCTATACTACCGAGCAGGGGAGAAAGTTCCTACTGTCTTTAGATTGGAAAAATGATCCCGGACAACTTCAAAGCAATTCCGTCTTTGCCGGATCTTCTCATGGGGGTTATTTCGAGCCAGTGAGCGAAAGTAATGCTTTCTCAACAAGTCGTTTAAACTTTGAACGCATTGGTGGATTTAGGGAGGAATTTGTTTCTCCAGGTGGAGGATCCAGTAACCGGGAAATATTCCAGAGGTACGTACTGGATGAGCATACTGATAATTTTTGCCTGCTGAAGGAAGGCACGTATCATCAGTACCACGGTGGGATTGCGACATCAAATAAAGTAGATAGGAAATTGTTTAGGCAAGAGTATTTTGACATAATCGGTTCGCCATTGGTTACAAACGATTACGTTCGTTATTATTTTTAGGATCAACTTGGTCACTTTCAACATGAAGGAATGAGATGGGATATCATTAATCATTACATTAGAGATCGTAACTTTTCTCATTATCTCGAGATCGGGATCGGTCAGGGAGTAAATTGGAATAGGATAGAATGTTCGACTAAAGTGGGAGTCGATCCGTCAGAAAAAGCAAAGGAAATTGTACCTGACATTGAACAGATGACCTCTGATCATTTTTTCTTAGCGAATAACGATAAATTCGACATCATATTTATTGATGGACTCCATCACGCTGATCAGTTATTAAGAGATGTCAGAAACTCTCTAAGAATTCTGAATCAAAATGGAGTCATCATATGCCATGACTTGTTACCAGATATTGAAGAAACACAGCTAGTGCCTCGACAATCAAAAAGATGGACAGGCGATTGTTGGAAAGCCTGGGCATACCTTCGATCAACGGATCCAAATTTGAAAATGTTTATTTACGATATTGATCATGGTGTTGGTGTCATCGAAAGAGGTCAGCAAAATCTGATCGATTGCTCCAACTTAGATTGGGATTGGTTTGTCAAAAACAGAGGTCAACTCAACATTAGAAGTTATGACCCGAATGTTTTACAAATGTGTGATTTTGGCACTTGAAGTAAGCCTTCCCGACAATGACGGATTATAGATAATATCATAAATGATTCGTTTTCAATGTACTAAAGCTAGCATATTCAATTTTATTTTATTTGGTTTAAATAATTTTGTATTTAGAAATCTAACAAGTTGTAAAGGGTGTTGGAGATGCCCTCTAAGGGCTTCTTTAATGCTGATTTAACATTCAAAAGACAAGAGATCTAACCCAAGTGGCAGTTGTATGAATCAATTTTTTGAGACCGAATTACTAACTTTCTCCCTAGAGCAACTTCTGCCGTTGGCTAAGGAACTAGCTCCTGAATATAGGAATGCTCAACCCTGGCCCCATGTGGTTATTGACGATTTTTTGCCGGAAAATCTTATAAATAATATAGTGCATTCGTTCCCTGCACCCGATCATGATGCCTGGCTGGACTGGACTAAACGTGACACAACCCATCAGCCCAAAAAACAGGGAATTGGTTCGGCTGATCGTCTTTTCAACGTATCACCTTATCTACAACATGTTCTGGGATCCTTTCAGAGTTCACCTTTCCTCCAGTTTCTGCAACGGCTAACTGGAATTCCAAAGTTATTGCCTGACCCGCACTTCCACGGTGGTGGGCTTCATCAAATCCTGACCGGGGGACACTTAAATGTCCACACAGATTTTAACCTCCTTAAAAAGCTTGATCTTTATCGTCGGGTCAATGTGTTGCTGTACCTTAACAGGGATTGGAAACCTCAATATAACGGAGATTTGGAATTGTGGGATAGTAAGGGAAATTCTTGTGTGAAATCAGTATCTCCTCTTCTCAACCGACTAGTGGTGTTTAATACTACGAAGTATTCTTTTCACGGTCATCCCAAACCACTGAATACGCCTCCTGGTATAACTCGTAAATCTCTGGCGTTCTACTATTACACGGTTAAGCCTGAAGAAGGCCATGTTTACGATGGAAGAACTGATTGGGTAAATCAGAATCCAGAATGAGCGCAGCAGGTCCTATATTTATAGGTGGCACCAACGGATCGGGAACCCGCATTTATAGCCGGTTTTTCGAGGCTGCTGGTGTCTTTCAGGGCGAACCGAAGAATTATGCCTTCGAGCCCGAAGCAATCATTCCATTTACGCGTCCTGAAGTTCCTAAACTAATGGCAGCAACAGGTTCTCCCACTTATGATTTAGAATCGATACCGAATAGACTTCGAGAATCTTCGTTATCGTGGCTTAGTTCTTTTGCGGACGAAATTTATGAATCCCGCCCATCTGGATACCCTAGATGGGGATGGAAACACCCACGGAACCTCTTCCTTACGGCACTGCTAAATCACCTCTTTCCCGACTCGTTTTTTGTACATGTAGTACGCGATGGCCGCGATATGGCTCTTGCACCCAACAAAGGAGATTTCAGAGCCTTGCGAAAACTATTTAGACCACAATGTGACGATAATGAAATTGGTGCCGCCAGGTTTTGGAGTCACGTTAATCTCGAGGTATGGCGATGGGGCAGAGCCACTTTGGGTTCTCGATACATCCTAACTAAATTTGAAGATTTATGTTTAGATCCCCGTTCTGAAGGAGCCAGAATTTTAAGCGCCGCTGAATTGCAACCAACTGAAGCCAGTGAACAGATTTTATCCACAGTTTCATTGCCTGTCACTACCGGTCGCTGGTTGAATATGTCAGATAAAGAGCGAGAAAAGATCAAGAACACTGCCCTGCCAGCACTCAGCCAGTTTAGATATGTCTAGTAAATCATTGCGATCATGATAATCTTACTTTTCAGGACTATGCCAATTGATGAGAAGTGAGTCCTTTTTGTCATCCATAACTCGCAGTTAACCATTCACAGCAAAATTTGTCATCATCAATGTTGATACAACTTCAGCTGCCCAATTGAATCAAGTCATTACCGATACCACCAGACCCCCATTCCATCGATATCGTGCACGTCCGGAAATAATTCTCCGCGATCAGCAAAAAAAGAAATAATCGCATCTTTACAGCGAGGTAAGCCATAGTCATCGACAATTATAATACCGCCCTTCACCACTTTATCATATAAGTTGGTAAGAATATCCATCGTTGATTCGAAGTAATCACCATCCATTCTCAACAGGGAAAGCGCTGTAATATCGGAAGTACTTAAAGTGTCTTTGAACCAACCCTTCAAAAAACAAACCTTATCCGATAATAAATCATATTGTTCAAAGTTGTTTTTTACTTCATTCAGGCTCACAGCTAATTCCGGGTATACATCAGCACTCAAATCCTTAAACAAATCTCTCTCCACACTTGGCTTCGGTAAGCCCTGGAAAGAGTCTGCCACAAATACCTTTTTATCTATTTCATACGCCTTCAAAAAACCCGCCATAAATATAGTGGCACCGCCTCTCCAAACACCACATTCTATTACATCCCCCTCGATTCCCTTATCGTAAATATACTTTAGAGATGCATGTAAATTGTCCATTCTTTTCCTACCAATCATGGAATGATTAAAACCCGAGTTATGAATCTCACGTTCGTAAAACCGCCCCATTAACCTGGAAAAGTGAAACTTCGCATACTCATCATTCATCCGGTTTCGGATGTCATGTAAGATCTCATATTGATATTCAAACTTGCCTTCTATACATTTCTTCAAATAATATATTCGCAATTCGTCTTCCAAATAAATCTCATTAAGAATACATTTCTTCAGAAGTTCGAGATACAGCTTTGTATTCTTCTCATTTTCACACATATAAAGAAATTCTCCTTATGCAATAACTTTTACCTAGCTTCAACGAAGCGGTTGCTTAACCCATCCCGGGCTGATTAAATGAAAATCAAAAATAAAAATAAGATTAACAAATCCGGCTGGATGTAAGGATCAGCTAATAAAGTAGGTGAACGGTGGTAGTTTAAATGCCCGAAATACTTGAAGGCAGGTAGATTCACTCATTTCATCACCATCTATTGAAGTGAGAATTATGCAGATGATCAAGAAAAAATTTGCAAGTGCTGGATTCAATATGGTCTTGGATAGTAGCCTCCCAAGTGCAAGCTCAGTTGATAAGTTGAAAAATCACCGCATTGAAATCAATCTTGATAGATCAAATCTTTCTAAGAAAACCATTTGGATTGTATGTTAAATTTGTTCCAAACATATCACAATACTCAAACTCAATCTCATACACATCCTGATGTTTGGCAAAGAAGGACCGTATGGCACGGTTTGGACCACCATCATACTTTTCTTCCAAACCTTGTTCAACCAGAATCCCATCTTCCATGACTAAGATTTCACCAGAAACCAGGGTCCCGGCAAAAAAGGCAAGAACTTTGGAACATGTTTCGTAAGTGTGAGCTGAATCCTCAATAACAAGCCACGGACGAGGTAGGGTGAAAAGTCCATACATTTCAAAAACTGCTTCCAATTCATTAGCATCTCCTTCCAAGAACTTAACCCCTGGAATTGATTTTTCAGGCAAACTTAGATCAATAGATACTATTTGAGTTCCAAATCCATAGGAAGAACACAAATCTGAAAAATATAGGGCACTTCCTCCATATTTCGTCCCTATCTCAAACAAGGTTCCTGGTTTTACATCCCATATTAATTTACTGTAGATGGCAAAATCTACAGGATTTTTAAGACATGGAACTCCGCGGTATTTAAATTTTTTTAATGTGCCCTCCTGGATAGATCGTAATTGCTCTTCCGTATATCCGGATCTAAAACTTCTCATCAGGATCAATTACTGCAATTAAATCTTTTTTGAAGTTTCATTACCTTACCTTGAAAGTATCATTCTCTTAGTATCAATATGTTGGTCCCCGACAACAAGAGAATATTGATATGTTCCTACCGGCAGTTCTCTGGCCTCAATAACCAGTTGGCCTTTACCTGATTGGGTAATCGGGACTGCTTTTATCAACTTTCCAGCGTTATCAAAGAAATGCACTTCGGCCGCTTCTGAATTCTCTGGTAAAAAATATTCAATGGTTGTAGATTCCTCATAAGGATTGGGGAAATTCTGGCCAATAACCGGTCTTTCACCTCCATTTAGCAGGATGCCCTGCTGATTTGCTGATAATAATTCACTAATTTCATCAAGCCTGGCTGTAAGATCTTCAATCTTACCTTCCAACTCGGAAATCTTCTCATCCCTTGTTTCAAGTTCCTCTTCTTGCTCTTTGTTTGTTTCATGTAAACGCTGCACCGCCAACCACAATGCCATTTGTACATCCTGGCTATTTATTTCCGTGTCCTTGCCCCTTTGCAAAACAGTGTAGAAATCCTGAGCAATAAGCCCAAGTACCTCCCTTCTCGCATTCTCAGCACTTACCAGATCTCTTCTCCAATTATAAGTTGTAACGGGCACCTCAGCTATTCGATCTAAAATGTCAGGGATCTCAACTTCATTAATGTTTGACTTCAGACTTCTGGATGATGATGCTGTCAAACCTGAATTACCGGCAGTCAAAGTAGTGAAAACACCAGCCACCTCCCCATAAAAATCAAATACCCCACCATCTTTCATATTGATCTGCGAATGGATCACGTCTGAGTTATCCATTGCTAAAATCCTTCTGTTGTTGTTTGAATTTGATCTCAGGCGTAGCTGAACAGCACCACCATCAGTACTTTCCAGTACCGAAAGGTTTGTCCCTGCTTTGCTCACAAGCATTAGTTGATCATCCGTTCCACTTACCTTCAAATCACCATTGACCTCCAACTTTGCATCCGGACTCTCGGTACCTAATCCTACATTGCCACTAGCGGCTATAAACATACTACCTGTAGGCGCATTGGGCTTAATCTTAAATGGTAACTTACTCCCATTGGTCACATCCCTGATAAAGAAATTGGCTTCATTACCCGCTACATCCCAGGTCTGCGGTGTAAAACCGTCTGATCCGTCCTGTGCGAGCCTTACAGTGGGAGTATTTCCCTCGGTGATGTGCAAATCTACCACCGGGTCTGCTGTCTTGATACCCACATCTCCATCTGCCTCAATGACCAGATTTTTATTATCTGCACCGGCCTCCACAAAAAATGGTCTCCTGCCTGTTCCATCATCAACTATCGCGAAGTGATTACTCCCTCCATTACTAGATTCATTAGCTTCCAGGGTCCAGTCATTACTGGGAAAACTCGCACTGTTACTGGTATCAAAAAACTTGAGACGCAAGTTGTTCTCCCTTAGTTCTATTGTATTAAAACCAAAACTGGGTGAACTAGGGCAATCCACCCCTACACATTCACTTCCCTGTACGACCAGATCCTGTGTAATAACCTGAGCTCTTGCATTCGAAGGTACATCCTGATCATTTCGTGCCCGGTTAGGCACATCCAGATCCACCTGGGCAGTTGATAAATGAAGAGCAGCAAAAAACAATACGGGGGTAAGTATTTTTTTCATTCGTTTTGTTTGAGCGTGTCAAATTTTATTTTTCTATCAAAACATCCGGATAACGGATGTGGTAACGCTGATTTACTTTCAGACCACGGATCTTTTTCGTTGTTCCGTTTGACCACTTAATTGTTACGTCCACTTCCTCCTCATTACCTACACCCACATGTTGTTCCTTTGGATGAACCGACAAGTAACCTGAGGTACTATGCACCTCTCGCCAGATTCCCCGCTGCTTCATACCATCCACAATAATACTGGAACCCACTGCATCA
This sequence comes from Bacteroidia bacterium, assembly GCA_030433135.1. GTDB lineage: Bacteria > Bacteroidota > Bacteroidia > Chitinophagales > Saprospiraceae > JABDMH01. Next base: position 15,171 of record JAUILF010000023.1, on the reverse strand, counting down.
CGGTTCACTGCATGCTCCGCGTCTCCTTCAAGTCGGATACTGATCCAATTACCCTTTTCCTGAGACCTGTTTTCCAGGAAGTAAACCTGGTCATGATAATTACCCACCAAGATATCTAAATCTCCGTCGGTATCAAAATCTAAATAACTTCCACTACGGGCATTACTCAACAAATCGGTTCCCAGTTCTTCAGCGCGGTTGACCAAAACCCCTTGCTCATTGACAAAAAATACATTCTTTTCCCGGCTGCTTTCAGCGTATTCTATCGACTTCGATTCATCCTCACTGTCATAGTATTGGGGATTTTCAGTGCCATATACCCGAAAGTCATTCATTCCATTCAATACATACAGGTCTTCATCCCCATCATTGTCGTAGTCAAAAAAGTCTGCATCCCACGACCATCCGGTTGACGAATACCCCCTGCCCACCTGGTCTGACAGCTCGTATTGCTTAAATACACCACCAGTAGCCTCAGACACAAACAAGTCATTGGCCTCCACGGTACGTATATTGGGCATCTTTTCGGGGTTAAACTTCATGGTGGTCTCCTCATTGGGGCTGACGTATTTCTCCTCCTTTTGCATAACCACAATATTGGAGACATAGATATCCGGATGTTGGTCCCGGTTGATATCGCCAATACCCACATTCATGGTATAGGATGGCTTATCCGTCTTCCAGACATTACTCATTTCGATAAACCCTTGTTCCGGATCATTGACATAATAGCGGTTTACTCCAAAGTCATTACCCACAATGAGATCCTGCCGACCATCCTGGTTAATATCTGTATGACCCACTGCCTGGGTCCACCCATTGTCAGTCAGGGAATCAATGGTAAATAGTACCTCCTGAAATACGAAACCCCCGATGTTACGATAGAGCTTACACGGTTTGCCGTTTTGATTGTTCCGGCTAAGTGTGGGTAAATCACCTGTTATATAGTTACCGAAATAGCCGATAAACACATCCAGTAGCCCGTCATTATCGTAGTCAAAGGATGTGGCAGGTCCTCCGACCAATCCCCTTCCATCTAACTCAACGATTTCCGTCATATCCGTAAATCCCTCTCCTTTGTCATTGCGATATACCCGGTGAAAGTCGTCCACATAGGTCACGAGCAGGTCCTGATATCCATCATTATTAAAATCCACAATGATGGGCTGCCTGGGTTCGCCAAAGGAGTTTTTTTCTTCACTCCAGTGATTGATCTGAAACCGGTCCGTGGCATCCTCGTAATGCCCCTTGCCATCATTCAGGTAAACCTTGTTACCGGCACCGCCCAGCAAAACCAGGTCAGGATATCCGTCATTATTCAGATCTTCTGCTGCTACTCCGGCTCCACCAAATGCCGGCGGTATGGATAGTTTAGCTGTATTTTCTTCCGGAGCATATACATAACTCCTGATCAACCGGCTCAACCAGTCTGACGACCGGTGTTCAAAATGAAGGCCGGTTTCATCAGTCACATCTACAAACACTTTTCCCTCAATCTTTGGTGTTACTTGTGAAAATGATGGCGATGTTGATATTTCCTGCTCAGGATAGGTCTTGATCAACTGCTGTATCTTTTCAAAGCCACTGGTAATGTCGTCTATATCCAGGACTTCCTTATTCTCAGCATGTGATGCTTCTCCTGCCAGGCGCAACACCAGGACACCCATTTGGGCAATGCCTTCGACAATGAGCTCGGCAGCATGAGGGTCTATAGGTTTGGAAGAAATCTCAGGTGGCTCCAGGGCGTAGTCCAGTATAATCCAGTGCAAACCTCCATCCCTGAAAGCGTCAAGATCATAAGCTTCAATGGTGATGGCTTCCTCTTCATTATTCGGAAAATAGATCACATCCTCAAAGTTATTCACCGTATGCGGGAGGAACCCCTGCAATGCCGGCTCCACATCACGTACCCGAATCAAAACATCCTCCCGATTCGTACGATAGATGTCCGCACTTTTGATTAGTTCCTGGGTAAAAGCAATAAGGGATTCGAGATAATAATTCTTCAGTGAATTGGAAGTCACAGAATCAACCGGCCACATCTGGCGGGCAAAGAACACCTGGATATTGCGTAAGAACACGCTTTGACTCAGATGATTGTATTGCTCGTAAGAGGCGATCTTTTGCCTGATAATAGTCCTCAGTACCTGCTCATTCTTTTGAATGGAATTATTAAGGTCGGGATACTGATAGTCAAAGAATTCTACCGCACCGGAATCACTAAAAGTGCGAATCCATGCTGCTCTAAGCATAGGCTCAGTAATAAGACTACTGTTTTCCGCCCTCGCGGTAGCATCCGCTATCTGCAGGCTCACCAGGGTTACAATGTTCAAATAGGAATTGATATAGGATACTGCCTCGTCAGTCAAGGGAAGAAAATCTTCATCCATAATATAAAACAGGTCCTGCTCCACTGATAGTAACGCTCTATATCCATACGCTACTGAAGAATACTGATCATAGTCAATTTTCTTAACCTGGATGAAACCAGAATCAATCCTAAACATGATGTCACCTGATTTCACGGTAGCAATAACTGAAGTTGAGTCAATCAGATCACGAATCACACCACCTGAAATCGAGTCCTGACCCATCCCACGAGCTCTTTCCGAGCCGTGATCACGTAAAAACATGGCAATTTCCTTCTGTACTTCAGTTCTCAGGTTTCTGGCCTCTACATCCAATGGAGTACCATACATAAAGTCTTCGAGTCGACTGGCAGTGGCATAGCATTTTGGATCCCGGGTGCTCTCAAGGTTGTTGATCTTCTGAACTATCAAATTGGCAGTCGATATTGATCCGGCCTGGGAAAACAACGAGGTGACTGTCAACATCATGCCCGACAGGGCAACTATAGCTTGACTCCATTGAAATGAACTCGTTCTCATGATCTTTGAAATGTATTTTTCAGAAAAAACACAGTAGCCGAAATATTACTGGATTGCTCCAAATGATCTGCCCCGGTTGTACGAACTTACAAAAAGAGGTCGATAGTAATTTCCTTCGATTGGGAGAAAGAGGCTTTGGGCGTTAGGATTTGGGTAGTTGGGTTTCTTGCCCGCTCATGAAATAGCTTGACAGCCTCTAAACCTTCAACTGTCAGAATCACAGATCTACACGGATTTGTGGATTATTAAACCGAGTACGGCATTTGCAGAGCAGATCCTTCGATACACCACACCACGCACTCACACTTACTTCGGTGTCAGCACTACGCTACTGACGATCCTTCGGATGTCAGCATTCACACTCACACCATTCTTTAGTAGGACCCTTCTCCCTCTCCTTCCTGTTCAGTCTCCTGCGTTTCCTTCAGTTCACTTAAGAAGGCCACAAGATCTCGTATCTCGTGCTTGCTCAGGATGTCAGTCATAGAAGGCATGCTTGACACGGCGTTAATACGCTCCTTAATGTCCGATTTAGTGACCGTGATTTCTTTTTCCTCACTATCCCGGACAATCAATTCTTCACTGTTTTCTTTGATTAAAACACCACTTACTGCGCTATCATCATTAAGAATCAGGGTAACCACCCCGAAGCCAGCTGCGATTTCGGCGCTGGGGTCAACCATTGATTGCACCATTTTGACAGGTGTCATTCGTGCTCCGATATCGTCAAGAGCGGGTCCTGCAACTCCTCCATATCCCCTGATGTTATGGCACTTCAGGCATTGGGCATTTGAATTGTTAATCAGGATATCACGACCTCGCTGCGCATCTCCACCCTCCAGGCATTCCATATAATTGACTACCTCTCCTTCGATGTCAAAAGATCCCCGGTAAGAACTAATGAGCGCATCCAATTTGGGGTCTTCCATATCCTCTGCCACTTCGATAAGATCCAGTTGAATGGTTTGCTTAACCTCTCCCCGGGCTAGCCGTTTGAGCATATTTTCGATCAACCCGAATGTACTCTCCTTTGGCAACTGGGAAAGTGCCTGAATGGCAGCCTGTTGCTCCGTGGTAGAACCCTGTTCCAACGTCGTCGTCAACATTTGGGCTAGCTGGTCCGGATCGGCATTAATTTCATTGATGAGATGAATGGCTGCAATTCTGACTTCCTCATTGGCATCATCCAGCCCTGCATCCAACAACTCCGGCATGTTAGGCGCTTTCAGTTGATAGAGTGTATTTAATGCTGTTGCTCTCATCCGGGGCTCACTATCTTCCTCAACAACCATAACCAATGTTTCAATAGCCGCAGTATGTCCCAGGCGACCAATAGCATGAGCCGCAGACTCCCGTACTAACAGGTCAGGGTCCAGCAGCAACTCCGTCAATTGTAGGCCAGCCAAAGTCAGAACCTGAGAACTGTCTCTGTCTACTTCTCCCCGGTACCTGCCATCAACACGGTCAAAGACAGAAGGGTTTGCCCATACACCAAGCACGGCAACCGCTTCTTTTCTCATTTCCGAATCATTGTCTTTATCAGCAGCATAGGTAATGAGGTTTGCTATGGCTTTATCTGTTCCCACCCTATTGTTGGCATTGATTGCCCGCCGGATTAATACTTCATCATCAAAATCAGTAGTAATCAGCAGGTCTGCCAGAGCCGGAAGTGCTGCCTCTACAGAAAAATCATCATTGATGGCCCGGGCAGCTTCTGCAACTACATCCTCATCCTCATCATTGAGGAACAGTTGCACTTGAGGTGCAGTCATTCGCCTCAGGGCCACAACTGCTGCAATTCGTAAGGCGCGACTGTCTGAGTCAGCCAATGATGCAAGCCTATCTACATCTCCTATTCTGGCCAAAGCCACAATGCCTGCGTGTCTCAGATGGGCATCTTCATCGTTGTTCTGCCTGAGCATATCCAGGATTCCATCCACAGCCCTGGTTTCCCCGCTTCTTCCCAATGCTTCAGCAGCAAACAGCCGAACTCGGGGATTCGGATCCTGTAATAAGTCCATCAAAGCGTCGCCAGCATCCTTGTATTTGATCGAACCCAGTGTCTTGGCAACCTGAGCTCTTATTTCAGCATCTTCATCCCCCAGAAAAGCCGTCAAATCAGCAGCGTGTTCTACATTAGATGCGGCCAGCTGTCCCAGTCCCCATATGCAATGGATCCGCTTCATCTGATCATCCGATTGCTGCAATTCATCCAGGAACAGAGGTCCGCTGATATCTCCCCGTCGCACCAGCTCAAATTGTGATTTCCTTCTAATCCGTTGATCCGGATGTCCCAGCAGGAGGCCCAGTTCTTCTTCATTCTTAGCCTTGAAATCCGACTCGAGCAGCACCTTAGTCTCAGCACGAAGTCCCTCCAGGTTATCACTTTTTGCATCCAACTTCCATATACGACCGTATCCCTTCTTGGCCCAACCATCAATCCAGTCCGTGAAGTACAATGCACCATCAGCTCCAAAATCCAACCCAGTTGCCAGGACTCCCCCCATGATCTTCTTACCAGACTTGAATGCAAAACCTGCTCCCTTCGGTTCTAATTTAAAACTGTGTATTCCTGATCTGGCAGGATTCCCATTAAACTCAACTACGAAAAAATGATCCTGCCAGTCCCGACCCATTCCGGCTCCGGGATTGTACACCATGCCTGTAGGCCCGTTAATGTAATTGCGAATACAGGGGAGAATGAAAGCAGCCTGGCCTTCAAATCTCGGCTTATACAGCTCCTCATCCATCCAGACTTTGTAGTCATTATTTTTGGGGTCCCGGTATTTGCCAAATTGCCAGTTAATCCGCCACCCACTGTCTGATCCATCCAACAGATATACCAGTCTTTCACTTTCACCAGGATGATCCCCGTCATTGTCTACGGAAATCAAGTTTCCATAATCATCAAAGGTGAATTCATGAGTATTCCTCAGACCGGCTGCAAAGACCTCAAAGTCAGACCCATCCGGATTACATCGGACGATAACCCCCTGGTTGGGATATTTCCACTGTTTTCCATCTTGATCCGTTCCATTAAAACCTATATCACCGATCCCCCAATAGATTTTACCATCAGGGCCTATTTTCAATCCTGACATATTGTGGCCGCCGAACCCAATATGAACCTGAAACCCATACATCAGTGACTCTCTGAGCTCCATATATCCGTCCCCATCTTCATCCTGCAACCGCCACAAATCAGGGGCGACCGACAGATAAACACTTTCATCATGAAAAAGCACTCCTCCGGCAATGTCAGTAATCTCGGTATTAAAACCAGTAGCTACCAGGGCGGTGTAGTCTGCGATACCATCGCCGGAGCGATCTTCGATACGATATACCTCCTCTGATTCGATCGTCAGATCTTCCCAGGTCTGCAGGCTATCTCCGTTCAGGTCAAACGGTTGATTCCAGGTACCGCTGTTCTCAGGAGTATGTGTATTGCGAATAAATCCCCGTCGATCTTCTACACTCTGAAAAGAGATCGATGCTTCCTCCCACTCCGGATACCTTCTGATATCAAATTCGCTGGACCTGCGACGATTTGTACGGGTCACAAAGGCCCTTCCCCTGTCATCCATGTCCAGCGCCACCGGATCGGCCAGCAGGGTATCGCTTGCCCAAAGAGTTAACTCCAGTGCCGGATCTACCTCGGCAGAAATCTCCGCGCGAAGGAGCTCAGCCTTTTCCCGGGCACGATCCTCACTCAGAGAGATTTCCTTCAAATCCACTTGTGATCCCTGGTCAGCTGAACCACCACAGCCTGCCAACCCATGAAGAACCAGAACCAAAACCAAGAATCTACATGAAAATAATTTGCTAAAAACTAATTGCATCGTCATCATCTGCTCCAACCACTTATTTGGCCAAATTTAATATTGCACCCAAGATAATTATCTTGAGCAACTCTATGATTATGACCGTATTCAATTTATTATTGAATACAAACAACTTAACCATAAAATTAATTATGCAAAACCGGTATGATCACACAGTTCTCATTGATTATGCAGTAAGTATATTGGAAAAGGCGGGCCTACCCGGGGACAGAAGTGCCATTGTAGCCAAAACACTGGTTACCTCTGACTTGATGGGTCACACGACCCATGGTCTGCAGTTGTTGCCTCTTTATGCCGAGGAACTTTTACAAGGAAAGATGTCTAAGGATGGAGAGCCTTCTGTTATTCGGGATGGGGGATCACAATTGACATGGAACGGACGTCACCTTCCCGGCCCTTATCTGGTTGAAAAAGCCATAGATATCGGTCTTCATCGACTTGAGTCGACTGCGGTCTTTTCTCTGGCTATCCAGGAAAGTCATCATATTGCATGCCTGGCCGCCTATCTCGAACGAGTCACTGACAAGGGCATCATGATCATATTGTATAGTTCTGACCCGCTTAACAAAACGGTGGCTCCCTTTGGTGGCGTTGATGGTGTGTACAGTCCCGACCCCCTGGCCTATGGTATCCCGACTCACGGAGACCCCATATTGTTCGACAGCAGTGCCTCTACGGTGGCAAATGGTGTAATCGTTCAAAAACACAAACAAGGGGAAGACCTTGATGGTCCATGGTTGATGGATGCCCAGGGTAATGCTACCAACCGGACCTCCACTTTTTTTGAAGACCCTCCCTCTACAGTTTTGCCAGTTGGAGGAATGGATCTGGGGTTTAAGGGATTTGGATTGGCGATCATGATTGAAGCACTCACCAGTGGCCTGGCGGGATTCGGGCGTCACAACGATATCACACAGTGGAGTTCATCCATCTTCATGCAATTGATCGATCCTGACCAGTTTGGAGGGAGACAGCATTTCCAGGATGAAATGCAACACTTGGCCGACAAATGTATGGAGTCAACTCCCAGACAAGGTTTTGAGCAGGTGCGAATGCCGGGAAGCCGAGCCCTGGAAAGAAAGCGCCATCACCTCACCAACGGTCTTGTGCTTCATCCCGGTGTGGAAGCCGGATTAAAGAAATGCAGCGAGAAATATGGTATTTCATTACCAGAGCCATTGAACTAGTCTAAAATGTGAAGAGGATATCGGTTGAAGTTGCAAACTTCAAGCAGCGCTAGTACTTTGACACAAAAATCATTGTAGTTTCATTCGGATTCTTTACAGCCAAGTCTTCGTTACTTTTCAGTCATGTGCCCCTTTTTTCCAAAAAAAAAGCGGGATCGGCTATGCTCCTTCAATACATTTCACCTGACTAAAAATATTCCCGAATGATTCCTCAAATCTTTATCGGCCAAAGCACGAGTACAGGTTCGGTCACCAGGCCTGAAAGGTCTGGACCTAATAGAATGGGGCAACGCCCCATTTGAATGATGCCGATGAAGGTGGCCTGTAAGGTCACCTTCAATTAGTGTGATTCAATTATTGCATACACATTTGATAAAACGGGGAATGACCAAATTAAAGCACTCAACTAATCACGGTAATCATTCAAAATTGAGGATGAGGAGACGTTACAAGTTTGTCACCAGATCATACTTTCTTTCGACAAAGGAAAGGGTGGCTCACTAATCTCTGGATTGACGACTGAACAAAGGCAAGAACTATATTCCACATTCGAAGCTAGTTTCGACAGTGATGAGTTAGTCACACAACAGGATGTACTGCGATATCTCGACCAATGGCAAATGAGTGTCGGCCTGCCCACACCCCAACTCTGAAGTTATACTCGAACTATCAATCCACCACAGGTGCCGCATTCTCCGGAGTCAGAATTCCACCTGGTAATTCCATAATCCTGATATTGCGAAAGTGAATTTCTGAACCTTCTGCCTCCAGGCAGATATATCCTTTTTTTCTCTCTGATTTACTGATTCCATTGACGAATTTGCCGTTAATAGCAAGTTTGACCGTACCGTCTACGGCGACAATCACATACTTGTTCCATTGGCCTTTGCCCAGGCAGCGCTTTTCCAGGGATTTGCTACGGTTGCCCCGGGGATTATCCGGCACTGCGGTCATACCCATGGTCGGGAATAACTCTCCGTGCACATAAGCATCGGTGCGATCGTGTATGGTAGCCCATTCCAACTCCAGCATTTGCACTTCCATAGCCTTGGTAAGTGGTTCATCATCACTAAATTGGGTACCCTCACTCCAAATAAATACCCCGGAATTGCCACCGGCTTCCATGTGCTTCCATTCGATCTCCATAATGAAGTTCTCATACTGCCGGTCACTGCGCATCACACCGATAGGATTACCCGTACAGATCAGCACACTATCCTCCACTCTCCAGGTTTCCGGCGAAGTATTTACGTCGATCCAGCCCGTCAGATCGGTTCCATTAAACAAAGGTCTGAATTGCATTTCCTGAGAGAAGGAGGTCGTGCAGATCAGGCACAGCATGATTAAGAGTATATTTTTCATAATTCGAGGTTCTAATTGTTAGATGAAGGTATAAAGGATCAAGGTAATCTTATTCCCCTTCGTAATATTTTAGTGGTATCACGTATGTTTGCGGGACCTCAAACAACCAGTATTGAAATCTCTCATCTCATTCTACACCCGGTCATTTGAAGGCCTAAGTCGCGAGGTCTGGATCCTGGCTGTGGTGATTCTCATCAATCGCAGCGGTATGATGGTGCTACCTTTCCTGGCACTTTACAGTACCAATGAGCTGGGATTTGACTTTGCACAGGCCGGAATAGTAACGGGAATGTACGGTGCCGGATCACTGGTGGGATCCTGGCTGGGAGGAGTTCTCACGGATCGAATAGGATTTTACAGAGTACTTTCATGGAGCCTGATCATTGGAGGATTGGGCATGGCCTCTCTCTTTCTCTATCATGACTTTTATGTGCTTTGTGGGGCCATTTTTATTACCAGTACCATATCAGATGCTTCCAGACCTCCTTTGATGGCTGCGGTGTCACTTTTTAGCAAGCCCGAAAATCAAACCCGCGCAATATCACTGATCAGGATGGCCATTAATCTGGGAATTTCAGTGGGACCTGCACTTGCGGGATTTCTGGCCGGATCAGTGGGGTATACCTGGTTATTTATCCTGGATGGTTTCACTTGTATGAGTGCAGCCATCTTTCTCATTTTGATGTTGTCTCCCCATCAGAAAAAGCGGAGAATGGAACAACAAAGCACTGATAAATCTCACAACAAAACCGTGTTGTCCGACCATATTTACTTCCTCTTTTTAGTGGTGACCGGCATTAACATCGTTGCTTTTATCCAAATTCTTTCGACCGTTCCATTGTACTTTCAGGAAGGCCTGGCTATGACAGAGGCCCAAATAGGTATTTTTTTCACCTTCAACGGTTTAATGGTATTCTTTTTTGAAATGCCCTTGGTGGCGTTTTCCCAGAAAAGATGGAATCCGTTCAACAGTATGATTTTCGGTGCCATTCTCATTGGGCTGGGGCACCTCTTTCTCAACCTTCCGTTGCATTGGCTGGTGATTGTAAGTGGATACAACATCCTGGTGTCCTTTGGAGAGATCATTAATTTTCCTTTCGGAAACAGCCTGGCTCTGAGCCGGGCTCCGTCGCATCAAAAAGGAAAATACATGGGCTTATGGGCAATGATGTTTTCGAGTTCATTTATTCTGGCCCCTATCCTGGGTACAAGACTGGTAGAGGGTGTTGGATTTTTTTCAACCTGGTTGATTATCGCCGGATTGAGCTTTTTGATGGTTCCCGGGTTTCTTTGGATTAAGGGGAAATGGGGGTCAGTCACAACCTGATCTACATATATGTGATATCTGATCAGCCAATTGATTATCAGGCTTTGCCCGGATATTTTGATGAAAATTGTAGTCAGATCCCGATATCACACTTCAAACAAGAATCCCCACTTATGGTAAAAAGTACGTTTCTCGCACTCGGCTTCCTCAATCGACAACCGCTGAAATGAGACATTGTCACCAGGCTTCAACTGAGCCAACACAGGCAGGTCTGCCGTAATAATATTGGCCACTCGATAATACCCCCCTGTGGTCTGTCCATCCACCTGCATAATTACAGGTTGACCTGAGCTCGCAACCTGCACAGTACCCGGTATTACTCCTGATGAAATCAGTTCATCCCGCTTCCCTAATCCTTTCAATTTTCCTTCAAGTCGATACCCCATCCGGTTTGCTGCTGTACTTACGCGAAAAGTCCGTGAAAAAAAGTCATCCACTGCTTCTTGCAGAATACAACCGCTATCTGGCCCCGGAACAGCTCTAAGCCTGAAACTGTCAGAACTAACCGGTATGAAATCAAATGCCCTGGGTTCTATATCGTGTTTTAGCCGGATCTGCAGCGCAGACTCGTCGCTGATCTGACTATCAGGCAAAATCTCATCGAACCCCGGAAGGGCACTTGCACTTTGCAACCAATAATCTACCATCCAGTCACCTCTTATTGCCAAGTACGCCCTGCAACCGCCATGAACATGACCAAAAGAAAGCTCATCTCCCTGCATACAATTCAGGGTTTGATTCAGGGAAACCGGTTGTCCGTTTATGGATGCTGATAAATCCGCACCGGTGAGAGCGATTTGGCAGTCGACGTCAAATCTGACTTCAGGTCCCAGCAGGGTCATTTCAAGAGCCGGATGATCAACTGGATTCCCAACCAACCAGTTGGCAAGCCTGTATGACACCTGGTCCATGGCTCCACCTTCCGGAACACCTTGTTGCTGATATCCACTTCGACCACCGTCCTGCACCAGGGTTTGCAAGCCTGCCTTTCTAAATTTCATGGTTAAAATATCAGGCATAAACCTTCTGGATTTCACTGTGATCTTCTGCAACTGCCTTCGATATTTCGACAAACTTTGTTGAGGAAACTGGGTAAAATCTAACCATATCACCTTCTCTGAAGAGAAAAGGGTCTTCTCTTAGAGGGTCAAATATCTTAAAGGGAACCCTTCCTATAATCTGCCACCCTCCCGGTGATGCGTTTGGGTAAATTCCGGTTTGAAGGCCAGCAATCGCTACTGATTGAGCCGGCACTCTCAGTCTCGGATCTGCCTTCCTCTCGCATCTGAGCTTTTCATTAAGGATACCGAGATAAGGAAATCCAGGCAAAAAGCCCGTCATAAATACCTGGTAACCAGGAGCAGTATGAAGATCCACTACTTCAGATTCTGAAAGCCCGGTCTGTTTCCGTATTTCTGCCATATCAAGTGCATACGATCCTTCATAACAGACTGGAATCTGCATGCTTCGGCCAATAGAACTTTGCCATATGTGAGCAGCTTTATCCAGGTATCGGTTTACCCTTTCAATTACATCCCCCATATTCCAGACAAGAGGATCAAAACCAATGGTAATCGAACAGTAAGCTGGTGATATGAATTTCCACCCTTGAATTCTTTTACTCCTCAAGTAGTGGGCCAATTGTATTACATTTCGATTTATATCAAGTGCGATCTTTTGCTCAAAATTGATGAGGACTGCCCGATCCCCGAAAGCATCAACAGTGATCATGTCTGAAAAGGTAGTTTTAAAATGTTTCTCTCACGCAATGCACTATCGATGGCCTTAAGTATCGGAACGGCTTCTGGGTTATCTCCATGAATACAAATACTTTCTGCTGACATCATCACCTCCTCATAATAAGCTGACTCCACTTTGGAATCACGAACGATCGAAATTACCTGTGCTGCAGCTTCTCCGGGCTCATCAATCACTGCGCCGCTCTCCTCTCGGCTCTGTAAATGCCCGTGGTTGTCATATCGGCGATCGGCAAAAGCCTCGGCAATAAAACGGATCCCCATATTACTGGCGATTTCCATAAAGGTGCTTCCCGCTAATCCCATAACTGCCAGAGTCGGGTCAATTTCCCGAACGGCTTCAACAATGGTTTTTGCCTCTTCCTCATCCCGGGCAGCTTGATTATACAAAGCTCCATGCGGTTTGACATATTTGATCTGTACCCCAATACTTTCTGCCATTCCTTTGAGTGCTGCAATCTGATACTTGAGACAGGTTCGGAGCTCCATTTTACTCATTCGGAGATACCTTCTTCCAAAACCGGCGAGATCAGGATAGCCAGGATGTGCTCCTACCTGAACACCAAATTTCTTTGCTCCCAAAAGTGTTCTTTCAATGTGGTAGGGATCTCCGGCATGAAAGCCACAAGCTATATTACAAGAAGTTATGTAAGGGAAAATTTTTTCATCAGCACCCATGAGATAGTTTCCAAAACTTTCTCCCATATCGCAATTCAGATCAATCCTTAATTCACTCATATCTTATAATGCACTTAAAGCCTGGAAAATACTTTTGATACCCAGTACCAGGGTAACGACCAACACCAGTCCACCCAGGATGTTAACTACTCGGGAATTTACCGATGTTCCTACAATATTCCGATCATTCATGGCTTTTAATAAAAATATAGCAGTAACGGGCAGTAAGATACCATTAGCTACCTGAGCAAACAATATGACACTCACCGGTTTCAATCCAATGGATGAAAATAAAATTCCGGTTAACAGTACCGGCAACCAGATAATACGGAACTTGTATCCTTTCATATCCTGATTCCAGCCAAGAATTCCTGTAATAGCATAGGCAGCAGCCAACGGAGCAGTGACTGCAGATGATAGACCGGCCGCCAAAAACCCCAAACCCACGAACAGCGTAGACCACTCGCCAAGTAATACGGTTAACGGTTTACCCAGGTCTGAAATCGTCTCCGGAGTTACCATGGAGTCTCCCACAGAGGCAGCAGCTGCAACAATAATACAACCCGTGATCAGACCTCCAATGAATATGGAAATGAAAGAGTCCCAACGGGCTTCCCTCAAATGACTGGAACCATATCGCTGTCTAACCGATGATGCATGCAGAAATAGATTGTATGGTACTACAGTAGTACCAATGAGACCTACCACCATCAATAATCCATTTTCCGGAACCTCAGGAATAAATAGTCCCTTCAAGACCAGACCTAAGTCAGGTTTGCTAAAAATCGCTGCTGACACAAAGACGAGACCAAGAACTGCCACCAGCGTCATCAACGACTTTTCTATGACCTTGTATCGTCCACTCACAAGCAAAATAAACGCGGCGATTCCAATAGCCAGGTTGACCAGGTTCAATCCTGTCTGACCTTCGCCAGCACTTGCATTAAATGCCAATCCTGCTCCGGCAATGTTACCTGCCTCATAAGCTGCATTTCCTATAAAAATAGCTGCCATGACCAGTGCAACTGCCAAAAACCTTGGTAATGGGCTGGTAAAGGAACTTCGGATGGCTTCTCCCAACCCCATGTTACCCATCACCCCCAGTCTCACGGCCATTTCCTGCAAAACACAGGTTGCCAATACTGAAAACACCACCGCCCAAAGTAAGGTATAGCCATACCCGGCACCAGCCAGGGTAGCGGTAGTCACTGTACCGGGCCCGATGAAGGCAGCTGCCACCATCGCTCCGGGTCCGAGTTTCACTAATCTGGCAAGCATGGGATCTGAATTTCCTCCCTACAAGATAGTAAAGCAGAATAGAGATCAACTATTGATCGTTCCCTAAACTACTATGGAATCTGATCCGGATATTGTCATAACCATCCCCAACAACTTCAACTTTCAGGAGTGCATCAGTTACCTGGACCGGGGTCATGGTGAGGTGCTGCATACTGTCACTTCAAATCGACTAATCACAGTGCTACGGACCGATTCCGGTAAAGTTCTATGTGAGCTAACCTGCTTCAGGGATAAGTTGATGATCGATATTCTGGAAGGCCAACCAACTTCCACAGAGCTGAAAAAAGTCAGAGATGACCTGATCTGGAGTTTTGATATCCAGCGAGATATTAATCCGTTTTATGATGTGCTCAATGAGGATGCAAAACTGGCTTTTATGTCACGTCAATATTATGGACTCAGAGTAATGGGAATTAAAGATCTGTTTGAAGCCCTATGCTGGTGTATCATCGGACAACAAATCAATCTTCGGTTTGCCCATCAGGTAAAGAGAAACCTGGTCACGTATTGTGATGACGGCATCGATCACCTGGGAACCAGATACTATCTTTTTCCAACTCCTGAAGTTGTAGCAGATATCAATGAAAGTGTCTTTCGGGAAATGAAATTTTCGCGTCAAAAAACCCGATACATCAAATTACTTGCAGCCCGTTTTTGTACCGGTAGGTTTCGCGATGATCTGCAAGGGCTAGAGACCAATGAAGTTAAGAAGAGATTACTCCTGGAAACCGGTATTGGTCAATGGACTGCCGATTATGTACTTATGAGAACTTTCCGGGATCCATACAGTGTGCCTTATCAGGATGCAGGTATTCTCAATGCTTCCTTGAA